>CAVJUB010000011.1:0-36903 GCA_963652545.1 Hallella faecis | reverse complement strand
GGCCTGCGCCTTGAGTCGCGTCGCCTCCATGTAGCGGGCGACTTTCGGATAGCGCGCGAAGTACTGCTCGATGTAATTGGCGGCGACCTTGCGGTCAATCCCAAGGTTCTGAGCAAGGCCGAAGGCGCTCATCCCGTAGATGAGGCCGAAGTTGATCACCTTCGCCATGCGGCGCTGATCGGGCGTCACCGCCTCAGGCGGAATCCCCAGCACCTCCGCCGCGGTGGCGCGGTGAATGTCGCGCCCCTCGCGGAAGGCCTTCAGCAGGCCCTCGTCTCCCGAGATGTGCGCCATGATGCGCAGCTCAATTTGCGAATAGTCCGCCGAAAGCACCTTGCAGCCTGCGGGCGCAATGAACGCCTCGCGAATCTTGCGGCCTTCGCTCGTTCGAACCGGGATGTTCTGCAGGTTGGGGTCGGAGCTTGCGAGCCGCCCCGTCACCGCCGTCGCCTGCCCGAACGTGGTGTGCACGCGGTGGTTTGCGTCCGCAAGAAGCGGCAGCTTGTCGGTGTAGGTCCCTTTGAGCTTTGTCAAGCGCCGGTACTCCAGAATGAGCTTCGGAAGGGGATAGTCGAGCGCAAGCTCCGACAGCACCTCTTCGTCCGTGGAGGGCGCGCCGCCCGCGGTTTTCTTCTTCACGGGAAGGCCGAGTTTTTCAAACAGAATTTCCGCGAGCTGCCGCGTGCTGGCCGGGTTGAACTTCTCCCCGGCCGCCGCTTCGATGGACGCTTCGATGCGCTGGATTTCAGCGTCCATCTCGACGCTCAGCGCCGCGAGTTTTTGGGTGTCCACAAGAACCCCCGTGCGCTCCATCTGCGAGAGCACCAGGCTCACGGGGAGCTCCACCGTCTCGTAAATGCGCGCGAGCCCCGCGTCCGCCGCCAGGCGCTCGCGCATGACGCAACCCGCCGTGCGCACGAGAGCCGCCGCGAGCGCCAGAGCCGGCGCCGCCTCCGCCACCGGAATCTGCGCCGCCTTCTTTTTCCGAACCCCCTTTCCGAGGAGCTTCTCCTCCGTCGGCGCCGACGTCGCGCAGCGACGCGCCGCCACTGACGCCAGATCATGCTTCAAGTGCGCTTCGAGCACGTAGCTCATCAGCATCGTGTCGTCCGCCGGTCCCAGCGCAAGGCCGATGTTGGCCAGAAGATGCTTCGCCGCCTTCGCGTCATGCAGGACCTTCGGCGCGTCCGACGCCAGCCACGCGGCAAGCGCCGCCTTCACGGCGGCTTCCGGCGCATTGCCGCCTTCTTCATGCGCAAGCGGCACATACCAGCGATCCGTCGGCGACAACGCCACCGCAAGCCCCGCGGGCCGGTCCGTGATCGCCGACTCGCCGTCCGAAAAAATCGCCAGCGCGACGGGCGGCATGTCCGCGGTGCAAGCGGCGAGCTTCTCCCCGAGCGCCGCGAGATCCGCTTCCGTCGCCGCCACCCTGACGTCGCACGGAGCGGCCGCCGGCGCCGCCGCGGGCGCCGCGTTGAAGAGATCCCCCTGCATCGCCTCCACCGCCGGCGCTTCCGGCGCTTTCTTGGCGCTCCGCTTCACGCCTTTGGCGGAGCGCATCTCCCAGTGATCGTAGAAAGCGGCGAGCTTTTCGTCATCGGCGGGCTGCAGCACCAAGTCCGTCACCGCGCCGGGCACCGGCGCCTCGAGATTGATGGTGACGAGCTTTCGCGCCATGGGAAGAAACGCCATGCCGGCGCGCAGGTTCTCGCCCAGCTTCCCCGGCACTTTGTCGGCGTGCGCAACGAGGTTGTCAATCGAGCCATACTGGGCGATCCACTTTGCGGCCGTCACCTTGCCGCACTTCGTGATGCCCGGCACGTTGTCCACCTTGTCTCCCATGAGCGCCAGGTAGTCGATGATTTCATCCGGCCGGACGCCGTATTTCTCCAGCACCTTGTCCGCGTCGAGAATTTCGTGCGTCATGGTGTTCACCAGCTTCACCTGATCGTTCACCACCTGCGCCAAATCCTTGTCACCCGTGGCGATGAAGACCTCCCAGCCAAGCGCCTCGCCTTTTTTCGCGAGCGTCGCCAGCACGTCGTCCGCCTCGACGCCTGAAATCTGCAGGAGGGGCCAGCCTTCAAGCTTCACCATCTCCATGATGGGCTCGATCTGGCGGCGAAGCTCGTCGGGCATCGGAGGGCGGTTCGCCTTGTACTCCGGATACGTCTCATGCCGAAAGTTCTTCCCCGGCGCATCAAAGACGCACGCCGCGAAGTCGGGCTTGATGAGCGTCTTCACGTTCTTCAGCATCCCGCAAAAGCCCTTCAGGGCGCCCGAAGGCTCGCCCCGGCTCGTCGTGAGCGGCGGCAGCGCGTGATAAGCGCGAAAAAGATAGTTGGAACCGTCAACCAAAAGAAGCCGTGGCATGGTGAGCAAACCTGTCAGTAAGGAATTGGCCGCACTTTAGCCGTTTTTGCGACAGGCCGCGGCCGCCCGTCACTGATTTTCACAACGCACCGCCGCCCGGCGGCGCCGCTTCAAGGCATAATCGGATTATCGACATTGCAACGGCTCCGAGCCTTCTACGATGAAAAAACAACTGCTCCTTTCGCTTCTCCTCGTTTCCGCGACCGCCATGGCCGCCCCCGTGGCGCCGCCCCCCGACTACACGGGACGCGCCGAACTCCCGGCTCAGGCCGACCGAGCCCCCGCGCAAGCCAGCCGCGGGGACGATCCCGCGCGGCTCGAGCCCAACGAAGACGACATGCGCCGGGCCCGCGCCCGCCAGCGTCACGCGGAAGAAACGCGCCACGCGCAGCCCGAGCCCTACGTGAGCCGCTACGGCACCCGCATCGAAGAGCATCACGACCAGAACAACCGGCTCACCGAGGTGCGCGTGACCCCGGGCCAGACGGAAATTCCGTACACGATGAAAAACCGCGGCGACCGTCCGATTGACAATCGTCCGGGCGCGGACTCCCGCTCCACGCTGGATACGCCGAAGTTCATTCAGTTCGGCTGGTAGAGCGCCATGGCAGTTTTCACGAACGTCACGGAAGACGACGCGCGGGCGCTGCTCGCGCATTTTTCGCTGGGCGAGCTCTCGTCGCTCAAGCCCATCTCAAGCGGCATCGAAAACACCAACTACTTTCTCACCACCACGAAGGGCGAGTGGGTTCTCACGCTCTTTGAGCGCCTCAAGCCCGAGGAGCTCCCCTTCTACCTCGAGCTCTGCGAACACCTTCTGAAAAAAGGCTGCCGCGTCGCGGCGCCCGTGCGCACCCAAGAAGGCACGCTCTGGACGCTCGTAAAGGGCAAGCCTGCGGCAATCGCCAACCGCCTCCACGGCGTTTCGGTAAGAAACATGGGCGTCGCCGAGTGCCGCTCCATGGGCGAACTCCTTGCCCGGATGCATCTGGCGGCTCAAGACTTTCCGCTCTTTCAGGAGAACCTTCGGGGCCTTGCCTGGTGGAAGGCGACCGTGCCGGGGCTCGCCCCCTTCCTGCCGCCCGCGCTTTTTGCCGACCTCACGGAAGAAGTGGCCTACTTTGACGGCGTCTCGCACGCCGCGCCTTGGAAGGACCTTCCCCTCATCGCCTGTCACTGCGACCTCTTTCGCGACAACACGCTGATCGATCAGGCCGGCACGCCTGACGCACGCGTCGCCGGCGTCTTCGACTTCTACTTCGCAGGCTGCATGCCGCGGCTTTACGACCTCGCCGTCGTCGTGAACGACTGGTGCGTGGACGACGCGACGGGCGCCTTGAAGCCAGAGCTCGTTCAATCGCTCATGGACGCCTACCACGCCGTCGCGCCGCTCACGGACGACGAAAAGAGCCTCTGGCGCACGGCGCTGCGCGCGGCCGCCACCCGGTTCTGGATCAGCCGCTTGAACGACTTCTACAAGCCGCGCGAAGCGAGTCTTTTGACGCCGCACGATCCGACGCACTTTGAACGCGTGCTGCACGACCGCCGCACCTGCCCCCTTTACTGGCCTGACGGAAGCGCCGCATGAGCACCTCTGAAAACAATGGACGCCCCGGGCTTCTGGCAGGGATTTCGTGGCTCAAAACCGCCCTCGCCGCCTGCCGCCGCGAGCCTTTTGCGCTCGCCGTGATTGCGATCTTCTACCTCTCGATGATGGGAATTCTCTCGATTCTCCCCCTCTTCGGAAGCCTCGCCGCGTCGCTTTTCATGCCGTTCGGCACCGTGCTTCTGGGGCGAGGCGTTCGAGAGACGCTCGCTGGGCGCAAGCCGGGACTGCCGCTTATCAAAGCCGTCTGGGCCGACCGGCGCCTTCGCGTCGTTCTGCTTCAGACAGGGCTCGTGTTCGCGGTGGGGCTTTCCACGGTAAATCTCGTCTTTGATCTCCTCGCCGCGGATTCCATCGCGCAGTGGGGGACGCTTGAGAACGGCCGGCTGGACTGGTCAACGGTCTCATCCCACATTCCCTGGAGCGCGATCGTCGCCAGCCTCGCCATCTATCTGCCGGTTCTGGCCGCCACGTGGTTTGCGCCGCTGCTGGCGAGCGAAAAAGGCATGCCCTGCGGAAAGTCGCTTTTCTACTCCTTCTTCGGGTGCCTGCGGTCGCTTCCCGCCATCATCGTGCTGGGCGTGATCGTCACCGCCGCCGTAGCGGCCTGCGCCGTCGTGCTCTCCTCCCTCATCGCAGCCCTCGGCCTGGCGGGGAGCGAGATGTTCCTCATCACGCCCTTTGCATTCGCCGCCTCCACCGTGCTCTACGCCGTCTACTGGCCAATGTACCAGTCGCTTTTCGGCGACGCCGGCCGCTGACGGAGTCCGCCGCCAGCGCAAAAACGCCGCTTCAGATTTTGACGTCCGAAGCGGCGTTTTTACAGACTGTTGGCAACATCTTGTCGCCAACAGCCGCTAAATAGCCAGATCCAGCAGCGATTTCGGCTTGTAGCCCAGCGTCTGAATGCACACCGGCTCGTCCCCGGCCTTGAGTCCCAGCGTCTTGCGCACGCGCTCCGGATCAAACGTCATGCGCACGAGGCAATTGATGTTCAAGGCGGCCGCCGCCAGGTACGCCGCCTGCACCTTGACGCCCACGTCGAGGATCTTCGCGCGGTCGATGACGCGCTCCGCCTCGGCTTCAATCGTCGGGCGATCCACGTACTTCAGCATCTTTTTAGCGAGATCCGTCACGAGTCCTGACGAGCGATCGGCGGAGACGACGTACACGAGATGCACCGGCGCCTTCTTCACCAAGGGCTGCAGCAGCGTGAAGTCCCCGCGCCAGTCCTGATCCTTCACGACGGACAAGGCGCCTTCCTTTGCGTGCCAGAGCCAGATGGCGTTCGCCTTCACGACGTAGATGTCAATCTCCTGCCAGTTCATGGCCGACGGCGTCGTGCGGCGCCCGTCGCGGCGCGTGACGCCGTCAGCGGCCCAGAGAATCGTCGCGAGGTCTTCGTCGCAGATGGGATCTTCCGAGAAGTCCCGCGCAGTGCGGCGCTTCTTCAGCGCGTCCGTGAGCGTCATCGCCATCGGCCGCGGCTCCGGGAGCTGCCGCATCGGCGGCTGGGGCGCCGCCTTCTTCTTTTTCAACACCGCCATGACGGCCTCAGGCGATGTTTCCCAGCGTGACGCAGAGGACCGGCACCTTTTGCGCGCCGTCTGCGCCCAGGGCCGCCGTCATCTTGCCCGCATCAAAGGAGCCGCGGATCACGGAGCCCAGTCCCGCCGCCTGCGCCGCGAGCTGCACCGCCATCGCCATGCAGCCCGCATCCGTGCCGAAGTAGGACTCGATGCCCTCGCCCTTTTTCTTGTCCGCCGCGAGAAGAATCGTCACCGCGGCCTTCGCCACGAAGTCCTGCCCGAGCGTCGAGTCGGCGCGCTTGTCGCCCGAAGCCACGCAGACGAGGCGATTTTCCGCCGCTTCGTAGCGCCAGACGCCGTCTGCGTCGATCACATACGGATCAATCGCCGCCCGGTGCATCGTGGAGGGCGTCGTGCGGCTGCCGTCGGGGGCCGTGATGCCCGCCGCTGACCACAGCACGTAGGCGAGCTTCGCCTCATCCACCGGCGTTTCGGCGTAGTCACGCACGGAGCGGCGCTTCGCGAGCGCTTCGGTGAGCGTCACAGAAAGGTGGGCGGGAGCGGGAAGAGCGCGCACGGCGCCCGTTGCGGCCTGAGTCATGGTGATCTCCAAAAAATTCGTAATGCGACGATTCTAACGAAGCAAGCGGCCGCCGCTCGCCGGCTCTGTCACCGTTTGTTAACGCTCGGCCTGCTTGTAGACTGTCAACCGGTTCGTTCAGAAACTCCCGTTCGCCGCCAAGGATTGCCGTATGACACCCCTCATTTCACCCGAAGCCCTCGCGCCGCGACTTGCTTCACCCGACCTAATTCTTCTCGATGTTCGCGCGAGCCTCACGGATCCCGAGGCCGGGCTTCACGCTTACCGCGCCGGCCATCTGCCCGGCGCCCGCTTCATCGACTTCGACCGCACGGTCTGCGGCGTGCCGACTCCGACCTCCGGCCGGCATCCGCTTCCCGACCTCGACCAGTTTGTCTCAGCCCTCGAAGCCCACGGCATCCGCCGCGGCTCCGACGTGGTGATCTATGACGGCGGCACGCTTTCCTTTGCCGCCCGCCTCTGGCTGCAGCTGCGGCTCGCCGGCTTTCCCCACGCCCGGGTGCTCGACGGCGGCATGGCGGTCTGGCAAGCCGCCAAACTCCCCGTCACCACCGACATGCCGGCGGCGCCCGTCGCTGAACGGTTCGAAAAAAGCGCGCCGCTCGAGCGAATCTGGACCGTGGAAGAAATCGCCGCGCTCGTCGCGCGCCCTGACGGCGTGCACACGATCGTCGACGCGCGCCCCAGAGCAAGGTACTTGGGAGAGCTTGTGACGCTCGATCCCGTGGCAGGCCACATTCCTGGCGCCCGTTCGCTGCCAGGCGACCAGATGATCGGTCCTGACGGCCGCCTGAAGCCCGCAAACGACATCCGGGCGCTCTTTGCGGCGGTGCTGGCCGGTCGTCCCGCCGAAGGTCTCATTCACACCTGCGGTTCCGGCGTGCGCGCCTGCACGAATCTCCTCGCCGCCCGTGCGGCGGGACTTCCATCCGCCGGCATCTATGTCGGCAGCTTTTCCGAATGGATCAGCGATCCGACGCGCCCCGTCTCCACGAAGGACGCGGGCTAGAAGAACTCGTCGTCATCCGCGCGGTCAGAGTCAAAGGCGGACTCGCGCCATCCGGCCCGCGCATACGCTTCGTGCAGCACTTCGGCGCCGAAGGCCTGATAAGCCGCGGGGTCAGAGAGCGTCCGGCGCCAGATCTTGCCCCCTGCCATGCCGTTCAAAAGCCCCAGCATGTGACGCGCCGTGCCGCGAAGCACATGCGGATCCGCGGGCCAGCGCGCCTTCAGATAGTCCGTCATGCGGTCCACCACCGCCGCGCGAGTGACGGGTTCGGCGTCCTTCACGCCGTAAAGCCGCGCGTCCACATCGGTGAGAAGCCACGGGTTCTTGTACGCCGCCCGTCCCACCATGACGCCGTCCACGTCTTTCAGAAGCTCCTCGGCAAGGTCGAGCGTCTCAATGCCGCCGTTGATGCAGATGACGGCTTCCGGAAAGTCTTTCTTCAACTTGCCGGCGTACTCGCGCTTCAAGGGCGGCACTTCACGATTTTCCTTCGGGGAGAGCCCCTTCAGCCAGGCCGACCGCGTGTGCACGATGAAGGTGCGGCAGCCTGCTTCATAAAGCGTGCCGACGAAATCGCGGACGAAGGCGTAGTCGTCCTGGCCGTCCACGCCGATGCGATGCTTGATGGTGACGTCAATGTCCACCGCGTCGCGCATCGCCTTGAAGCAGTCGGCGACAAGCTTCGGCTCCAGCATCAGGCAGGCGCCGAAGCTGCCGCGCTGCACACGTTCGGAAGGACAGCCGCAGTTGAGATTCACCTCATCGTAGCCCCTCTCCGCCACCCAGCGGGCGGCCTGCGCCAGCTCCGCCGGATCGCTGCCTCCGAGCTGGCATGCCACGGGGTGCTCGCACTCGCTGAAGTCCAGGAGCCGCTCGCGGTTGCCGTGCACCAGCGCGGGCGACGTGATCATCTCCGTGTAGAGCCTCGCCTTGGAAGTGAGCGCCCGGTGAAACACCCGGCAGTGCGTATCCGTCCAGTCCAACATCGGCGCGACGCAGAAGCGCCAGCGGGTGTCTTTTTCCATTCTTTTCCTCAGTGTTTCATTCGGTACCGCAGCCACACGGCGTCTTCGGCCATGGGCTGGGCAGAAATCAATTGCAGCCGATAAGGGACGGCGTGCTCGTCCGGAATGCCCTCGAAAGCGGTCACGAACCGGCTGCGGCCGTCAATGCCTGCGCCGTAGACCATGCTCACCTCATCGAGCAATCCCGCCTTGAGAAAGCTGCCGTTGAGCTTGCCGCCGCCCACGACCGCAATGCGCTTCGTGCCAAACTCGCGCACGAGCACGTCGATCGCCTTCGCAAGATCAATCGCCGCCTCACCCGCCACGATGTAGGAAACGCCGGCTTCGCGCAAATACGCGAGATACCCTTTCGTCGCCTGCCGGCTCACGAGACAAAGACGCTCCGCGCCCGTTTCTTCAGGCCAGAGCAGCGTGCCGCGCGTGTCCGTGACGACCTGCCAGCGCTTGGCGTCCCCCGCCTTCCAAAACGATTCTTCCGTCAAAGGCGCCGGATGCGCTTCCGCAAAAACGCCGGGCGCGGCATAGTGCATCGCCACCGTCGTCCGGCCTTCAAACATTGTGTCGCAGTGAAGCGCGTCCAACGCTTCGTAGTAAGCGGCGCTGCCGAGATGCTCCGTCATCGCGCAGTCGATGCGACCGTCCAGGCTTGCCATCATGTGGCAGACCGCAAAAGGCTTCGTCATTTTCGTCTCCTGAATTTAGTCCGCGCCGCCCGTCGAGGCGGCTTCAGCAGAAAATTCTAGGAAATTTGCTCGAACAGCCCGGCAACGGGCGCCCGGCGCAGAGAATGCGGCGCACTTTCGGCACAAACAGACAAGTTCGGCTACTTGTCCTTCACGTCGCCGTCAACGTACACCCAGCGGCCGTCCCGCTTTTCAAAGCGAGAGAGCTCGTGCATCCGAAAGGCGCCCGAGGGCAGCCGGCCGCGCGCCACGAATTCCACCGTGCCATGCGTCTCATCCTGCCTCGCCGCGGCGAGCACCTTGAGCCCCAGCCACTTGATGTCAGACTCTGCGGCATCCTCCAGATCCGACGGAACCGTCTCCGGCGCCCAGGTGTGCTTCAGCCAGGCGAGGTTCTTCGTCGCGTAAGCGCTGTAGCGGCTTCGCATCAGCGCTTCGGGCGTCTCAGGCTCGGCCCCGGCAGACAAAAAACGCCCGCAGCACGCCGCGAACGGCTTTTCAGAGCCGCACGGGCAGAGATCTGCGGGCGCTTTGCGCTTCATTTTTACGTGAAGCTCACGACGCTTAAAGCGTCATTTCGTCGCGTTCAGCGCGGGAGGCGCGGCGGCGTTCGAATTCCTTCAGCCAGCGCTTGCGCAGGCGGATGGTCTTCGGGGTGATTTCCACGAGCTCGTCGTCGTTGATGAATTCAACGGCGCTTTCAAGCGTGAGCTGCACCGGGGGAACCAGACGGATCGCCTCGTCCGTGCCGGAGGCGCGGATGTTGGTGAGCTGCTTGCAGCGGATCGGGTTCACGACGATGTCGTTTTCACGCGAGTGCTCGCCGATGATCATGCCTTCGTAGAGGGCGTCGCCGGGGCTCACGAAGAGGCGGCCGCGCTCCTGAATCTTCCAAAGCGCGTAGGCCACGGCGGAGCCGTCGTCCTGGCTGATGATGGCGCCGGAGCGGCGTTCGCCCACGTCGCCCTGCTTGATCGGACCGTAGTCGTCAAACACGTGGCTCATGATGCCCGTGCCGCGGCACATCGTCATGAACATCGACTGGAAGCCGATCAGGCCGCGAGCCGGAATGCGGTACTCGAGGCGCACGCGGCCCTTGCCGTCGGGCTGCATGTCCTGCAGGTCGCCCTTGCGGCGGCCGAGCTCTTCCATCACGGCGCCCTGATGCTCTTCCTCGACGTCCACGGTGAGGAGCTCGTACGGCTCCTGCTTTTCGCCGTTCACCATCTTGAGGAGCACGCGGGGACGGCCCACGGCGAGCTCGTAGCCTTCGCGGCGCATGTTTTCAAGAAGAATCGTGAGGTGCAGCTCGCCGCGGCCGCAGACTTCCCACACCGTTTCATCCGCGGTGGGACGCAGGCGCATGGCGACGTTCGACTTCAGCTCGCGCTCCAGGCGCTCGCGAATCTGGCGGCTCGTCACGAACTTGCCTTCGCGGCCCGCAAGCGGCGACGTGTTCACCATGAAGTTCATGGTGAGGGTCGGTTCGTCCACAGTGAGCATCGGAAGCGCTTCGGGCGAGGCCGGATCCGTGATCGTCGTGCCGATGTTGAGTTCTTCAATGCCGTTCACGAGCACGATGTCGCCCGCCTGCGCGAAGTCAACGATCTTGCGGTCCAGCCCTTCGAACTGAAGGATCTGGTTGATCTTCGCGGCCTTCGGCGTGTCGTCCGGACCGTTCATGATCACGACGCTCTGGCCAGCTTTGAGCGTGCCGCGGTGCACGCGGCCGATGCCGATCTTGCCCACGTAGCTGTTGTAGTCAAGCGAGCAGATCTGCAGCTGCAGCGGCGCTTCCGCGTTGTCTTCACGGACCGGAACGTACTTGATCACGGTGTCGAAGACGGCGCGCATGTTGCCGATCTTTTTAAGCTCCTCGATGTCGTCGGTGTAGCCCGCGTAGCCTTCCAAAGCGGAGGCGTAGATCACCGGGAAGTCGAGCTGGTCTTCGGTGGCGCCCAGCTTGTCAAAGAGGTCGAACGTCTGGTTCACGACCCACTCCGGACGAGCGCCCGGGCGGTCCACCTTGTTGATGACGACGATGGGCTTCAGGCCGGCGGCCAGGGCCTTGCGCGTCACAAAGCGCGTCTGGGGCATCGGGCCGTCCACGGCGTCCACGAGAAGCAGCACGCCGTCCACCATCGAGAGCACGCGCTCCACTTCGCCGCCGAAGTCAGCGTGCCCCGGGGTGTCGATGATGTTGATGTGCACGCCTTCGTATTCCACGGCGCAGTTCTTCGCGAGAATCGTGATGCCGCGTTCCTTTTCGATGTCGCCGCTGTCCATCACGCGCTCGTCGACCTGCTGATTGCTGCGGAACGTGCCCGCGCACTGCAGGAGCTTGTCAACCATGGTCGTCTTGCCGTGGTCAACGTGAGCAATGATTGCAATATTGCGAATAGCTCTTGTCATTTCAATTTCCCGAAGTTGTCCCGCTCTCGAAGTCAGGACGGATCATTCTCTAAATTTCGTATGAGCCGGACCGGATGGATGACGCCTCTCGCGTCCACTTCCACCACGCCCAGCAGATTCTTTTCCGGCCCGTAGGCCCTCGCCTCGCCGCGCACGGCCGACTTCACCGCGAGCCGCTGCCCGTTTCGAAGCCGCGCGGCTTCGTCCGATGCAAGCGTCACCGCCGGCAATGACTGCAACAGGAAGTCCGCGCCCTTCAAATAGGCGCGCTTTTCTTCCGTCGTCTTCGCGTCGGTGTCAATCGCCGCAAACGGCACGGCGTCTTCAATGCGAAGATCGCCCACCGCCGTCCGGCGAAGCGCCGTGAGGTGCGCGAAGGCCCCCAGGCGCCGGCCGATGTCGTCGGCAAGCACCCGGATGTAGGTTCCCTTCGTCACCAGCGCGTCGAGCACCGCCTTCTTCCCGTCAAAGCTCACGAGCCGCAGCTCCTTCACCGTGACGCGGCGGGCCTTTCGCTCAACGCTGATGCCCTTGCGGGCGAGATCATAAAGGTTTTTGCCGCCGTGCTTTACGGCGGAGTACATAGGGGGCGTCTGCTCAATTTCCCCGGTGAATTCGGGGATCACGGCTTCAAGCGCTTCGCGCGTCACGACGACGTCGCTCGTCTCGATCACCTCGCCCTCGGCGTCCATCGTGTCGGTGGCCGCGCCGAAGGTGAGTTCGGCGAGGTAGCGCTTGTCCGCGTGCAGGAGGTCGGCCGAATACTTCGTCGCATTCCCGAACGCAAGGGGCAGCAGGCCGCTCGCCATCGGATCCAACGTGCCGGTGTGCCCCGCCTTCTTCGCGTTGATGTGCCGGCGCGTGAGCTGCAGAGCCCAGTTGCTGGACATGCCCTGCGGCTTGTCAAGGAGCATCACGCCGTCAATGTTGTCGCCTTTTGCGCCCATCGCCCGCCTACTTCGCGTTTTCTTCCGAACGGCGCGTCGCCTGCATCGCCTCGTCGATCACGCGGTCCATGGCAAAGCCGCGGGCCACGCTCTCGTCCAAAACGAAGTGCAGGGTCGGCACGGTGTGAATGGTGAGCTTCTTGAAAATCAAGTTTCTCAGCATCCCCGCCGCCGCATTGAGCCCCTCGCGGCACGCCGTCTCCTCGCAGCCCAGCGCCGTGAAGAAAACCTTGGCGTGCGCGTAGTCCGGCGTGATTTCGCACCCCGTGATGGTGACGAGCCCCACGCGGGGGTCGCGCACGTTGAGCGGAATGAGCTCGGCCAGATCGCGGGCGATCTGGTCGGCCACGCGCAGCGCGCGGCCCGGACGCTTCGATTTCATTGCCATCGTCCGGGTCTCCCTTAGAGCGTGCGCGCCACTTCCGTGACTTCGAAGATTTCAAGCTGATCGTTCACCTTGATGTCGTCGTAGCCCTTCAGCGACAAGCCGCATTCGTTGCCGGCCTGAACTTCGCGCACGTCGTCCTTGAAGTGCTTCAAGGAGGCGAGCTCGCCCGTCCAGATCACCACGTTGTCGCGCAGGAGACGCGCGGAGGCCGAACGGCGCACCACGCCTTCGAGCACGCGGCAGCCCGCGATGAGGCCCACCTTCGGCACGCGGATCGTCTGGCGAATCTCCGCCAAGCCAATCGCCGTCTCGCGCTTTTCAGGCGAGAGCATGCCGCTCATGGCCGCCTTCACATCGTCCACGGCGTCGTAGATGATGTTGTAGTAGCGGATGTCGATGCCGTCGCGCTCCGCGGCCTTGCGGGCGTTGCCGTCCGCACGGACGTTGAAGCCGATGATCACCGCCTTCGAAGCCGCCGCGAGGTTCACGTCGGTTTCGGAGATGCCGCCCACGGCGGAATGCACGACCTGAACGCGCACTTCCTCGGTGGAGAGCTTGGTGAGCGCATGAACGAGCGCTTCGGTGGAGCCCTGGACGTCCGCCTTGATGATGAGCGCAAGCGTCTTCACTTCGCCGTTGTTTTCGCCCGAGAAGAGGTTCTCAAGCTTCGCGGCCTGCTGCTTCGCGAGCTTCACGTCGCGGTACTTGCCCTGGCGGAAGAGCGCGACTTCGCGCGCCTTTCGTTCGTCCGGCACCACGATGAGCTCGTCGCCCGCCGCGGGAACGTCGGAAAGGCCCTGGATCTCCACGGGGATCGAGGGACCGGCCGACGCCACCTGCTTGCCCATTTCGTTCATCATGGCGCGGACGCGGCCGAAGGCCTGGCCCGCGAGAACGATGTCGCCCTTCTTCAAAAGGCCCGACTGGATGAGCACGGAAGCCACGGGGCCGCGGCCCTTGTCGAGGCGGCTTTCGATCACGAGGCCCTTGGCGCTGCCTTCGGCGGGCGCCTTGAGTTCGAGCATCTCCGCCTGCAGCAGCACGTTTTCAAGAAGTTCGTCCACGCCCTGGCCGGTCTTCGCGGACACCGGGCAGAACGGCACGTCTCCGCCGTAATCTTCGGGAAGAACGCCGTTTTGCACGAGCTCGCCCTTCACGCGCTCCGGATTGGCTTCCGGCTTGTCGATCTTGTTGATCGCCACCACCATCGGCACATTCGCCGCCTTGGCGTGCGCAATGGCTTCCTGCGTCTGCGGCATGACGCCGTCGTCGGCGGCCACCACGAGAATCACGATGTCGGTCGCCTGGGCGCCGCGGGCGCGCATGGCCGTGAAGGCCTCATGCCCCGGGGTGTCAAGGAACGTGACGATGCCGCGCGGCGTCTTCACATGGTAGGCGCCGATGTGCTGCGTGATGCCGCCCGCTTCGCCCGCCGCCACCTTGGCGCGGCGGATGTAGTCCAGAAGCGAGGTCTTGCCGTGGTCCACGTGGCCCATGATCGTGACGACCGGGGGACGGGAAACCGCCGGGTACTGCTGGGCGCCTTCCTGCAATTCGCCCAGAAGCGCCTCGGGATCGTCCGCCTTCGCGGCGATCGCCTTGTGGCCCATTTCTTCGACGAGCAGCATCGCCGTGTCCTGATCGAGCATCTGGTTGATGGTGACCATCTGGCCCATCTTCATCAGCACCTTGATCACTTCGGTGGCCTTCACCGCCATCTTGTGCGCGAGATCCGCGACCGAGATCGTCTCGGGCACGCTCACTTCGCGCACCACGGGCTCGGCGGGCGCCTGCTGCGCGGCCTGCTCGTGATGCTGGTGGTGCTTGCGGCGTCCGCTCCAAGCGTCATCGCCCTCGTCGCCGCCGCGCGTCTTCATCTTGTTGCGGCGGTTGTCGCCGTCGTCGCCCCAGCGATCGCCGCGGCCGTCGCCCTTCTTGCCGTTGCGGCCGCCCTTCTTGGCGTCGCCGCCGCGGTCATTGCCGCCGGCGGGCTTGGCGGCGCTCTTCACGCCGGCCTTGGGCGCGGGCTTCTTCGCGTCCTTCACGTCCTTCTTCGCGTCGGCGGGCTTCGCGGCAGGCTTCGCCTCTTCCTTGCGATCCGTCTTGTCGCCGCGGTCAACCTTCGCCTTGAGGACGGTCTTCGGCTTGCTCATCATTTCACGGATGGCCGCCGCTTCTTCCATCGCCTTCTTGCGGGCCGCTTCACGGCGCGCCTGTTCGGCGGCCTTCGCTTCGGCCTCCGCCTTCGCCACCGCCGGATCCACCGCAGGCGCCGCGGGAGCGGGCTTCGCGGCGAGCTTCACCGCCGCGGCCTTGGCCGCCTTCGCCTTTTCCTCGGCTTCCTTTCTGGCCTTCGCCGCGGCTTCGGCCGCAGCCTTTTCTTCGCGAGCCTTCTTCGCGGCGGCTTCTTCAGCGGCCTTCTTCGCCGCCTCTTCCGCCGCACGCTTTGCAGCCGCCTCCTCCGCCGCCTTCTTCGCGGCCGCTTCAGCGGCGCGCTTGGCGGCTTCCACCGCCTCCTGCTCCGCCTTCGCCTTGGCGGCTTCGGCAGCTTCAGCGTTCTGCGCCTCGGCCTTCGCCTTCGCCGCCATTTCAGCGCGCGCCTTGGCTTCAGCCTCGGCGCGAGCCGCCGCGATCATCTTCGCGCGATCGTCGTCGCGCTTCACGAAGACGCGCTTGCGGCGCACTTCGACTTCAATCGTGCGGGCGCCGCCCTGGCCGTCGCGCTGGCGGATGGTGCTCGTCTCGCGACGCTGCACCGTCACCTTGCCCGCGCGCTGGGAGCCGCGCTCCTGACGCATGCTTTCCAAAAGGACGCGCTTGTCCGCGTCGCTCACGCTGTCCGTCTCGCTCGCCTTTTCAATGCCGGCGGCCTTGAGCTGCGCAAGCAGGGTCTTGGCGGGGATGCCCATCTCCGCCGCAAATTCATTGACCGTGTTATTCGCCATATGTTCTTCTGCCTTTTTGTCTTGGCGCCTTACTGCGCATCCGTCCAGGCCGCCGCGCGGGCCGCCATGATGAACTGGCTCGCCGATTCCTTGTCAAGCCCCGTCTTCTCCATCAGTTCCTCAGCATCGAGGTCAGCGAGGTCGGCCGCGGACTTCACGCCGGCGGCGACAAACTTCGCGACGAGGTCATTGTTCATGCCTTCGAGCGAAAGGAGGCTCTCGTCGGCCTGACGAAGATTCTCTTCGCGCTGCAGCGCCTGCGCAAGAAGAATGTTGCGGGCCTTTTCGCGCACGGCGGCGAGCTCGTCTTCGGCAAAGACGCCGAGCGAGGCCACTTCGGCTTCGGGCACGTAGGCGAGTTCTTCCAGGCTGTAGATGCCGCCTTCAAAGAGCGCGCGAGCCTTGTCTTCCTCGAGGCCCAGCTCGTTCGTGAATTCCGCGCAGGCCGCGGCTTCTTCGTCAGCGCGCTTCTTGTTGGCTTCGTCAGCGGTCATGATGTTGATCTGCCAGCCGGTGAGCTCGGTCGCAAGACGCACGTTCTGGCCGCCCTTGCCGATGCTGATGGCGAGGTTGTCTTCGTCCACCGTGACGTCCATCGACTTCGCCTCTTCGTCGGCCATGACCTTCGTCACCTTCGCGGGCTTCAGCGCTTCGACGATGTACTGCACGGGGTTTTCGTCCCAGCGCACGACGTCGATGTGCTCGCCGGCGAGCTCGTTCGTGACCGCCGTCACGCGGGAGCCGTGGATGCCGATGCAGGTGCCCACGGGATCGATGCGCTTGTCGCGGCTCATGACGGCGATCTTCGCGCGCAGGCCGGGATCGCGGGCGGCGGACTTGATTTCCACCACGCCTTCTTCGATTTCCGGCACTTCGAGTTCAAAGAGCTTCTTGAGGAAGTCGGGGCAGGCGCGCGACAGGATGACCTGCTTGCCCTTGGCGCTTTCCTCCACGCGCAGGACGAGCGCGCGAACGCGGTCGCCGTTGCGCAGATTCTCGCGCGGAATCATCTCGGAGCGCGGCAGCATGGCGTCCAGACGGCCGATCTCGATGATCGCGCCTTCCTTCATCATGCGCTTCACGGTGCCGTTGATGACTTCCTCATGACGATCGAGGAACTCGCGCAGGATCTGTTCGCGCTCGGCGTCGCGCAGGCGCTGCAGGATGACCTGCTTCGCGTCCTGGGCAAAGCGGCGGCCGGAGGAGTTGATGTTCTCCACGGGCTTTTCGATGTAGTCACCCACCTTGATGCCGGGATAATCCTCTTCGACGTCAGCGAGCATTTCCTGACGATCCGGCTCCTGCAAGCCTTCGTCACCGCTCACCACGAGCCAGCGGCGGATCGCCGTCCAGTCGCCCGTGTTCTGATCCACGGTCACCACGACGTCCGCATCTTCACCGGGGAACTGCGCCTTCTTCACCGCGCTCGCGAGCGCCGTTTCCAAGACGCCGAACACGGCGGACTTTTCCACATTTTTTTCATTGGCCAGAACATCGACCATATCGAGCATGTCGCGGCTCATTATTTCTTCCCTCTAAAGTCAAGCTCAGCAATCAGGTTGGCGCGATCGACGTCGGCCAAGTCAAAGGTCACCACCACGGGTTCGGCGGCGGGGGCCGCCTTCTTCCCGGGCTTTTTGCCGCGCACGGCCTCGGAGGGCGTGCGGGCGATGTGAATTTCTTCAAACGAAAAGCGGATCTGCGCTTCAGGGCCTTCGCCCGTCACTTCGAGCGCCCGGCCGTCCATCTTGCGGCGGCCGGCTTCGGGAAAGCCCTCGGCCTTCAGGGGCTCGTAGAGCTCCACGTGCACGGGACGTCCGATGAAGCGCTGCCAATCGCGGGCGCGCTTCAAAGGACGGTCCACGCCAGGGCTGCTCACTTCAAGACGCTCGTAGTCCACCCCTTCCACCGTAAAGAGGTGCGTGATCTGGTCGCTCACCATCTCACAGTCGTCCACCGTGATGCCGCCTTCCTTCGTGCTGTCAATCGTGACTCGCAGGAGGCCGTGCGGGAGCTTTTCGTAATCCACAAACTCAAAGCCAAGCCCGGTGACCGTGCTTTCGATGAGTTCGGCAATTTGCGCAGTGCTAGTCGCCATCAGTCCGCTTTTGCGAAAAAAATAAAAAAAAATGGGCTTGCAAGCCCATCCCTTTTTCTTCGGAACACCTTCTTCCGAAGAAAACTGCCGCAGCGCCCGAGGCGCCCGCCAGTGAAGTATGGTGCGGCCGGGCGGGCGAACCCGCCGGAGGAGCAGCGCCAGGTCTCCCCTCGCGCCGTCCGTCACCGCAGAAAATCCGCGGCGCCGTCGCGATTAAAAAGCCTCTTTTGAAGCGGCTTTTCTCTCATGCGGGCGCCATTATACGGATTTTCGTTTGATTTTCAATCCTTTTGACGAAAATCAAACGTTTTCAGCTCAACGACCGCGTCCGCCGCGGGAAAAGCGGCGATTGCCCTTGATGCCGTCGCCGCGTCCGAAGTCGCGGGAGCCGCGGGCGCCGTTGTCGGCCAGACCGCGGGAATAGACGCGCTGCGCCTGGTCGAGCTGGCCGCTGGCAATGTAGTTCACGGTGGACGTCATCGGATCGGGAATCCGCTGGAACTCGCGGTCGCCGCGGTTCTGGCGCCCGTTTTTCTTGCTGCTGCGGCCGTTGCTGAACTTGTTGTCCTTCTTCGCCTTGCCGCCGCCCTGCTTCTTGCCGTGAGGATTCGGCACGGGAGCCGCCGCCTCCAAGTCAGCCATCCAGGCGCGCACCCAGTCCGCCGGCAGCTCCTTCGTCTGTCCCCGGTCCAAGTCCTTGGGCAGCTGCACCGCGCCGTAGCGCACGCGAATCAGCCGGCTCACCGTAAGGCCCACCGCGGCAAACATGCGGCGCACCTCGCGATTGCGGCCCTCATTGATGCGCACGAGGTACCAGCGATTGACGCCTTCGCCGCCCTTTTCCTCCACTTTGGAAAAAGCCGCCGGACCGTCTTCCAACTCCACGCCGGTTGTCAAAGCCTTCAAGCCCTCTTCGGTCATGACGCCTGCGGCGCGCACGGCGTATTCGCGCTCAATAGCGTAGCGGGGGTGCATCAGCCGGTTCGCGAGCTCCCCGCTCGTCGTAAAGAGCAGAAGCCCCTCGGTGTTGAAGTCGAGACGCCCCACGGCAATCCAGCGGCCGTGGCTCACCTTCGGAAGATGATCAAACACCGTAGGACGGCCCTCCGGATCGTCCATGCTCACGATTTCGCCCACGGGCTTGTGGTAGGCCAAAACGCGAGGCGTCTTCTTCGCGCCGCCCGTCGACTGCGCCTGCTTCACGACGCGGCCGTTGATCTTCACCACGTCCGAAGGCATCACGCGCTGACCGATGTAAGCCGGCGTCCCGTTCACCGAAATGCGGCCTTCCAAAATGAGCTGCTCCATGTCGCGGCGGCTGCCGAGCCCCGCGTCCGCGAGCACCTTCTGCAATTTTTCACTCTGAGCAATCAGCGCGTCCTTCTGCGCCTTCTTGCCGCGGCTGAAAACCTGAGGATCAAACACTTTGTCAGCGCAAAACGCCTTTTCCGAACCATCGTCGGGCGCCGCCTCAACCGCTTCAACCTCGGCCGAAGCCGCCTGCGCCTGATCCGTTTTTTCCGCGGACTTCACGCGACGACGTCGCGTCGTCTGACGCGGCGCTTTCTTCGCCGAAGGTTCTGCCGTCTCCACCACTTCCGGCGCCACGGTCTTTTCTGACGCTGCGCCGCCTTCCGTCGCCGGAGCCTCCGACTCAACCACCGTCGCAGGCGCCGCCGCTTCAACCGACTTCTTCGCTCGCGTGCGGCGAACGGGCTTCTTCGCGTCGGCTGCTGGCTTCTCTGCCGCTTCAGACACTTCGGGCGTCTCAACAGCGTCCTTCGCCTTGACGGTCTTTCGCACCCGCTTCGGCTTCACCGGCTTTTCCGCAAGCGTTTCATCCGCTGGAACAGCTTTCGTCGGCTCCACCGGCTCCGTCTTCTTCACCGCACGACGACGGCGAGGCTTCACCTCCTCAGGCGTCTCAACAGTCGACTCCGGCGCCGCACTTTCCGCAGGAGCCGCCTCCGCAACCTTCTTCACACGGGTGCGGCGCACCGGCTTCTTTTCTTCAACCGCCGCTTCCGCGGCTTCAGGCTTCGTTTTTTTCGTCGTCATGCTTTGTCTCTGCTGCTACGGTTGTCTGCGCGGCCGGCGAGTCAGCGGCCGCTTTGTCCGCCGGCGAAGGCGCTGCTGTCTCGGGCGTCTTCTTTGTCGCTTCCTGACCGCTCAGATTCTCCTGAATCTTTTCGTCGGAAAAATCGAGCTCGAACTCCTGCGCCTGCGGCGCCTCGCCCTTCAAGGGCGGCAAGGCCGACAGACTGCGGATGCCGAGATCGTTCAAAAACTGCGGCGTTGTCGCAAAAAGCGCCGGACGCCCGGGACTTTCGCGATGGCCGATGATTTCAATCCAGCCGCGCTCCTCCAGCTGCCGAAGGATGTTCGGATTCACCGCGACGCCGCGAATTTCTTCGATGTCGCCGCGCGTCGCCGGCTGCCGATAGGCAATGATGGCCAACGTCTCCATCACGGCGCGCGAATATTTCGGCGCCTTCTCCTCCACCAGACGGACAAGGTACCCGGAAATCTCCGGCGCGCTTTGAAAGCGCCAGCCGTCGCCTACCTCCACGAGCCGCAGTCCTCGGTCCGCCCAGAACTCCACCAGCCGGCCGAGCTCCTGCGCAATGCGGTCCTTCGTGTAGCGGTTCGCAAACAGTCTCGCGAGCTCGCCGATCTTGAGGGGCTTCGGGCTGGTCAAAAGCGCGGCCTCGATCACAAACCCCGGGGCAATGTCTTTCGTCACAATAGGAAGATGCGGCGCAACGTCCGCCTCCCTGCCGTGCAGAGCGCAGCCGTCGTCCGAAAGAATACTGGCAACTCTAGAAAAGGCCGGACGCGAATGCCGCCGGCGCTGCCGTCCGCCTGCTCCATGTTTCAGGCTGGCTCCGATCGGAGTCTTGAAGGACGGCTGGAGTGCACCGCTTGATCGATGCACGAATCGATCGGCATTGTAGGCCATGCCGATGAAAATCGCCCGAGGCCGGTGAAAATCGCCGCTTTGCCTCGGGCGTTTTGCCATGACGGTCTTACTTCTTCGCCGCCGGCTTCTTGGCGGCCGCCTTCTTGGCCGCGGCTTTCTTGGCCGGAGACTTCGCCGCCGGCTGCTCAGCCGCGGGCTTCGCCGCTTCCGCCTTTGCAGGCGCCTTCTTCACCGCGGCTTTCTTCGCCGCGGGCTTCTTTTCCGCCTGCTTTTCTTCTGCCACCGGCGCCGCAGGCTTCACTGCCTCCGCCTTTGCGGGCGTCTTCTTTGCAACCGCTTTCTTCGCGACAGGCTTCTTTTCCGCCTTCTTTTCTTGCGCCGTCGGCGCCGCGGGCTTTGCGGCCTCTGCCTTCGCAGGCGTCTTCTTTGCGGCGGCCTTCTTCGCCACGGACTTCTTTTCCGTCTTCGGCTCTTCCACCGCCGGCGCTGCAGACTTCACTGCCTCGGCCTTCGCCGGGGCCTTTTTCACGGCAGTCTTCTTCGCCGTCGGCTTCTTTTCCACCTTCTTTTCTTCCGTCTTCGCCGGCGTCTTCTTCGCAGCCGCCTTCTTCGCCGCGGGCTTCTTTTCTTCTATCGCGGACTCCGTCGGCTTCTTCACCGTCTTCTTCACCGGCGTTTTCTTGGCTGCCGGCTTCTTTTCCGCCGGCTTGGCCGCCTCAACCTCTTCCTTTACGGCTGCCACCGCCGTCGAAGCAAGACCGCCAACGAGCGATGCCCCTGCTTCAAGAATCTGCCGGGCGGCGTCATAGATTTCCTGCGCAAGCGCCTTGGAAATCTTCTTGTCCTGGAATGCGCTCTGCATCTTGCTCACGGCCTGCGCGAGCTGCGTGCGAACTTCGCTGAAATGCTTGAGATCTTTTTCTGAAATGTCCATGACAAGCGCCTCCCATGGCGATGGTTGAATATTTTCGGAACTTATCACCGAGACTTCCGAACGACAAGGATTATTTCGACTTTAGGGCAGAACGCTTCGTCAGTGTTGCCAAAAAACGACACAAAACCAAATGCCGGGCATGGAAATTTACTTCCCTGAGCCAAAATTTCGCCGCGCCCCCTTGATTTTCACCTTTCGTTTGTTAGAATGCGCGAATTCTCTGTCGGACACTTTCCGCACGGAAGGGTGGCAGAGTGGTCGAATGCGCCGGACTCGAAATCCGGTATACGGTTATACCGTATCGAGGGTTCGAATCCCTCCCCTTCCGCCAGAGAACACGCACTGAACCCGGCTCCGCCCGGGTTTTTTGTTGTCTTTCGCCGGCGCGCGGACAAAAAAACAGCCGGCCTGCGGACAACATCGGCGAATTGACGTTGTCCGCAGCCGGCCTCTTCGGAGAGCTAGATTCGTTCTCAGTTCGGTTTGCGCGACGGAAAGAATACCACCGTTCGCTATTGTCTGCGCTGCCGGGCGGTTTCAAAGAGGCAGATGCCCGCCGCCACCGATACGTTGAGGCTTTCGACCGTTCCCAGCATCGGGATCTTCGCCAAGTCGTCGCAGCGCTTTCGCGTGAGCTGGCGCAGCCCTTCGCCCTCGGCGCCCAGCACCCAGGCGAAGGCGCGCTTCTGGTCAAAGTCGTAGATCGACTTTTCCGTCTCGCCCGCGGCGCCCACCACGAGGACGCCCGCTTCCTTCAATTCCACGATGCTCGCCGCCAGATTCGTCACCGTCACCACGGGCACCGTCTCCCAGGCGCCCGCCGCCGCTTTCGCCGCTGCCGGCGAGAAGGAGGCGGAGCGGTCGCGCGGCGCGATCACCGCCTGAACGCCCGCCGCGTCGGCCACGCGCAGACACGCGCCGAAGTTGCGCGGATCCGTGACGCCGTCAAGGATCAAAAGGAGCGTCTTCTCCGTGATGTTGTCCAGCAGCTCGTCAAACGTGAGGCTGTTGGAAATTTCGTCCGCGAGCGCCACGATGCCCTGATGCGGCAGATCGGGCGCGAGGCCGTTCAAGCGCCCCGCGTCCGCGAAAACCACCTTCACCTGCGCCTTCTCAAGCCGCGCGCGGCATTCCTGCATGCGCTTGTCGCGGCGATCGCGGTCGACGTAGACCACCTTGATGCTGTCGGGCTTCAAGCGAGCCCGGGCGTTGACCGCGTGAAAGCCGGCCAGCACGATCTGTTTTGCCATGTTCTTGTCCTTCCTTTAGGGAGTCGGCATTGTGCCGCAAAAGCCTCTCTTGTGCTTGACGATTTCCGCTGTTCAACGGCTGCGCGACTTCTTGCGCTTCTTCTTTTTCTTCACCGGCGTCTCGCCGCAGAAGGCCTCGAAGTCAAAGTCCTCGGGATCCTCGTCCCAGTCCCAGCTCCAGGGATCTGCGTCTTCCTCAAAGCGACCGCGCCTTCTGCCGCCCGACGAACCCCGCCGTCCGGCTCCCGCCGCCTCAAAATCAATGCGGCGCATGTCGGCATTCACCTCGTAGACCGTCACCTTGAGGCGCGTGCCGAGGCGATACACCTTGCCGTCGCGCCGCCCCTTCATCGAAGACGTCTGTTCGTCAAAATCGTAGAAGTCGTCGCCGATGCGGGAGACGTGCACGAAGCCTTCCACAAACGGATCGTCGAGCGTCACAAAGAGCCCGGCGCCGATGACGCCCGTCACCGTCGCTTCATACGTGCGGCCGTCCGCCTTTTCCATGAACCGGCACTTGAGCCAGGCCGTCACATCGCGGGACGCCTCGTCCGCGCGCCGCTCGCACGCCGAGGCGATGAGCCCCAGCTTCTCCCAGACGTCGCGCTGCTTTTGACGCACGGCCGACAAGGGCGCCGCCGCTCGCAGCGCCTTTCGCTCGCGCACCACGGCCGTCACCTTTTCGCCGGACGCCTGCCCCAGCACCTCGTCGGCGCCCGCCGCCACTGAGGGCTGATAGCGCCGGCGCTTCAAAAGCGCGCGGATCGTGCGGTGCACCAAAAGGTCCGGGTAGCGCCGAATCGGCGACGTAAAGTGCGTGTAGGCGCTGTAGCCCAGGCCGTAGTGCCCCGCGTTGTCGGGCGTATAAAGGGCGCGCTGCATGGTTCTCAGACACGCCGTCTGCACCACGTCGCAGGCGGGCGTCGATTTCGCCGCCTCGATCACCTTGTCAAAATCCGCGGCGGACGGCTTGTCGCCGCCGCCGAGCTTCAGATTCATTGCGTTGAGCATGCCTCGCAGCTTGGCCAGCCGATCCGGCGCCGGCGGCTCGTGCACGCGAAAAAGCGACATCGCCTTGCGCCGCTCGATGAAGTCCGCGGCGCACACGTTCGCCGCCAGCATGCATTCCTCAATCAGGCGATGGGCGTCGTTGTGATCGCGCCGGACGATGGCCTTGATGAGCCCCGTCTCGTCCGTCATCACCTGCGTCTCCTGCGTTTCAAAGTCGATCGCTCCGCGCCGCTCCCGGGCCGCCCGAAGCGCCTTGTAAAGGTCGTAGAGCACGTAGACGTCTTCAATCGAGCCGCCGCGCCGCAGCAAGTCCTCCGGATCGCCGTTGATCGCGTGCCAGGCGGCGGTGTACGTCAATCGCGCATGCGAATGAATGAGGCCGGGATAGAACTGGTAAGCAGTCGTCTCCCCTTCGCTCGAAATCTTCATGTCACAAACCATGACGCAGCGATCCACGTCAGGATTCAAGGAGCAGAGGCCGTTCGAAAGCTTTTCGGGGAGCATCGGAATGACGCAGCTCGGAAAATACACGCTCGTCGCCCGCTTCTGCGCTTCCGTGTCAAGCGCCGATCCTTCCGTCACGTAGTGGCTTACGTCGGCGATGGCGACGAGAAGGCGCCAGCCGCCCTTTTCCTCCGCCTTCGCCCACACGGCGTCATCAAAGTCGCGGGCGTCCTCGCCGTCAATCGTCATGAAGGGGATGTCGCGCAGGTCAATGCGCTCCGCAGCCTCCGCTTCGTCGGGCGCGTCCGGCAGCGCCGCCGCTTCCGACACAACCGCTTCTGGAAAGACATGCGGAAGTTCAAATCGCGTGAGCGCCACTTCAAGCTGCGTCGCTGCATCATCTTTGGACCCCATCACCCGCACAATGCGGCCCTTCGCTTCCGGCAGGTACTTTGCCGAAGCGAATACCGTCACTTCCACCAGCGTGCCCGCCTTGAGCTCCGCAGGAATTTTCTCTTCAAGACACACCACGGTGGAAGGGAATCGTGAATCAACGACAGCCACCTTCCAGCCTCTTTCGCATTCCACGCTGCACACCAGCGTGCGCTCAGCCGTCGGCGCTGCCGCCAGAAAATCCGCTTCACCACCGGGCGCCTTCTTCAGAAGCACCACCATGCCCGGCAAAAAGTCGACGGGCGCCACCCTCCAGCATCGCACTTCCCATCGCGCGCCGTCCGAATCCTCCGCAAGGAGCCCGGACACCGACGACGTCACGCGCGCCAGCATCAGGTCGCTTCGGCGGCACTTCAAGACCACGGCGTCGCCTTCAATTCGCGCCACGCCTTCGAGCGGATCGGAAAGCCCGTCTTTCTCGCAAAGAAGCGCCAGTTGATCGGGATCCGTTTCAAGCTGCCTCGCCACGTCTTTTAACGGCAGCTTGTCCTTTCCCGACGCGTGCAGCAGCCACAAGACCCCGGCGAAGACATTCGCCGCCTCCGGAGTCGTTTTGTTCAATTTTTTAGCCATCTTTCGGAGTCAAAAATCGTCACGTGAAAAAAATGAGTTGACAATTCTAAAAGAATAGGCATAATTCGCGTCTCAGGATTTCTGCCCAAGTGGCGAAATTGGTAGACGCACTGTGTTCAGGTCGCAGCGCCGAAAGGCATGCTGGTTCGAGTCCAGTCTTGGGCACCATCCGCAGAATTCCGACAAAAGCCCGCTTGAATTCAAGCGGGCTTTTGTTATGCATGGCATTTTTTCAAAAACCTTTCGTCATCCGCAATGCATTTTCTAGGTTGCGGATGAAATTTCTTTGCACTTCCGTCATAATGCGTCGATCTCGTTTCTTCTGGGAGATTTCGGACCATGGCGGAACCCTTGTATCGCTCGCTCTTTTACCGGCATCCGAACTCAACGCCGCTCGGGCGAAAGAAAGGCATCGTTGAAACGCTCCATCGCATTTCCGTCTCGACGCCCAACCGCCCCGTCATCTTCTCTTTCTCAGAGAGTCCGAAAACGGACGGCAAAACCGTGTGGCTGGGAGCGCTCGATCCCGAAGACGACGCCTTTGAAGCACTGGCGCTCGGCCACGGCATTCACGAGATGATGCACATCAAGGCGACGGATATGGAGGCGCTCTCCGACGTGCCCAACCTCACCCCCTTCCTGCACGCCCTCATCAACATTCTCGAAGACATCCGCATCGATTCTCTCGGCATGAAAACGAGCTCGAGCTACGCCGTCTGGCGCGAGGCGATGGCTGAAGTGCTGGAAGAGCGGCAGCTGCTCGCGGCGCAAAATCCGCAAACACGCCCGCCCCTGCAGCAGGTGTGTCTGTGGCTGCACATGGCGCTCACCGTGGAGCTGCCTATGAAGTGGGCGGCGCGGCAGCTTCCTGCATTGGAAGCCTTGATGGCGGAGCACCTCCCGCAGTCGTTGCAAGACGAAATTCTGACAATGGCCCGCGGCGCCCGCACCGCGCCTGACACAAGGGCCGTCATCACCATCGCCCAGTCGATTGAAAAGCGCCTCCAGGAAGCGCTGGCCGCACCGACGCCGCGAGGCCGCCGCACCGAACTTTCATCCGAAGCCGGCGAAGGAGGACAGCCTCGCCAAGGGAGCCTTCGTCCCGACAAGCCCTTTCTCCGGCGCACCCTCTCCGCCAAGACGGAGGCGCCCGATCTGGGGCTCGCCAACTTCCTCAACGAAGGCAGCGGCGACGGCAAGGCCGCCGACAGCGCCGGTAAACGGGCGCCCCGCCGAGAACCGAAAGCGAAGCTCGACTACACCGTCAATCCCTGGCCCGATCCGGAAGCGATTGAAGACCGCGTCGCTCGGGAGGACGTGTCGCTTTACACGCGCCGCTTCAACCAGTCGGAAGACAAGTGCCGCGCGATTCAACGCGCCTTTGCCCAAGCCTTCCGCTGCAAGGACGACGATGATCTGGACGAGCCCTCCGCGAGCGGCTTTCTCACGGCGCCCGACATTGCCATGCGTCTTCGGATGCGGGACCGCCGGCTTTTTGTCACCGCCTCCGTGCATGAAACCGTGCGCGGCCAGCTCGTGGTGCTCCTCGACCGCTCGGGCTCCATGGGCGTCACGCGCATGACGTCCGCGAAAATCGCCGTCGCCGCCTTGTGGCAGGCGCTGGAGCGCCAGTCAGGCATCCGGCGCCAGATCGCTGTTTTCCCCGGGCTCGACCAAGCGCACGTCGGCCCTCTGCTGCACGAAGGCGACACCCCCCGCCGATTCATGACGCGCTTCAAGGCCGTGAACGCCTTCGGCTCCACCCCCATCAACGAGGCGCTTCACTGGGCGGCGGACACGCTCGCAGAAAACAGCAGCTTCCCTGGTGAAACCCGCCTCATCCTCGTCATCACGGACGGCGACTTTCCCGCAACGCTCGGCCCGGCGCTTGAGAAAAAACTGAAGGATGCCCAGGCCGAAATCGCCGTGCTTTCCATTGCCGCCAGGATCACAAACCGCACGGTGGCGAGCGTCACCGTCACTGATGACCTTCGCATTCCGGAAGCCCTCGTGGCGCTCGTGGGAAAGACCGCCTTCTGCCGACGCCTCAAGTCCGCCTGAGGGACGAAAAAAAATCCTGCCGAAGGCCGAAAGCCCGGGGCAGGATTTTTTTGGAAGAAAGACCGCCGGAGGCGGCTCCAAATCAAAGCGCGTCGCCAAACTTCTTGCGGCAGTTCTCGAGGTGCTTGGCGGCGCCGAGATCGTCATAAGCCTCAAAGGGCTGATGGATCCAGGGCGCGTCCTCGTACTGCACCACGCTGTAGTCCGGATGGAAGACGGAGCAGGCCTTGAGCCAGATCACCGCCACGCGAATTTCCGTGATGGCGGGGTAATTCTTGCGGAGGTGCTCCACCACCTTCTGAATGGTCTTGCCGGAGTCGCAGAGATCGTCCACGAGAAGGAGCTTGCCCTTCAAGTCGCTGACGCCGGTGATGTACTTGGCGATGTCGAGATCCCCCTGCACGGTCCCCGCCGCTTCGCGGTAGGAGCTCGTCGTCATGATGGCGAGCGGCTTGCTGTAGACGCGGCTGAAGAAGTCGCCGGGCCGCATGCCGCCGCGCGCGAGGCAAAGCAGGGAGTCAAACTCCCAGCCGCTCTCCGCAACGCGCGCCACGAGGCGCTCGCAAAGGTCAATGTACTGCTGCCAACTAACGTGATCGTGCTGCATGTTTTTTTTCGTAAAAAATTAAACGAAAAAGCGGTTCTGAGACCAAAACCGCTTTTTTTCCTGATGCGGGATTCTACCGACTACGCGAAGGGGTTGTCGAGAAGGATCGTCTGCTCGCGATCCGGCCCCGTCGAAACAAGGGCGATCGGGCAGCCGGCCACTTCAGAAAGGCGCTTCAGGTAAGCCTGGGCGGACTTCGGCAACTGCTCCCACTTCGTCATGCCGAAGGTGCTCTCCTTCCAGCCCGGGAACTCTTCGTACACCGGCTCGCACTTCGCGGCGGCGTCCGCGCCGTAGGGCATCAGATCGACGGGCTTGCCATCCACCTTGTAGCCCACCGCAAGCTTCACAGTGTCCATGCCGTCAAAGACGTCCAGCTTCATCACCGCGAGCCCCGTGAGACCGTTGATCTCCACCGCGCGACGCAGCGCCGCGCCGTCAAACCAGCCGCAGCGGCGGGGACGGCCCGTCACGGCGCCGAATTCGTTGCCCTTCTTGCGCAGCTCTTCGCCCACGTCGTCCAACAATTCCGTCGGGAAGGGACCGGAGCCCACGCGCGTGCAGTAGGCCTTCGTGATGCCCAGAATGTAGTTGAGCTTCTGGGGACCGACGCCGGCGCCAGCCGACGCCGAACCCGCCACCGTATTGGAGCTCGTCACGAACGGGTACGTACCGTGGTCGATGTCGAGCATCGAGCCCTGAGCGCCTTCAAAGAGGAACTGCTTGCCGGCCTTCATCTGGGCGTTCAATTCCGCGGACACATCGCAAACCATGGGCTTCAGGCGATCCGCATAGGAGAGCGCATCGGCAATCACCTTCTCGGGATCGAGGGGCTCGGCCTTGAGGTAATTCTTCAGCACGAAGTTATGCAGCTCGAGAATCGCACGAACGCGTTCGGCAAAGACCTCGGGCTCATACAGATCGGCCACGCGCACGCTGCGGCGGGCGACCTTGTCTTCGTACGCCGGACCAATGCCGCGGCCCGTGGTGCCGATCTTTTTGGCGCCCAGCGCCGCTTCGCGGGCATGATCAAGCGCGATGTGATACGGCATGATGAGCGGGCAGTTTGCGGAGACGCGCAGGCGGTGCTCAGCTTCGACGCCGTGGCTCTTCAGCTCATCGATCTCCTTGAAGAACGCTTCAGGCGAGAGCACGACGCCGTTGCCGAGATAGCACACCGACGTCGGGTGCATGATGCCCGAGGGAATGAGGCGCAGAATCGTCTTCTTGCCGTTGATGACGAGCGTATGCCCGGCGTTGTGGCCGCCGTTGAAGCGCACCACGCCGTCCACCTGCTCCGTGAGCCAGTCAACAATCTTGCCCTTGCCTTCGTCACCCCATTGGGCACCGACCACCACTACGTTTTTCGCCATTTTTGATGAGCTCCTTGAGAGTCAGTGTGCGAGCGCCGCGAGTTCAAGACCCTCGGCGCCTTCAACCAGTTGATGCGTTACTTTAAAGCGTTTCGCCACGTCCGTGCGCGACTCTCCGGGGAGAAGATGCACGACGGTGCGGCCCTCGCTTCTGAGCTTCTCGGCCGCCGCCTGATACGCGGGGCCCGACAACTCAGCCCCCGCCACCACGGCTTCCGGCAGATCCGCCGACTGCGAAGCGAATACAGACGCCAATTCCCTAAGATAAACAGTGAATCCGCAGGCAGGACGAGCGCGTCCGTACGCCAGGCCCACGCCATCATAGCGCCCGCCGCGAAGCACGGCCTGAGCATATTCGGGTATGTTCACGGAGAAGGTGACGCCGGTGAGATACTGGTAGCCGTGCACGTCGCAGAAGTCAAAGCTCACTTCGTCCGCGCCCGAATCCACGGCGACGCGCTCCACTTCGGACAACGCCCGGGCGATTTCCGAAGAGGACGGCAGCTTCTCGCGAAGCCGCTCCAGACACGACACGTCGCCAAATTCCACGAGAAGCGTCTGCAGCCCCTGCGCCACGACGGCGGGAAGCTTCGTCGAAGCCGCCGCCAGCGCCGTCGGATCCTTCATTCGAAGCGCGCGGATGATGGCGTGCAACTCATCGCCCGTCAGGTCGCAGTTTTTCAGCAGCGCGCGAACGAGCCCCGTGTGTCCCACGTCCACATGCACGGTCTTCACGCCCAGCACTCTGAGATTCGTGACCGCCAGCCGCAGCATGTACTGGTCCGCTTCAAGCCCGGGGCAGCCGAAAAGCTCGGCCCCCGCCACGAAAGGCTCGCGGGAGGCGAGCGGATGCATCGGCCGCGCGTGCAGGCACGTCGCCGCGTAGCAGAGGCGACTCACGCCCGTGCTGTTCAGGATGTGCGCGTCAATGCGGGCGATCTGCGGCGTGATGTCGGCGCGAAGCCCCACCATGCGGCCGCCCGCCTGATCCATGAACTTGAACGTGTTGTTCTCAACATCCGTGCCGCTTCCCGTCAAAAGGGACGCCACGAATTCCAAGAGCGGCGGCTCCACCGCCTCAAAGCCATGCGCTGCGTACAGGTCAAGCGACTGGCGGCGCATTCTTTCCAGGATGCGCGCCTGATGCGGCAGAATGTCCGCGAGATTGTCCGGCAATAACCACGTTGCCATTTGAAAAAACACTCCCTAGATGAGCCAGATGACGGCGAGCCCCGCCGCCATCACGACAGCGGCGATCTTTCGCACCATCACCGGATCGGCGCTCGCCATTTCCCGAAGCGCCCGCTGCCACGCCTCCGGCAGCACCAAAGGCATCAAGCTCTCAAAAACACACATGAAAGCAAGCGCCAGAACGATGACCTTCATGTCCGGCTACTTCTCAGAACGGTTGAAGAACTTGAAGAAGTCGCCCGAAGTGTCGGTGACAAGCACGTCGCCCTCGCGCCCGAAGGAGGCGCGATAGGCTTCCATGTTGCGATAAAAGCGCGCGAACTCCGGATCACGGCCGAAGGCTTCGGCATAGATCGCGTTCGCCCGGCTGTCGCCCTCGCCCTTGATCTTCTGCGCATCGCGATAAGCTTCGGCGAGAATCACTTCACGCTGGCGGTCGGCGTCCGCCTTGATCTTTTCGGCTTCCGCCGCGCCGCGGCTGCGCTCTTCGCTCGCAACGCGCTTGCGCTCGGCTTCCATGCGGCGGTAGACGGACTCCGAAATTTCCGGCGTGAAGTCCACGCGCTTCAAGCGGACGTCCACGATCGCAATGCCCACTTCCTTCACGCGCTGCTGCAGCCCCGTGCTGATGTCCTTCATCGCCTGCTCGCGGCCGCGGGAGGTGATTTCGTTCACCGTGCGGCGGTTGACAGTCTGGTTCAGGACGTCGCGCAGCAGCGCCGCCACGCGGTCAGTCGCCGCGCGCTCGGAGCCCTGGAACGACACCCAGTAAAGCCGAGGATCAGCAATCTTCCACATCACAAAGCTGTCGATGAGAAGATTCTTCTTCTCGCTCGTCTGAATGAGGTCGGCGTTCGGGGTGTCCAGACTCAGAATGCGCTTGTCCAGGTAAACGATGTTCTGCAACGGCGCGGGCAGCTTCACGTAGAGCCCCGGCTCCGACTTCACTTCCTTTAATTCGCCCAGCGCAAAAACGAGGGCGTATTCACGCTCGCCCACGGTGTAGAGGCAGAGCTTGGCCAGTCCCGCCAGAACCGCGGCGATGACAAGCCAGGTGGTGAGTTTCTTCATTCTTATTCTCCCTCTGTTCGGTTAGCGGCCGCGCAGGCGCATCAGCGTGCGGGCGTCCAGGTCCCCCGTCGTGTCCGCCGCGGGCTGCGCCGCCGTCGCCGACTGCACGGCGGCCGAGGGCTGCGAAGAGGCTGCGGGCGCCACCGACTGAGCGGCGGCCTTCGCCGCCTCGTTGCCGCGCTCAACGAGCTTGTCAAGCGGCAGATAAAGGAGGTTGCTCCCTTTTTGCGTGTCCACCAGGATCTTCGCGTTGTTGGCGTAGAGATCCTTCATGATGTCCACATAAAGGCGGTCGCGCGTCACCTGCGGCGCCTTCTCATACTGAGCGAGAATCTTCGTGAAGCGCTCGGCTTCGCCGGTGGCGGTCTCCACCACGCGAGAGCGATAGCCCTCCGCCTCCTGCAGAAGACGGCTTGCCGTGCCGCGCGCCTTCGGAATCACGGCATTCGCGTACGCCTCGCCTTCATTGATCTGACGCTCGCGGTCCTGACCGGCCTTCACCGCATCATTGAAGGCCGCCTGAACCTGCTCAGGGGGCTGGGCGTTCTGAATGGCAACGCTCATCACCTCGATGCCAGTCTCATAGCGCTCGAGCATCTCCTGCATGGACTTCTTCACGCCTTCAGCGATCTCCTGCTTGCTCTCAAAGAGCACGGAGTCCATCGCCTTGCGGCCCACCACTTCACGCATGGCGCTTTCCGCCGCCTGGTGCACGGACTGGTCGGGATCGCGCACGCGGAAGAGATAATTCTTGGCGGCGTCAGGCTTGATGCGGTACTGCACGTTGAACTGCAGATCAACGATGTTTTCATCGTCGGTGAGCATCAGCGCTTCCTTCAGGCGGCTCGTCGTGCCGCGAATGCCGATCTCCGTCTTTCGCACGCTCGAAACGTCCACAAGTTCGGAATCCTGCACGGGCCACGGCATGCGCCAGTTGAAGCCCGGCCCCGCATCCTTCGTATAGCGGCCGAACGTCGTCACAACGCCCACCTGGCCTTCGGGCACGATGTAAAAGCCCGTGGCGCACCAGCCCACGATGCAAGCGGCGACAAGCGTCATCAGGCCGCCCGCGCTCATGTTCACGCTCGGACGACGTCCGGACGGCATGCGACGGAACAACGGATCGTTGTCCTGCGGCGGCTCACGGCCGCCCGCGTCTTCATCATCACGCGCAAAGGGACGTTCGATGCGGTGGCTGTTGTCCGTTCGATCGTTCGAGCGGCTCGCGCCGGGGCGGCCGCCGAGAATGCCGGAAACCGCCTTGTTGAAGTCGTTCCAAAGCGCATCCAGATCGCTGCCTTCGTCAGGCTGCTTGCGACGGTCGTCGCGCTGATCATGGCGGTCATCACGAGCGCGGTCGTCGGACGGCTCGCGGTTGGAATCGTTGGTTTCGTCAGCGCGGGGCTTGCCGTCCGCGCCTTCATCGCTTTCGTTGCCGCCGGCACGGCCCCAGCGGGGGTCATTAAAGGACATGTGGATTCCTTCGGGCTTGAAAAATGGAAAATAAGTTGCACCAAGGCCATCGTTTGAGTTTACACGGTCTCGTCGGTGAGTTCCTGCGCTTCGAGCTCCCAGTCTTCGGGCTCCCTGGGCAGAGACTTCGTGCGCTCTCGCCAGTCAGCGAGAAACTCCTGAATGGCGCTTCGCAGCAGATCGAGCCCCTCGCCCGTCACGGCGCTCACCGTCACGGACTTGATGCGGCCGTCGTCATGACGCTGCACCGCAGGCTCCAGCCCCGAAAGATCGATCTTGTTCAAGACCGTGATCGTCGGCACCTCGCCCGCGTCGATCTCTTCCAAAACGGACGCGACGGAAGCCATCTGCTCGTCTCGCACGGGCGAACTCGAATCCACGACGTGCAGCAGCAGATCTGCGTGCACCGTTTCGTCGAGCGTTGACTTGAAGGCGTTCACGAGCTGATGCGGCAGACCGCGAATGAAGCCCACCGTGTCGCTTGCGACCACGTAGTCCTCGCCCCCGATCCAGCAGCGGCGGGCCGTTGTGTCCAGCGTCGCAAAGAGCTGGTCGGCGGCGTAAGTTTCGGCGCGAGTGAGCTTGTTGAAAAGCGTGGACTTTCCAGCGTTCGTGTAGCCCACCAGGGACACCGTCATCGTGTCGCCTTCGCTTCGCGAGCGACGCTGCGTATCGCGCTGGCGCTGCAGTTTCTTCAACTGGTCCTTGAGCTGCTTCACGCGGCTGCCGATCAATCGTCGATCGAGCTCAATCTGCTTTTCGCCGGGACCGCCCGTCTTGCCGAGACCGCCGCGCTGACGCTCCAAGTGCGTCCAGCCGCGCACCAGGCGCGTTGCCAGATGCTCGAGGCGAGCCAGCTCCACCTGCAGCCGGCCTTCGCGGCTCTTGGCGCGCTTTTGGAAAATTTCGAGGATGAGCTCCGTGCGGTCCATCACCGCAAGGCCCGTCGCCTGTGCGATGTTGCGCTCCTGCGCGGCGGTGAGCGCCGCGTCAAAAACGATGACCTGGGAATGCGAGGCCGCGGCGAGCGACTTGATCTCTTCAATCTTGCCGCTTCCGAGATAAGTCGCGGGATCGGGCTTGTCGCGCCGGGCGGACAAGGCGCCGGCGACTTCCAGTCCGTCTGACGTCACGAGCTCGGCGAGCTCTTCGGCGGCGTCCGCGTAGATCGTGCGGCCGACAGCCGCCGTGACAAGAAACGCGCGGGGACGTTCAGCCTCCCGCGCGCTTTCAAAGCGAAACTTCGTCAACTCAGTCTTCCGGCACGCTCGGCATGTTGACGGCGCGGGTCGGAACCACGGTGCTGATGGCATGCTTGTAGACCATCTGCGTCACCGTGTTGCGAAGCAGAACCACGTACTGGTCGAAGCTTTCGACCTGGCCCTGCAGCTTGATGCCGTTCACCAGATAAATCGACACCGGAATATGTTCCTTGCGGAGGATATTCAGAAACGGGTCTTGTAACAGCTGCCCTTTATTGATCGTGCTCATGGCTATCCTTGTTCGGAACCGTGCAACGGCACGGCTTCCGCCTTCTATGGAATCTTGTTTTTAATCGACGGAACGGTCTGAAGCCGCTCCGCCATGACCGGCTCATCATATCATCGGCGGCGCGAAAGAAAAAGGCATCCCGCCCGCCGATTCGCCGCCGTTTGTAACGCCGTATTTCCTTTTGCCTACCCGGCGCTCGCTACTTCTTCGCTTCCTCGGCGTACGGATTCCGGCTCGTCTTGAATTCGATGCGAAGCGGCGTGCCGGCGAGATCGAACTTGTCGCGGAACCACCCTTCAAGATAGCGCCGGTAGCTTTCTCCCACCGCCTGCAGGCTGTTGCCGTGAATCACCACCACCGGCGGGTTCATGCCGCCCTGATGCGCGTAGCGCATCTTCGGACGGATGCGACCGCTGCGAGGCGGCTGCTGCACGGTGACCGCTTCAATCAGGGCGCGCGTCAGCTTCGGCGTGGCGAGCTTCGCAAACGCCGCCGCGTGCGCGTCCGTCACCGCCTTCATGAGGTGGTTGAGGCCGTTCCGCTTCAAGGCGGAGATGTGAATGAAGCGGGCCCAGCGCAGGAACGCAAACTTGCGCCCGATGTCAAGGTCCACCATGCTCTTTTTGTAGGAGTCCACCGCATCCCACTTGTTCACGGCAACCACCAGCGCGCGGCCCGCCTCCATCGCGTAGCCCGCAATGTGCGCGTCGTTGCCGGAAATGCCGTCGGCGGCGTCCACGACGAGCACCACCACGTTGGACTGCTCGATCGCCTGCAGCGTCTTGATGACGGAAAACTTCTCAATCGCCTCAAAGACCTTGCCCTTCTTGCGCAAGCCCGCGGTGTCCACGAGTTCGAAAGGTCGGCCGCCGTACTCGAAGTCCACCTTCACCGCGTCGCGCGTCGTCCCCGGCATGTCAAAGGCGATCATGCGCTCTTCGCCCAGCAGGGCGTTGATGAGCGTGGACTTGCCGACGTTGGGGCGGCCGGCGACCGTCACCTTGATGCGCTTGGGCGCCTCGGGGTCTTCGGGCTCCTCCGGCTCCGCGGCTTCCTCAGGGTGCGCCTTCGAGAAATCTTCAAGCACCAGATCCATCAAGGCGCCTACGCCCTGACCATGCGCGGCGGAAATGCGAATCGGCTCGCCCAGCCCCAGCTCATGGAATTCCGCCACATGAACGGTCTCCAGGCCCTCGGCCTTGTTCACCGCGAGGTAAATGGGGCGCTCGGCCGTGCGCAGGCGGCGCGCAATGCGCTCGTCGTGCGGCGTGAGTCCCGTGCGGGCGTCGCAAACGAAGATGACGATGTCGGCTTCAGCGATGGCGCTTTCCGCCTGCCCCGCCATTTCGCGCACGATGCCTTCGCTCTTCACGGGCTCAAAGCCCCCCGTGTCCACCACAATGTAGGGGCGGCTGCCCACGCGGCCCTGGCCGTACTGGCGGTCGCGCGTGAGGCCGGGGAAGTCGGCGACGATGGCGTCGCGGCTTCGCGTCAGGCGGTTGAACAATGTGGACTTCCCGACGTTGGGGCGTCCGACCAAGGCCACGACTGGCAGCATAGGTTCTAATCCGTTTCTTGTTTTATCTTCAGACAAGCGCACCGGCGCTTCATCAATTCTTCAGACCGAGCATCACGAGATGCCCTTCGTCCGTCTGAATGAGGACGCGGTCGCCGAGCGACACGGGCGGCACCTTCACGGCGCCCGACACCGACGTGCGGCCGATGATTTCGCCCGTGGCGGAATCCAGCAGGTGCACTTCGCCGTCATAGTCGCCCACGACGATCACGCGCCCCATCACGCCGGGCGCGGAAGGACTGCGGTAGCGCAGATCCGAATTCACCCACACTTCGCGGCCCGTGCCGTAGTCGTAGGCGTGAATTTTTCCTTCAGCGTCCACGACATAAACATTCGTGCCGTCCGAGACGGGCCCCGTCACGGCGTCCACCGGCGCATTCCACATCAAGCGCCCGTTCTGAGAGCTCATGCAGACGACGTTTCCTTGGAAAGCCGCGGCGCACATCATGCGCGCGTCCACCATGGGCGCGCCCACCACGTCCACGAGGCGCTCGACTTCGGTCGTGCCCTTGGGCTGCGCGATGACCGCATCAAAGACCGTTTCGCCCTTGGCGTTCAAGGCGAGCAGCCGGCCGTTGGCCTGACCCACGAGAACCCCCGCCGGGGCAAACTTCATCTGCGCAGGAGCGCGGATCGTGAGCGCCGGCACCTGGCTCTGATAGTGCCAGCGGCGCTCGCCCGTCTCAGCGTCAAACGCCGTGATGCGAGTGTCCGTCGTGCGCACGAGAACGAAGCCCGAGCCCACGAGCGGCGGAACGCTCATTTCGCTGGAAAGCCGGACGCTCCAAAGCTGCTTGCCGTTTGTGTCAAAGACCTTCAGTTCGCCCGAGGCCGTGCCCACGGCAATGAGTCGCCC
>CAVJUB010000010.1:0-39269 GCA_963652545.1 Hallella faecis | reverse complement strand
CTCTCGAACCTTCTGGAACCGGTCTTCACGACGGCTTGAGCGCAAGCGCCCCCTCATCTTCGGACGAGCGAGCACCTCGCCTATAATCGCGGCTCTTTTCCTTTGAGGCAAAAAGCCTCTGAAATCCTAACAAATGACAAAACTGCCCCCCCCCCCGAATTCCGCTGATAACAAAGGGAAAATAAAGTACTACCGTCCTGACATTGACGGACTCCGCGCCGTCGCCGTGCTCTCGGTCGTGCTCTACCACGCCTTTCCCCATCTCCTGCGAGGCGGCTTCATCGGGGTGGACATCTTTTTCGTCATCTCGGGCTTTCTGATTTCCGGCATCCTCTACCGGAACCTTTTCGGCGAGAAGACGCCGGGCCGCGTCAACATCGTGGACTTCTACATGCGGCGCATCCGCCGCATCTTTCCCGTGCTCATCGTGGTGCTTCTCACCACGCTCGCCGCGGGCTTTCTCCTTCTCACGCCCGACGAGCTGAAGCTTCTTGGCAAGCATGTCGCGGGCGGCGCCGCCTACGTATCCAACATCGTCCTTTGGCAAGAAGCGGGCTACTTCGACCAAAGCGCCGCCTTGAAGCCCCTGCTTCACCTCTGGTCGCTGGGCGTGGAGGAACAGTTCTACATCGTCTGGCCGGTGCTGCTCTGGCTCCTCTACAAGTCGCGCCTCAACTTCCTCACGGCCATCGTGCTCTTTGCGCTCGTCTCCTTCATCCTCTGCATGAAGGGCGTCTCGCGCGACGCGACGGCGGCGTTCTACGCGCCGTGGACGCGCGTCTGGGAGCTTGCCGCAGGCGGCATCCTCGCCTGGGTTGTCATGAACTGGAAGGCGCCGGAAGCGCCGCTTGCCAAGGTGAATGCCTTTCTGAGCCGCGTCGTTTTCCGCGGCGACGCCGTGGAGCCTCGGGCGTGGCGCGACGTGCTTTCGATGCTGGGCTTTGCGCTCATCGTGGTCGGCCTCTGCACCATTAAGCACTCCTCCAAGTTCCCAAGCTACAACGCGCTGCTCCCCGTCATGGGCGCCGTCTTCATCATCGCCGCGGGGGCGGATGCCTGGCTCAACCGCGTCGTGCTCTCGCACCGCGTCGCGGTCTTCATCGGCCTCATCAGCTACCCGCTCTATCTCTGGCACTGGCCGCTCCTTTCCTTTGAGCACATCGTCTGGGGCGGCAAGCCGCCCGCCCTCTGGCGCGGCGCCGCTGTCGCAGTGGCCATACTCCTTGCGTGGGTGACGTACCGCTACATCGAGCCGCCGCTTCGCTACGGCAAGCACTCCACCGCCAAGGCCGTTGGGCTCTTCGTCGTGCTCGCCGCGATCGGCTTCGGCGGCTATGCGCTCTACAAGAGCAACGGGTTCCCGCAACGCGTGGGAGAGACGATTTCTGACTCACAAAGCAGCATGGCGCCGATTGACTTTGAACGCCTTCGCGCTGAGTCACAATCTCGCTGCGAATCAGTTTTTCCGGAATGGAAGAAACAAGACAACAAATGCCTCATGCAAAAGGCCCCTGGCCAAAACACCGTAGCGATACTGGGGGACAGTCATGCGGGGCACTTGTTCGCCGGTCTGTCGAGCCACGGCAAGTACTCCATCGAAATGTTTCCAATTGGCTGCGGCGCCCCGCTGCTGGACGTCACCACGAGCACGCATGAACGCATTCCGGCCAACGTTCTCAAGCTTCGCGGAGAAGGCTACCTGCGCCATCGCGAGGCATTCCAGCATATTGCCGCCGATCCTTCCATTGTCGCCGTCGTCCTGGCACACCGCTCCTGGTGTTCCTCCAACGGCGTACTGGACCACCGCAACCCAGAAGAAAAGGACGAATCAAAGATTCTTCGCTCCGGCCTAGCGCGAACGTTTGAAATGATGCAGAAAGCTGGAAAACAAGTAATCGTGGTTCTGGATGATCCGCAAATTCCGTTCAACCCCAGCCGCTGCGTCGTTCGCCCTTTGACGACAAGCAAACAATGTCAATTCCCCCGCAAGGATTGGAATGCGCAGCCGTTCAAAAAGTTCTACGAAGCCGCCGTGCGCGATGTAGCGCCGCACTTCAGCAATGTCACCATCATCGATCTGGCCGACACCCTGTGCGACAAGACGACCTGCTACGCCGTGCGCAATCATGCCGTCCTCTATCGTGACGACAACCACCTGAGCGACGCAGGATCTCGACTGGTAGCTCCGGTCATCGTCAAAGCGATCGACGATGCCTTGTCGTCAAACACTCCCCCCTGATTCCGCAAGCCGGCGCCGAACCACTGGCGCCGGCGCCCGCCAACAAAAAGCCGGACGATCCCCCTCGGAAAGCCCGGCTTTTTTCTCAAAGCGCGAAAGTCAGCGCACCTGCGCCTGCAGCCAGAGGCGCCCCGCCACGAAGCTGCCGACAGCCGGCAGCGTTTCGCCCTTCAGTCCGTAGGCCGCCATCTTCACCGTCTGTCCGCCCTGCGTCACTTCAAGCGACAGCGCGACGAGCGTCTTGCCTAGCCACACTACCTCCTCGGCCGCCGCCACCTTGGCGCGGAAGTCAAAGTAGGACGTGTACTCCGTCGGAATGACGAAGGTCGCCTCGCTCATCCCTTCGCCCAGTTCCGAACCGTCGCTCACGCGGCAGGTGAGCATCACCGCCACGAGGCGCACGGGCTTCACAGCGCCGATGTCCGCGGGCGACAGCGACGCCGCAAAGTCCGGCACGCAGGCCGTGACCGCCAGCCCGCCCTTTACGAAGGCGACCTCGCCCTGCAGGCAAGAAGCGTTGTAGCGCCCAGCGCCGAAAACAAGGTCGTTAGGTTCGCCCGCTAAAAGCGGCACCGGGTAGTAGAGCTCAGGCTTTCCGTTGTGAAAGCGCATCACGTACTGCGTGCGCGGCGCCTCCGACGGCAGGTAGAGCGCAAAGACGGCGCCGCCTGCGGTGCGCTGCTTCTCCTCCACCGCTTCCCGCGCGGCGTAGAGGTCGTTCTGCGCCAGCACCGTCACTTCTTTTTCCGAGAGTCCCAGCGACTCCCACACTTCAAGCAGACTCTCGTCGTGCTGCTGCGCGAGAAGCTCCAGCCGGCCGTAGACGCTGCCCGCCTGAATCGTTGTCTGAGTCATTTCTCACTCCTAAAAAAGCGTTCCGGTCACGCCCGGCGCCGCTTCCTGATGTTCATTCTCTTCGCCCAGCATCGCGAGCATCGCCGCTTCGTCAATGACCGGGACGCCCAGCGCCTCGGCCTTCGCGAGCTTGCTCCCCGGATCCGCCCCCGCCACGACGTAGTTCGTTTTCTTCGAGACGGACCCCGACACCTTGGCGCCCGCTGCGATGAGCTTGTCCTTGGCGGCGTCTCGCGAGAGCGTCGGGAAGGTGCCGGTGAGCACGAAGGTCTTTCCGGCGACGGCGCTCGCCTTCGCCGCATCAGGGGACGCGACGGCCGGCCAGTGCACGCCCGCCTCCACGAGGTCGGCGATGACGCGGCGGTTGTGCTCCTCCTTGAAGAAGGCGACGGCGGATTCGGCGATGACTTCGCCCACGTCGCTTACTTCCATGAACTGCTCTTCGGTCGCCGATTCGATGGCTTCCAGTGTCCGGAAGTGCTGCGCCATGTCAAGCGCCGTCGATTCGCCCACGTGTCGGCAGCCCAACGCAAAGAGAAAGCGCGCGAGCGTCGTCTCCTTGCTGCGCTCCACGGCGTTCAAAAGATTCGCGGCGCTCTTTTCGCCCATGCGGTCCAAGGCCGCCACGTCCGTCAAGTGGAGCCGATAGAGGTCCGCGGGGGTCTTGACGAGCCCCTTGTCCACGAGGAGGTCCACCATCTTTTCCCCGAGACCGTCAATCCCCATGGCGCGGCGCGAAGCAAAGTGCACGAGGGAGAGCTTCATCTGCGCAGGGCAGACGAGGCCGCCCGTGCAGCGGCTGTCCTTCTCCTCTTCGTCGCGCACCACCGCCGAGCCGCACACAGGGCACGTCGCGGGCATCACAAAGGGGCGCGCGTCCGCGGGGCGTCTTTCCGGGATGACGCGCACGACTTCGGGAATGACGTCGCCCGCGCGGCGCACGACGACCGTGTCGCCGATCATGAGGCCGAGCTCCGCGATGTGGTCGGCGTTGTGCAGCGTTGCGTTGCTCACGTTGACGCCGCCCACGAACACCGGCTCAAAGCGCGCCACGGGCGTGAGACGCCCCGTGCGCCCCACCTGCACGTCCACCGCCTTCACGACGGTGAGCGCCTCTTCGGGCGGGTACTTGTGCGCGCAGGCCCAGCGGGGCTCGCGCGAGAGAAAGCCCAGACGCTTCTGCAGCTCAAAGTCGTCCACCTTGTAGACGACGCCGTCAATTTCAAAGGGAAGCGTCGACCGGATTTCCGCCACTTCGCGGTGAAACGCCGCAAGCGCCTCAGGCCCCGCCACAAGCTTTCGAACGGAAGCCACCGGAAAGCCGACGGCCTTCAGCTTGTCGAGAAGCTCTGTCTGCGTCGCCGCAAAAGAGGCGTCCGAAATCTCGCCCACGCTGTAGGCGTAGAAATGCAGGGGGCGCGCGGCCGTCGTGCGGCTGTCCAGCTGGCGCAGGGCGCCCGCCGCCGCATTGCGGGGGTTCACAAAGCGGCGCTCGCCTGCGGCGTCCTGCCGGGCGTTGAGCTTTTCAAAATCCGCCTTGTGCATGATGACTTCGCCGCGCACTTCAATCACATCCGGCAACAATGCTGGATCCACCTCAAGCGGAATCGTGCGAATCGTGCGCACGTTCGCCGTCACGTCCTCGCCCTCGACGCCGTCGCCGCGAGTCGCGGCGGACACGAGCCGTCCCTTCTCGTAGCGCAGGCTGCACGCCAGACCGTCAAACTTCAGCTCGCAGTCGTAGACCACTGCGGGGTCTGTGTCGGCGAGTCCCAGCTCGCGCCGCACGCGCCCGTCAAAGGCCGCGGCGCCTGCGTCCGAAAAGTCCGTCTCGGTGTGAATGGAAAGCATCGGCACGGCGTGCGTCACCTTTCCCAGGTCGCTTCGCACCTCGCCCCCGACGCGCTGCGTGGGAGAGGTCGGCGACTTCAGAACCGGGTACTTTTCTTCCAAAGCCGACAGCGCGCGAAACGCCTTGTCGTACTCGCTGTCGGGGACGCTCGGGTTGTCGAGAACGTAGTACTCGTAATTCCAGCGGTGCAGGTCCTGCGCGAGGCGCGCCGCCTCCTCGCGTTCGGCGACAGAAGGCTCCGGCGCCTCGGCAAACAAATCAGTCATGTGAGTCATGGTGCAATGAAAAAACGCGGCCGGCCTGCCCGTGAAGACAGCCTCCGGCCGCGCTCTTTTCCCTTGGGATGGAGTTACGAACCGCAGAAGATGCGGCGGGCGCGGGGCGACCCCGCGGCGACGCCCACGTTCGCCATCTCGCGGTAGAGCTCATTGAGCTGCCACGCGGTCTGAGAGGCGAGCTTGTCGTCCACCGGCGCGCCGTAGGGATCGGTGAATTCAAGATCCAGCCGGCAGGCGAGGTCGTTGGCGATCGCGCAGAGGTCGGTCAAGGGCTTCGCGGCCGGATTCGTGAGCGGGATGTTGAGCGCAAGGCCCAGTTCGTTTTTCAACTGCGGCATGCGGCCCAGCACCACGAGCGGATCAGAGACGCCCTGCTCGCGCTTTTCGTAGTGGCCTTCGGAATAAACGAAGCCGCACCCCAGCGCCGCCTCGTTGAAGGCGGAGTCATCGATGTCGCGGGCGCCCACGAGCTTGAAGGTGATGTACTGCGTGTACTTCTCCACGATGCGGCTCACCTTGTCCGCGGTCGCCAGCACGCGTTCGGCGTCGGGCGCCTCCACGTCCGCCGCGAGGTCGATGCCCAGGCGGTCGGCGAGTCCCAGAAAACGCGACACTTCCAGGTTGTCGAGCTTCTTGCGGCGATTGGCCGTGAGGGTCGAGAGGTAGAACTCGCGGCAGTCCTCGGCGTCCGCCGCGTCGTCCGTCCAGAGCCCCGTCTTCGCGCTGAAGAAGGAGAACTGCAGCGGGAACGGCATCTCAAGCGCCTTCGCGGCCTTCTGCGCGGCTTTGAGCTTCTCGGGCTCAAAAGCGGGGGACTCCGTCGGCGTGAAGTGCAGCACGGCTTCAATCCCAGTGTCAATGCGCGCAAAGCGATGGCCCGCGCAGTGGAATTCTTCCGTCAAGTCGCGCGGAAGCTCGGGCTCAGGCAGGGGAAGCTCCAGCTCCTTTTGCTGCGGCTTCTCCGCTTCCGGCGCCTTCACAGGCGCCGCCACGGCGGGCTTCATGTCCTCCTTGGAAAGGACCGGCACCTCGGGCTCGTCCTGCGAGATGTTGTCTTCAAGCTCCTGCTTCTCGCGGCGGCCGATCATCGGATCGTCCACCGTCACCTGCGAGATGCCGATGGGCTTGGCGTCCTTGGCCTTTTTCTTGTTGCTCCAGTACCACCAGCCGCCGCCCGCAGCGATGATGATGAGAAGCACCACGTAAACCGGATCAATGGAAGAGAACATGAAATTTCCTAAATATCGTCAGGCGGAGTCTGTCTCGTCCGCCCGGCCCCGTCCCGGGGCCGATCGGCCGCCATTCTATCAATTCGATCTGTCGAAAAGGCGAACCGCGCGCGTCAGCCCGCCACCCGCACGGCTTCCTTGATGTCCACGGCCACGACGCGCGAAACGCCGGGCTCCTTCATGGTGACGCCGATCAACTGCCCCATCTTCTCCATCGTGACGCGCAGGTGGGTGATCATCGCAAACTGCGTCTGCGCGCTCATGGCGACGATCTGGCGCGCGAGGCGGTCCTGATTGGCTTCGTCCAAGGGCGCGTCCACTTCGTCCAGAAGGCAGAAGGGCGCGGGATTCAATTTGAAGATGGCGAAGGTGAGCGCCGTCGCGGTGAGCGACTTTTCGCCGCCCGACAAGAGCGAAATCGTCTTGTTCTTCTTTCCGGGCGGCTGCGCGTTGATTTCGACGCCGGATTCGAGAATCTCCTCCCCGGTCATCTCGAGGTACGCGTTGCCGCCCCCAAAGAGCGAGCGGAAGACTTCGGAGAAGTTGGCGTTCACCGCGTCAAAGGTGTTTTTAAGAAGGTCGCGCGTTTCGGAATCAATCTGGCGAATCGTCGCCTCGAGGTTTGCGATCGCGGCTTCAAGGTCCTTCACCTGGCGCTCCGTCTCCTCCATCGCGCGGCGGCTTGCTTCCAGCGTCTCAAGCGCCGCATGGTTCACCGACCCCAGCTCCACGATCTGCTGCTCGAATTTCTTCACGCGGCGGCGCGCCGCATCGGCGGACACCTTTTCCGCCTCCACTTCGGTCGCGAGCGCAAAGCGGTCCACCTGCAGCTCCTCCAGGCGCGCCGTAAAGATCTCGATGTTCGTCTCCGACTGGGCGCGCTTCACCTTGATGTCGCTGATCGCCTGAATCAAAGGCGCCTGCAGGGCCTGCAGCTCGCGGCTCTTTTCAAAGAGGTCCGTCAGGGCGTTCTCCGCCGCGTCCGCCTCGCTCTGCGCGGCGCTTTCCGCGGCCTCCAGCCGCTGCAGCTCCTCCACGAACTGCTGCAGCCCTTCGCGCTCAGCGGCTTCATCCAAGCCCTCAAACCCCGCCCGCAGCTCCTCGATTTCCGCCGCGGCCATTTCAATTTCTTCGTCCGACGCGGACGCGGTCTTCACGGCGTCCTCGCGCCGGGCCGCCGTCGCCTGGGCCTCCACCTTCGCCTGCGCGGCGCGGCGGGCGGCCTCCTGGCTGCGCTCCTGCGTGAGCGCCTCCACGTTCTCCGCCTCTTCGAGCACGGTCTGCGCCGTGGACTCCGCCTGCTGCAGGCCGGAGAGCTTTTCGTCCAAGGACGCAAACTTCTCTTCGGTCGCTTCGCGCCGGGCGGCGAGCTCCTCCTGCCGGTCCTTCAGCTGCGCGAGGCTTTCGGTGATCTTTCCCTGCCGCGCCTTCCAGGCGGCCAAAGCGGTCTGTCGCTTCGAGTATTCCACTTCGAGGCGATGCACCTCGCCCTTCAGCCGCTCCACAGCGTTTTCGCGCGCTTCGCGATCGCTGCGCTCGGCATCCAAGGCCGCCTTGGCGCGCGTCATCTCGGCGTCCGCCGCTTCGAGCGCGGCCTTTCCCTCCTCCGTGCTCTTCGTGAGGCTTTCAATCTCCGCCAAGCGCGACAAGAGCCCTGCCGCCGGATTTTCCTCAGCCCAGAAGCTCACGCTCTGCGGCTCGACAATGTGGCCTTCGGGCGTCACAAAGCGCGTCCCGACGGGGAGCTCGCCGCGGCGCTTCAAAGCGTCCGCCAGATCTTTGGCGACAAAGGCCGAACCCAGCCACTGATCAATCATGGGCCGCAGCGTCGCTTCGTCCGTCGTCACCGCGTCCGACAACCGCTCCCAGCCTTCGGGCGCGGCAAGCGGCGCCGCAGCCGGCGCAAAGTTGGAATAGAAAACAAGCCGCGCGGGCGGCGGATCCAGCGTAAAGCCCGACACGCGTTCGAGCTGCGTCACCCCCAGCGCCTGAGCGCGCACGGAAAGCACCGCCTCCACCGCTCGCGCCCGGTTTTCCGCGATGTGAACGCGCTCAAAAAAGCGCTTCGTATGGGAGAGCCCCATCTTCTCGAGCCACTCGGGCAATTTGCCTTCGGCTCGCGCCTTTTCCTGCACGGCGACGAGGGCGGAAAGCCGCGCCTCCTGCGCCGAGAGCTTGCTCTGCGCCTCGCTTCGGGCGTCGCGGGCGGTTTCAAGCCGCGCCGCGGCTTCCTCCACCGCAACCGACAGCTCTTCCAACACCGCCGTCTCTTCTTCGAGCGCCGCGCGCTGCTCGTCCAGCGATTCGCCCATGGCACGGCAGGCGTCTTCGTCGGGGGCGTCCGCCGCGTTCTTTTCTGCGGTGAGCGACGCGATCTGCTCCTCCAACTGATCCGCTTCGCGCCCCAGCGCATCCACCGCCACGCTCACGGCGCTGATTTCCTTCTCCGCCTCGTTTACGGCGCTGCGGGCTTCTTCATACTGCTCGCGCGCTTCTTCCGCGGCGGCGCTGCGCTCTTCCAATTCCGCGGCAAGCCCCTCGGCCTCCGCTTGCGCCTCTTCTTCCGCGGCCTTCAATTCTTCGATGCGGGCGGCGAGCTCGGAAACGCGCTGCGCGGCTTCGCGCTTCGCGTCCTGATGACGCGCCAAGCGCCCCTCGGCCTGGCCGATGCGCTCTTCCAGCATCCGGCGCTGTTCAATCAAGTGCTGGATGTCGGCTTCGGCGCGCGCCACCTTCTTGTTGGCTTCCAAAGACGCCGCGCGGGCCTTCTCGAGCACCGCCTTCTTTTCTTCGGCAGCCGCCTTCAAGTCCGCTTCCTGCGCGGCGAGCCCCGTGAGCTTGCCCTGCGCCTCGATCTGCTCGGCTTCCTTTGCGGCGATCTGCGCCGTGAGGCGGTTGATGTCGTCGCGGCAATCCTTCTCCTGCACGAAGTACCAGAGCGACTCGGCGTGAAGCCGCTCCTTTTCAAGCGCCTGCCACGCCCTGGCGGTCTCCGCTTCCTTCGTGAGGCGCTCCACCTCCTCGGCCTTGTTCGCCTGCATCACCGCGACCTTTTCCAAGTTCGCCCGGGTGGCGGCGAGGCTTGACTCCGTCTCGCGCCGGCGCTCCTTGTACTTGCTCACGCCCGCGGCCTCTTCCAAATAGACGCGCAGGTCTTCGGGCTTCGCTTCCAAAAGCTTGTTCACCATGCCCTGGCTGATGATGGCGTAGGAGCGGGGCCCGAGGCCCGTCCCCAGAAAGATGTCCTGCACGTCGCGGCGGCGCACCTGCTGCCCGTTGATGAAGTAGGCGTTCGTGCCGTCCTTGGTGACGACGCGCCGGATGGCAAGCTCCGTATACGCTTCCCACGGCCCCTTCACCTGCCCGTCGCTGTTGTCCAAGACCATTTCAACGCTTGCGCGCGAGGCGGGCGGCCGCCCTTCGCTCCCCGCGAAGATCAAGTCCGTCATGGAGCTCTGGCCGCGCAATTCGCTCGCGCGCCCCTCGCCCAGCACCCAGCGGATGGCGTCGATGACGTTGGATTTGCCGCAGCCGTTGGGCCCCACGATGCCGCAGAGCGAGCTGGGAAATTCAATCGTGGTCGGATCCGCAAAGCTCTTGAAACCGCTGATTTTGAGCTGCTTGAGATGCACGGCTGGGGTGTCCTGAAAAAAGTGGGAGAGCGCCCGCCGAAGGGGCGCCAGACGCGGGGCGAGCCCGAAACAAAGCCCACTATAATAGCCTGTTCCGTTTACCAGCGCCCGGCGCCCTCTGAAAATGATGATTTTGAGGGCGCTTTGGCTTTCTTTGCGAGTGCAAAACATCATGTCGTCTGCCGCCAGCCGCCAGCTTGAGATCTTTGACAATCCCTGCCCCGAGCGCGATTACCTCATTCACATGGAGATTCCGGAGTTCACGTGTCTGTGCCCCCTGACGGGCCAGCCCGACTTCGCGACGCTCATCCTTGACTACATTCCGGACGAAAAGAACCTGGAATTGAAGGCGCTGAAGCTCTACATGTGGTCCTTCCGCAACGAAGGGCACTTCCACGAGGACGTCACGAACCGCATCCTCTCCGACTTCGTCGAGAAGGTGAACCCCCGCTTCATGCGCCTTGAGGCGCGCTGGTGGGTGCGCGGCGGCATCTACACCACGGTCCGCGCCGAACACCGCAAGGAAGGCTGGCAGCCGCAGCCCGAGGTGACGCTTCCGGCGTTCCCCGAAAATTCGCCGATGCGCAGCATCTGATTTTTCTCCGACACTCACGACGAGGACTTCCGCGATGTCTCACCATCCCGTAGCCAACCTGCTCACGATCCGCGACGTCACCCGCTGGGCCATGAGCGAAATGGAGCGCAACGCCATTTCGCTCGGCCACGGCACGGCCGACTTCTGGGAAGAAGCGACCTTTCTCGTGATGCGCACCCTGAAGCTCCCCTTTGACCGTCTGGAAACCTTCTGGGCCGCGCACCTGACGCCCGAAGAGCTCGAAGAGGTGCTCTGCAACATCGACCTGCGCGTTCACATGAAAAAGCCCGTCCCCTACCTCATCAAGGAAGGGTGGCTCTCGGACCACTGCTTCTACGTGGACGAGCGCGTTCTGATTCCGCGAAGCTTCATCGCGGAGCTTCTCGAAGAAGACCTCGCGCCGTGGGTGGAGAACCCTGAAGAAGTGACGTCCGTGCTTGACATGTGCACGGGAAGCGGGTGCCTTGCGATTCTCGCCGCGGAAACGTTCCCCAACGCCGCCGTGACGGGCGCGGACATCAGTCCGGACGCTCTCGACGTCGCCAAAATCAACCGCACGCGCTTCGGCCTTGACGACGATCTCGAGCTCGTTCAGACCGACCTCTTCACGAAGCTTCAGGGGCGCACGTTCGATCTCATCATTTCGAACCCGCCCTACGTCACCGAAGACGCCATGGGGAACCTCCCCGCGGAGTACCGCCACGAACCGGCGCTTGCCCTGGGCGCCGGCGCCGACGGCATGGACATCCTGCGCCGCCTGATGCCGGAGCTTGCAAGCCACTTGAACGAAGGGGGCCTCGCCGTAATCGAGATCGGCGACGGCCGCGAAGCCTTTGAAGCCATCTGGCCCACACTCCCCGTCACCTGGCTCACCACCTCCGGGGGCGACGACATGGTCTTCCTCGTCAAGCGTGAAGACCTCGTCGCCTACTACGCTCAGACTCACTAACTCACCGCCCGCACCCCATGCTTCGCTTGAACGACGTCACGATCGGCCGTGGCACCCGCCTTCTTTATGAACACGCCACGGCGGTCGCCGACATGAGCGACCGCGTGGGGCTTGTGGGAGAAAACGGCTGCGGCAAGTCCTCCCTTTTTGCGGCCATTCTGGGCGAACTCGCTCCGGAAGCGGGCTCGATTGATGCGCCGGCCCAGGATCGCATCGCGCACGTGGCGCAGACCGTCGTGGAGACGGACGAAGAGGCGCTGCAGTACGTCCTTTCGGGCCACGCCCCGCTCATGAACGCCCGAGCGGAGCTCGCGGCGGCGCGCGCTTCGGGCGACGCCATGCGGGAGGCGGCCGCGGTGGCGCAGCTCGCTGAAGTCAACGAAGGCGCTGTGAAAGCCCAGGCGCAGACGATTCTCTGCGGCCTCGGGTTTCTCCCCGCGGACGACGCGCGCGACGTGAAGGACTTCTCGGGCGGCTGGCGCAACCGCCTCGCTCTCGCGCGCGCCCTGATGCGTCCGGCGGATCTGCTCCTTTTGGACGAACCGACGAACCACCTCGACATGGACAGCCTGATCTGGCTCGAGGCGTGGCTAAAGCGCGTGCGCTGCACGGTGGTCATCATCAGCCACGACCGCGAGTTCCTGGATCGGGCGACCAACACCACCTGGGCGATTGAAAACGGACGGCTCGAGCGCTACGGCGGCAACTACTCCTTCTACGAGATGCAGCGCCTTGAAAAGCTCAAGCTGCAGGACGCCGCCGCCAAGGCTTACGAGCGCGAGGCAAGCCACCTCTCCGCCTTCATCGAGCGCTTCCGCTACAAGGCGACGAAAGCGCGGCAGGCGCAGTCCCGCATCAAGATGCTTGAAAAGCTCAAGGCCGTGGAGCCCGTGAAAGCAAAGCGCGAATGGCGCTTTGAATTCCCCGTGCCCGAGCGCACCCCGGAGCACCTGATTGACATCGAGCACCTCACGCTGGGCTACGGCGACCATGTGGTTTTAAAGGACGTCATGCTCACCATCCGCGCGGGCGACCGCGTGGGCGTGCTGGGCGTGAACGGCGCGGGCAAGTCCACGCTCATCAAGGCGATCGCCGGCACGCTTGAGCCGACCGCGGGCGTCGTGCGCCGCGGCCAGGGTCTTGTGATCGGGTACTTCGCGCAGCATCAGTTGGAGCAGCTCGACTTGGACAGCACGCCAATCGAAGTCTTCAAGCACAAGGCGCCGACCGTAAGAGAGCAGGAGCTGCGCGACTGGCTCGGGAAATTCCGCTTCTCTGGCGACTTCGCCGACGCCAGGATCGATCGGTTCTCGGGCGGCGAAAAGGCGCGCCTTGCGCTCGCCCTCATCGCCTGGGACAAGCCCAATCTGCTGGTGCTTGACGAACCGACGAACCACTTGGACATGGCGACGCGCGAAGCGCTCACCCTGGCGCTCTCGCAGTTTGAAGGCGCACTCCTTCTCGTCTCCCACGACCGCCATCTGCTGCGCAGCGCCTGCGACAAGCTCGTGCTCGTTCATGACGGGAGCTGCGGCGAGTACGACGGCGACCTGGACGACTACGCCGCGCTGGTGCTCGAGCACCGCAAGTCCGTGCTCGAAGCCGACCGCGCGACGCGCACGGCCGCGAAGCCCGCGGAAGCCGCCGAGCCCGCCGTCAACCGCAAGGAGGAGCGGCGTCTTGAAGCGCAGGAGCGCGCCCGCAAGGCGGCGCTCAAGAAGCCCCTCGTGAAGAAGCTCGAAGCCGCAGAAAAAGCGATGAACGAGGCAAACGATCAGCTCGCCCAGATGGACGCCAAGATCGGCGACAGCGCCTGGTACGCCTCCGCCGATCCCGCCGAAGTGCAGACCATCATGAAGGAGCGAGGGCTCCTCGCGGATCAGGTCGCCAGGCTCGAAGAGACGTGGCTCGCGCTCTCCGAAGAAATCGAGGCGATCGGCTGACCCGCCGCCACCTCCCGCTCAGGGCGCCTTCGATCAGGCGCCCTTTTTCGTCGACCGGTCCGCGACCGCCGTCGCCGCCCAGCAGACAAGGCTTCCCGCCACCACGAGCCCCACGCCCTTCCAGAAGTTGAGCGACAGGTCCGCGCCGAGAAAGAGGGCGCAGAAAACGCAGGACAGCACCGGCGTGAAGTAGCTCACGACGGCCATCACCGTCATGCTCCCCTTCACCACCCCCGTGGTCCAGAGGGCGTACGCCATCCCCATCACCACGGCGGCCACCGCCACCACCGCGAGCCCCTCGCCGTCCACATGCGCGGGACCGCCCACGCCCAGCAGCCACAGCACCGTAAAAAAGAGCGTGTTCGTCGCGAAGATGATCACCGTCGCGTTGACGCCGCGGCTGAAGGCGCGGGTGATCGAGCTGTAGGCCGCCCAGCTCACAGCGGCCCCGAACGCCAGCGCATAACTCGCGGGATTTTTCTTCATGTGGCTTGCCATCGCCGGCAGATCCAGCCCCGCGTCCCCGGAAAGCACGGTGAGAATGCCCACGACCGCGAACGCAAACCCGAAGGCAATCCACCACTTCGCCTTTTGCCCGTTGAAAAGGCAGGCAAAGAGCATCGTAAGGCACGGCCACAAATAGTTCACCATGCCCACTTCCGCCGTCTGCGCGCCGCCGTCCGAGAGGGCGAGCGCAAAGCAGAAGCAGACTTCGCAGGAGACGGCGCAGCCCACGCCGAAGACGAGGTACCCAAGCGACATCCGCCGCCAGGGCGGCAGACCGTAGATGCCCAGGAGCAGCAGCGTCGCCAGACCGCAGAGAAAGACCATGCCCAGGGGCTGGCCCACGTGCTCCGCAACGAGCCGAACAAAAGGCACGCTCATGCCCCAGCAAACCGGAGCAAGGCACCCGATCAACGTGTAGTGAGAGCGAGAAAGCTGCATGACAAAACCTCGAGGCGCCGCAAGAGACAAGTTCGCCCCGGCCACAGCGGTCGGGGCGACAAAACGGCAGAAAGCGAATCCTACCCGCGAATCACGACGCCGGCGGCGGGCGTGAAGGACACTTCCGCCGTGGCGCCCACGGCCTCCATCGCCGCCCCCGGCAAAAACGGCACGGCAAGCGTGAAGGGCTTCGCCTGCCCGCTCCCTTCGATCACCGCGTCATAGTCAATCCGGTCGCCTTCAAAAAGACGGTTCACGATCTTCATCGGAACGGCATTCTCGGCGCCTGCGGCAATCCGCAGGTTTTCCGGCCGCACCACAAGAAGCGCCTTTTCGCCCGCCGCGGGCGGATTCTGCCGCCCCATGCGGGCGCGCAGCACGCGATCCCCCGCCCGAAACAGCGCCATCCCTTCGCCGTCCATTCCTTCCAAAACGCCCGGAATGAGATTTGCCTGGCCGATGAAGTCCGCCACGAAGGGCGTCGCAGGATCCTCGTAGAGCGCCATGGGGGTGCCCAGCTGCTCGATGCGGCCGTGATTCATCACCATGATGCGGTCAGACATCGTGAGGGCTTCCTTCTGGTCGTGGGTCACGTAGAGACAGGTGAGCTCCAATTCCTGCTGGATGCGGCGGATTTCGCTTCGCATGTGAAGCCGAAGCTTCGCATCGAGATTGCTCAAGGGCTCGTCCATGAGGAGGATCCGAGGCTTTAAAACGAGAACGCGCGCAAGCGCCACGCGCTGCTGCTCGCCGCCCGAGAGCTGATGGGGATAGCGGTGCTCGGCCTTTGCCAGCCCCACCATCTCAAGTCCCTCTCTCACCTTCGACTTCAGAGCGTCGCCCGAAAGGCCGCGGATGCGCAGGCCGTAGGCGACGTTGTCAAAAATCGTCATGTGGGGAAAGAGGGCGTAGTTCTGAAACACAAACCCCATGTTCCGCTCGTTGGCGGGCTGCTGCGTGATGTCTTCGCCGTCCACGAGAATCGCGCCCGCGGTCGGCGTCTCAAACCCCGCCACCATCCGCAGCGTCGTGGTCTTCCCGCAGCCCGAGGGGCCGAGGAACGTAAGAAACTCGCCGGGCGACACCGTGAGGTTCACGTCGTCCACGGCGGCGAAGGCTTCATTGTCCTTCACGTAGGTGCGGGAGATCCCGCGCAGTTCCAAAGAGACAGCCATTTTTTAGTGAACTCCGATTGCGTCGCCGCTGCGGCAGAGCGCCCGGGCGATGAGATTCATCACGCCCGAAGCAAGGAAGACAAGGCCGATCAGCACCATGGAGAAGGCGCAGGCCTGCGCGAACTGCAGCTCCGTCATGCACTCCAGGATGCGGGTCGTGATGAGCGTCCAGTGCACGGACACCAGGAAGATCGTGGCGCTGATGGCGGTCATCGAGTGAATGAAGAGGTATCGCATGCCGGCGAGAATCGCGGGCAGCACGAGCGGCACCGTCACCGACGTGAAGGTCTTCAAGGACGAAGCACCGAGGCTGCGGCTTGCCTCCTCGATCGACGGATCAATCTGCGTCAGAGCGGCGATCACGTTGCGGATGCCCGCCGAGGAATAGCGAAAGACATAGGCCGCCACGAGGATGTAGAGCGTGCCCGTCAGGACGATCGGCTTGTCGTTGAAGGCGATGATGTAGGCGATGCCCACCACGGTCCCAGGGAGCGTGTAGTTCAAAAGCGACACCGTTTCGAGCGTCTTCGCAAACCGCACCTTGAGCCGCGTCGTCGCCCAGCCCACGAGCACCGCGAGCAACCCGCCGATCGGCGTGCCGATGCATGCGATGAGAAGGGTGTCCTTGATCGCCTTCATGCCGTACGTGAAGACGTAGGCGTAGTGATCCATCGTGAGATCGTTGTTGACGCCCCAGATCCGCACCACGGACGCCGTGAGAATGATGGCGTAGAGGTAGAGAATGAAGGCGGACACGAACGTCACGACGCCCGCGATGGCGGTCGTGAGCATCGGCCCGGGGCCCTTCACGGAGCTGCGGCCGCCCGCCTTTCCTGACACCGTCACGTAGCTCTTTCGCCCCACCCAGAAGCGCTGCAGCAGGTAGACCGCGATCGCCGGAATAAGGAGCATGAAGGACAGGGCCGAGCCGCCCTTGAAGTCATACATGCCGGTGATCTGCAGGTAGGCCTGCGTGGGAAGAACCGGGAAAGAATGGCCGCCCAGCACCTGCGGCGTCGCAAAGTCCGCGAGCGAACAGGAGAAGACAAGGAGAAACGCGTTGGCGATCCCGGGCGCGGCAAGCGGCAGCGTCACCGAGCGAAAGACCTTGAAGCTCGTGGCGCCCAGCGAATACGCGGCGTCTTCAAGGTTCGGATCAATGCGCGACAAAATCGTCGAAAGCGTCATGAACGCCACCGGAAAGAAGGTGAGCGTTTCCGAAATGAAGGTGCCCCAGAAGCCGTAGAAGTTGAAGTTTCCGAGCCCCAGAAGCTCGAGCAAAATGCCGTTGGGCCCCAGCGAGAGCGTGAGCGCGATGCTGCTCGTAAAGGGCGGGGAAATCAGGGGCAGCAGCGTCACGGCGCTCACTGCGGCTTTCAGCCAACGGGGCATCGACAAGCGAGTCACCGCATAGGCGAAGATGAACCCCAGCGCCGTGCCCGCAAGGCCCACGGCGCCGCCCAGAATCAGGCTGTTCACCGCCGCCTGCCGGTCGTACCAGCTCGTGACGAAGGGCCGCAGATTCTCCAGCGACAGAGCGCCGTCCACGGTGAAGGCCATCCACAAGAGGCGCGAAAGCGGATAGACGACAAAGGCGGCGAGCAAAAGCCACAGCATCAGCACCGTGAGCTTTCCGGCCGCGTCGCCCCCCGCGCTGCGAAAGCTTATCGCCATAGGAAGTCTTTTTCGAAAAAAGAGAAGGCCCGTCCGCGCCAAGGAGAAAAACGCGGACGGGAGGAGTCGCAGCGCGAAGCCTTACTTGATGACTTCGTTGATCCAGCGCTGCGTGAAGCGCTTGCGGTTGTCGCCCTTCCAGGCAACATCCACCGTGACCGTGTTGATCTTGGAGAGGTCGAGAATCGGATTGCTCGTCTTCACGTCGCTTCGCGTGGGGACGTAGTTGATCTTGTTCGCCACGATGAACTGTGCGAACTTCTTGCTCGCCGCCCAGTCCACGAACTTCTTCGCCTCTTCATTGTGGCGGCCGCCCGCGACGACGCCCGTGGCTTCAATGCCAAAGCTCACGCCGTCCTTGGGGTAGGTCACCGTCACGGGATACCCCTGCTGCTGAATGTCCAGGGCGTCCACGATGTAGAAGATGCCCGAGGCGCACTGGCCCGTGGCGATCGGCATCGCGCCGCCCGCGCCGCTCTTCGTGTACATCTGGATGTTGGCGTTCAAGGCCTTCTGGAACTTGAAGGCTTCGTCTTCGCCCATGATCTTCACAAGCGAATAGATGCGCTCGGTCGCCGTGCCCGACGTGCGGGCGTCAGCCATCTGCAGGTTGTTCTTGTAGCGCTTGTCCAGCAGGTCCGACCACTGCGCCGGAGCCTGCATCTGGTGCTTCTTGAGGAAGTTGGTGTTCGTGAGGAAGCAAAGCGGAATGACGCCGATTCCGGTCCAGTGGTTGCCGGGGTCGCGCAGGTTGTCCGCAATCGCGTCCGAATCCTTCGGACGGTAGGCTTCAAAAATGCCTTCCTTGATGCCCGCGGCATAGGTGTCCGCGGGGCCGCCCAGCATCACGTCCACCTGCGGATTGCTCTTTTCCGCGGTGAGGCGGGCGAGCGCCTCGCCCGAAGAAAAGCGCAGGAAATTCACCTTGATGCCGGTGTCTTTCGTGAACTCGGCGAAAATCTTCGACGCATACTTTTCGGGCATGATCGAATAGGCGTTGAGCTCGGCCGCGCCCGCGCCGCTTACGCAAAGCGCCGCGCACAGAGCCGTCAAAGTGAATTTCAGCTGCATGACAGTTCGTCCTTTCCAGTGTCAGAGATCCGCTGCGGCGAATCCCTCGAAGCGACTGCCGCGAACGTCTTCGGAATTTTACTTAGTCGGCTTCCCCCTGTCATCGCGCCGTCAGAAAGCACGCCGGCCTACCGCGCCGCCGGTCTCACGCCTGTTGAAGAACCGATCCGCGGCGGCACCGACTGCGCCCGCCTCTCCGTGCGCGGCCTCCCTTGCCCCAACGTCTTCACGGGCGGCATGAACTTCCACGGCGTCTTTGAATGCCTTCCGGTGAAGTCGCTCGAGAAGGCGGCGGGCGTCGCGGCGAAGCTTGCCGAGCTCTCCGCCTCCGTGAAGTCGCTCGCCTGACGCGCCGCGCGCCGTCACGGCGGTGACAGCACCCCCGCCATACTTCCAACGCTCTCGGCTTTCTTTGATGAACGCCGGGAGCGTTCTCTTGTGTTCTGCAAATGATCGACCTAAAACGCACTGGCTACTGTTGTGAGACAATGCGTCAAAGAGGAATGACAAATGACAGACACTGCGCTCCCGCCACTCCCCCTAGGGGCTTCCGATTTCGAAACGCTTCGCGCGCGTGGACAAATCTACGTCGACAAAACCGAACTCATCTTTCAGCTCGCCAGTCGTGCCGAAAAATTTTTTCTGACTCGGCCCCGCCGCTTTGGGAAGTCATTGCTCATCAGCACCTTTGCTTCACTCTTCAAGCACGGATTGGAGCATTTCTCAGAACTAGCCATTGAAAAACTCTGGAAGGACAAAACCTACCGCGTCGTAGAGATTGATTTTTCCAAAGTCAAAGGGTTCCAAGATTTTGAAAGCTTCGAAAACAAGCTGAGATCGGTCGTGACTCGATCCTTTGCCAAAGAAGGATTTGTTCTTGATGAAAACAAAGAATCGGAATGGATTGATCAAATTTCAGACTGGATGGACAGCCTGCCGGGCAATTCACTGGTCCTGCTGATTGACGAATACGACGCACCGCATACCGCCTGTCTGGAAAACCCTGAATTATTTGAAAAGGTTCGAGGACTTTTAGCGTCTTTTTACGCCATCGTCAAATCAAACGATGCCTGCTTCCGCTTCGTATTCATCACAGGCATCACGAAATTCAACCAAACGAGCATCTTCTCCGAGCTAAACAACTTTACAGACATCTCCCTCAATCCCCTCTTCAGCTCGCTCTTGGGCTACACGGAGAAAGATCTCGAGCAATGCTTCAGCGGCTACTTGAAAAATGCAGCCGAGCAACTCGACCTTGCGCCACAAGAAATTCAGAGCCGACTCAAAGCGAACTATGACGGCTACTGTTTTGATGAAGCTGTTTCACAACACGTCTACGCTCCCTGGTCTGTCCTCAATTTTTTCAGCTGGCCGCAACTAGGATTCAAAAACTACTGGATCACGAGCGGGGGCAATCTTTCGCTATTGCAAAAGCACCTGCACAATCACGCGCTGCGATCCCCTGAAACGTACGCTGAAGAAATAGAAGTCAGGTGCCGTGATCTGGATGCGACAACCGACCTTAAAGACCTCAATGATGTCGTGCTGCTCATTCAAACGGGCTACCTCACCATCAAGCAGCGCGTCGGACAGTCTTTTCTCGTCGGCTACCCAAACAATGAAGTCGCCAACTCGCTCGCAGAACTTTACTCCGAACAACTATTGAGAAACAAGACCCTCTACGCCATCGGCGCAAGCCGTTGGGAAGAGGCGGTCAATGCCGGCGACGTTGACCTCCTTTTTCAGCAAGCGAACCACGCCTTTGCCGCCATCGACTATCACCGGTATCCCATTTCCGAAGAAAAGCACGCGCAAGCCTTCCTGCAAATCTTTCTTGCAGGCGCTGGTTTTTCCGTCACCGCAGAAAATCATGGCGCCCTGGGACGCAGTGACTTGGAAGCCGATGCGGAAAGATGCCACTGGGTGTTCGAACTGAAGTTTCAGCGCAAAGGCGCCGACGCTTCCACGCTTCTCGCCCAAGCGATCGAGCAAATGAAGACGCATCATTACGGCGCCGCCTCCCGCAAGCCGCTGGTTCGAGCCGCCGCCGTCTTTTCGGAGGAAAAGCGCACCTTCGTCGCCTGGGCGCAGGTTGCCTGAGCAGCCTCTCGGTCCGGACGCTCCACGGCAAGTACAACTTTCGTCGTACAAAAAAGAGGAGACGGCCCCAACGAAAACCGCCTCCTTTCAAAACTGCACAAGGAGAAAAACTGTACGACGTCTTTTGTCAGGCGACCGCGTCGTAGATGCGCACCTCCGGATCCGCGCTCCACAAAGGCTGCAGCCCCGTGAAGACGTCCTTCTGGAACATCTCGCTCGTCAAGTACGCCTCCGCCGACTTGCGGTCCGCAAAGCCGTGGAGAACCTGCACGTCCTCGCCGCGCACGAGAAGCGTCTTCGTGAGCGCGCCCGGGATCTGGGCGAGGAACGGTCCGCGCCAGTCGCTGTAGACCTTCGCCGCCGCGAGGCGCTTCGCTTCGTCAATCTTCATGGTGATTTCAAGATAAGCCTTCACTTCCATTTTTGTCTCCTTCCATGGCCGCGCCGCTCCGATGGCGCAGGCCGTTTTTCATCAGAACGGAAGGAATCGTACAATTCGCACTCAAGATTTTGAAGATATCAACAAAACAATGAGTCACTCAATGTTTTATTAGCATGATGTTTTCAAACGTTTTTTATCTTTCGGAGCGTCACTATGTACGAACCCAAGCTCAAAAAGGACATCCGCTGCCCGCTCGAACACGGGCTCGACCTCTTCGGCGGCAAATGGAAGTCGCGGATCATCTGCGTGCTCGCCGCGAAGAAGGTGCTCCGCTACAGCGAGCTGCGGCGCGAGATGACGAACATCTCCGACACGATCCTCGCCGCCACCCTGAAGGAGCTGATGGAGGACGGCATCGTCGAGCGCGAGCAGTTCGTCGAAATTCCGCCGCGCGTGGAGTACCGGCTCACGGAAAAGGGCCTCACCGTCGTGCCCATCCTGCAGAGCATCTGCCGCTGGGCCGGGCTCTTTCGTCCCGAAGGCATTGAGACCGACAAGCCGCTGCCGCAGTGCCGGCAGTGCGACTACGGCGCCCGAGCGCCCTAAGAAAAACGGCAGCCGGATTTCTCCGACTGCCGCTTGTCAACCGCGTCAAGCGCGAAAATCAGGCTTCGCCATCCTCCGCGAGACGCTTTTCGTACTCCGCCTTCGCGCCCGGCACCACGGGGTTGGGCTTGTCCATGAAGAAGAGCCAGCCCGCGTACACGTAGCCGGAAAGGGCGTAGAGGCAGAAGAGCGTGAAGATCGCAAGCGACGGGTTCCCCGAGATGAGCACGAAGAGCACGGCCCCAACCACGATCGCCCAGAAGGGCATCGTCTTGAAGCTCACGCCGGACTTGCCGGACCAGAAGGGCGCGTTGCAAACCATCGTGAGGCCCGCGTAAAGGGTGATCACGAAGGCGAACCAGGCGATGTGGGAGTCGAGCCAGTCAGGAAGCTTGTTCTCCACCGCAAGCCACACGAAGCCCGCCACCAAGGCCGCGGCCGCCGGGCTCGCGAGCCCCTGGAAGAACCGCTTGTCCACGACGCCCACGTTGCAGTTGAAGCGCGCAAGACGGATTCCCGCGCAGAGGCAGTACACGAACGCCGCCGCCCAGCCAAAGCCCCCGATCTCAAAGAGGCAGAACTTGTACATCACCAAGGCAGGCGCGACGCCAAAGGCCGTCATGTCCGCAATGGAGTCAAACTGCACGCCGAATTCGCTTGAAGTGTGCGTGAGGCGCGCGACGCGTCCGTCCATGCCGTCAAAGATCATCGACAGAAAAATCATGACGGCCGCAAACGCGAAGTGCTGGTCCATCGCCTGAACAATGGACAGGAAGGCGCAGAAAAGGGACGCCGCCGTAAAGAGATTGGGCAGCAGGAAGATGCCGCGCGAGCGCACGGTGCGAACGCGCCGGCGGCCGGCTTCAATCATGCGCTGGCGCGCGGGGCGCCTTCTGAGACGAGCAACCATGAAAAACTCCCTCAAATAAAATCAACCCGCCCTCAGCGGAGCGGGTCTGTCAGTCACTACGGCACTTCGCGGGCGAGCACCGTGGAGACGCCGGTCACCTTCTCGCCGATCGTCACCTTCACGTCCCACGTGCGCGGGATGTAGAGGTCGACGCGGCTCCCAAAGCGAATGAAGCCGTAGCGCTCGCCTCGCGAGAGCGTGTCGCCGATCTGGCGATAGCAGAGAATGCGGCGCGCCACGAGCCCGGCGATCTGCACAAAGCACACCCGGGCGCCCGAAGGCGTCACGACGGTGACGGCGTTGCGCTCGTTCTGCTCGCTCGCCTTGTCAAGCGCCGCGTTGAAGAACTTGCCGGGCCAGTACTCGATCTTCTCGATCTTGCCCGCCACCGGCGCCTTCTGGCTGTGCACGTTGAAGACGTTCATGAAGACTGAGATGACGCGGGCGTCTTCGCCCGTGTAGGGGCAGACCGTCTCTTCAATCTTGATGACGCGGCCGTCCACGGGGCTCACCACCGCCTTTTCGTCCGTCGTCTGCTCGCGGCAGGGATCGCGGAAGAACTGCAGGACAAAGAAAAAGAGCACCCACACGAGGAACGCCCAGAAGCCGCCGGCCAGGCACTGCACGAGAAGCGCGATGAGCAGCGCGCCGCCGATGAAAGGCCAGCCTTCGCGGGCAAAGAAGGGATGCGGGTAAAGTTTCCGATTCACTTTGGTCTCCGGTTTTCTGGCGGCTCCGCCGCCTGTTTTTTCGGACGATTGGTTGATTATACGGACGCCTTATGACAAACGGCCCTGATCGACTGAGGCGTAGTCCGTATCGTCCTCGTCGCCTTCGTCGATGATCTTGTCCGCAAGGCCCAGAAACGACGGCACCACAGTCTCGTCGTTCCCCGTCACCTCGCGTCCATCGGTCGCTTCCACCGAGAGCACCTCGACGTCAAACTTCAAGGTCCAGCCCGCATAAGGGTGATTGGCGTCCAGGACCGCCTTGCCTTCGGCAACGTCCGTCACGCGATAGTTGCGGCCGTCGTTCGCCTCGCCGGGCACATGATCAAACACGAGCCCGGGCACGATCGTCTCGGGGTCGCCCAGCTTCTCAACGTCCGTGAGATAGATCGCCTCGTCGTCAAATTCGCCGAAGGCGTCTTCGGGCTCGAGCACCACGATCGCGCGGTCGCCGGCCTTCTTGCCTTCGAGCATCGCCTCGATCTTCGGGAAGATGTCCGAGTGGCCGTGCAGGTACGTGTAGCCGCCTTCGGGCGTCTCTTCCAAAAGATGCCCCTGCAGGTCGTACATCTTCACGCGGATCGTGACGAGCTTGTCTTTTTCAATGATTTCCATGGCTGTTCTCAGTGAGGGCGTCAAGCGCCCTTCAAAAGTCGCTTCTTCTGCGCTTCGTACTCTTCGGGCGTCACGGCGCCCGCGTCCTTGAGGTGCGCGAGTTCGTTCAAAAGCCGCGCCGTCTCCTCGGGCGTTCCTTCGGTTCGCTTCGCCCCCGGCGCCGGACCGTAGCGATTGGCGCCGTCGCTGCCGCGAAGGCACCCTACGATGACCGCGCCAAAGGGAATGAAAAACGGGATGAAGACCGCAAGCGCCCACCAGCCCGTGCGGTCAATGTCATGAAAGCGGCGCGCGAGGCTCATGAGCGCAAGCCAGACGCAGAGGAGCTCCGCCAAAGACAAAGCTGCCGTGAGGACATTAAAGAGCGCCTCGCGGATTGTGATGCCGTAGAGAAGCTTCTCCGCCTCCTCCAAAGCCGTGACGGCGATGAAGAGCAGGATGAGCCCCGCCCAGTAATGCCGCCGGCTCGTGCGTCCGGACGGAGAAAAGCTCAGCATGTCGCCCATGGCAGCTCCGAAAGAAAAAGCCGACAGGCCGTCCGCCCGAAGCGGATGGCGCTGCCGGCCGTCGGGTGAACGATCAGCGGGTCTGCTCGCCGATGAGGTTCACGATCTTGGGCGCAACGCCCGTCGTGTCGGCCTTGCCTTCGGCGCCCGACACGGTCACGCGAGTGTTGTCCCCCTCGGGCGTGAGACGGATCTGGTAGGGCACGGGCTCCACGGCGCTTCCCTTGCCAAACATGTTGGAGAAGAAGCCGCGCTCCTTCTTCACTTCCTTCTCGTAGTCAGGATCGAGGTACTTCACCATCACGAGGCCCTGGCTGCGGTCGCGGTCGGTGATGTCAAAGCCGGCGCGGTCGAGCGCCACGCCCACGCGGCGCCAGGCGCGGTCAAAGGGCTCGGAAATGAGGACCGCCTGCGGCGTGCCGTCGGCGCCCTTCACCACTTCGCTCGCGGGAACGTACTTCGCGGCGGCCATGGCGTCCAGCGCCTTCTGCTCTTCAGGCTTCGCGGCGGGGTTGAACTCCACTTCGAGCTTCTGCGCAAGACGCGTGAGCATCTCGGCTTCCAGCTGCGGGTCCGACGGCCCCGGCTGCCAGATCGTGGAGTCCTCCTGCTTGCCCTTCAGCACTTCGACCATCTGCTTGTGCGTGATGTAGATGTCGCACGTGCCGTCGTCGTTGCGCTCCAGGCGGGCGCGGTACTGGTCGCGCTCGCCCGTGTCGTAGACGACGTCAAGCACCTTGCCGATCGTGCCGCGGATGATGTCCTTCGGGAGGTTGGCCTTGTTCTCAGCCCACTCCGTCTGCATGACGCCGCTCGCCGCGTCCTGATCCTTCACCGTGAGGCCCACGGTGGCCCAGAAGTCCTGAAGCACGGGCCACACCTTCTCAGCGGGCTCGTTCACGTGCACGTAGCGGATCTGGCCGTCGCGCACCACCTTCGCCACTTCCGTCGCGGGAAGAATCTGGCTCGGGGCATCGCCCGACTTCTGCAGCGCGAGCTGCTCCTTGGCGGCCTCGGCGTTGGCGCTCACGATCTGCGGGCGCGTCGGCACGGTGAAGCGGTCGTTCTTCGGGATGGAGGTGAGATCCGGCGGAATCTCCAGCGGCGCGCGCGAGGTGCTCGATTCGTACTGAACCTTGTCGTCCGTGAAATGAGAGCCCAGCACGTTGCAGCCCGCAAGAGCCACCGCCGCCGACGTCAGCGCCGCAGCGCGCATCGCAGTCTTGACCATGGATTGAATTCCTAAATTATTCTCAAAAGCCGGACCGTTTTTGCCACCGGTTCGACAAAGTGGTTTCTGAGTTTAGCAAAGCCGCCGCCGGCCGTCTTTTTCTTGTAACAGAAGAATACCGATTGGCGGGCGGCTTACGCCGCAGGCGTCGCCTTTTTCCCCAAGAGCGCCACGAGCTCGGCCACCACGGGCCGGAGCTCCCGGCGGTCGACGATCATGTCAATCGCGCCCTTTTCCAAAAGCATTTCCGAACGCTGGAAGCCTTCGGGAAGCTTCTCGCGCACGGTCTGCTCAATGACGCGGGGGCCCGCAAAGCCGATCAACGCCTCGGGCTCCGCAATGACCACGTCCCCCATGAAGGCAAAGGACGCGGAGACGCCGCCCATCGTGGGATCGGTGAGGACCGAGATGTAGGGCACCTTGGCTTCGCCCAGGAGCGCCACCGCGGCGTTCGTCTTCGCCATCTGCATCAAGGAGAGCAGCCCCTCCTGCATGCGGGCGCCGCCCGTGCTCGTGAAGGTCACGAAGGGGATGTGCTCCTGCAGGCAGCGCTGGACCCCGAGCGCAAAGCGCTCGCCCACGACGCTTCCCATGGAGCCGCCCATGAAGCCGAACTCAAACGCGGCGGCCACGATGGGCTGCTTTCTCAATTCGCCCTGAATCACGACGAGCGCGTCCGTCTCGCCCGTTTTCTTTTCATACGTCGAGAGACGCTGAGGATAGGGCTGGGAGTCTACGAAATTAAGCGTGTCCACCGGCCGCACTTCGGCGCCGATCTCCTCGTGCGGCCCCTTCCAGTCGAGGAACGCCTCAAGCCGCGCGCGCGCCGTGAGGCGCATGTGGTAGCCGCACTTCGGGCAGACCTTGAGGCTGTCGTCCAGTTCGGACTGATAGAGCACCTGATCGCAGTGCGGGCACTTGATCCAGAGGCCGGGCGGAATCACCGACTTGCGCTTTTCCGTGCTGTCGCCGGACTTGGGTGAGATCTTGGGCAGAATGCGGGTCAGCCAGCTCATGAGTATTTGTCTGCAAAAATTGGGACGGCGGGTATTCTAAAGGACGCGGGAAGCCGCGGCTTCGCGCTCCAACTTGCGCGTAAAGAACGCGGCCTGCTCGGTCAGGTGGCGAGTGAGAAGCTTCTCCGCCTCCGCCACGTCGCCGCGGCGGATGGCGGAAAGGATCTGCCGCAGCTCCGCAGCCGTCTCTTCAAAGAAGCGGGCGTTCATGCGCCTCACCTCGCCCGCCGTCTTTTCAAACCAGCAGACGAGCACGCCCGAAAAGATCTGCAGGACCGGGTTGCCGCACACTTCCATCAGCGTCATGTGGAACTCCCGATCGCAGGCGTCGGCCGTCTCGGGCTCCGCTGCATGCGTCTCCATCCGCTCGATGATGTTCTCCAGCCTCACCGCGTCCGCCGCCGTCAAGTGCGGCACGATGATCTTCAGCATCGACGCCTCCACCCAGATGCGGGCTTCGACGAACTGATCCAGGGGGTAGTTCGCAATCGCAAGCCTCGTGCGGATCTGGTCTCGAAGACTCTGGCGCGTCACCGTCAGCACTTCTATGCCGTTCTTGGGCTGGCGCTTTAAAAGGCCCATCTGGCTCAGAACGTCGAGCTCCTTGCGGATGCGGTAGCGCGTGACGCCGAAATGCTCCGCGAGCTCCGTCTCCGTGTCGATGTGTCCGCCCGCCTCGGCTTGTTCGAGCAGGTGCGCCTTGACGGCTTCAAAAAGTTCAGTGTCGGGGAGCTGCATGCGGATGACATTGGTTGATGATGAAGCACTGTTTGAAAGTGCGTAGCTGGTGATTTTATCCCCTACGAAAAACGGCCGGCGCCGCCCCGCAATTGGAGCAACCTTCCGGCCGTTTCGTACGATAAATCGTCCGATCAGTTTTCTCGAGCGGACGCCACCTTGCCGTGCATCGCAGCCCAGGTCCACGGCGTCTTCAGCCATTCAAGAACAAGCTTCTCCTCGTCCTCGTTGATTTCGCCGATGGCACGAGCCTTCTTCACCACCTTGTCAAAGGCGATGACGTCGAAAGTCTTGATGCCGTCTTCGTCAAAGAGACGCACCGTCTCGGGGATGGCGTAGTTCGTGATCGACATCACCTGCGTCACCGTGGCGCCCTCCTCGCGAAGCGCGTGAATGGCGTCCAGGCAGGAAAGACCGGTCGAAATGTGGTCTTCCAGAAGCAGCACGTTCTTTCCCTTCACCGAGCCGCCCTCGATGCGCGAGAGGTTGCCGTAGGTCTTCGCCTTCTGGCGCACCATGATCGCCGGAAGCCGCAGGCGGTACGCGAGCGCCGCGGCGTGCATGCTGCCCGCCGCCTCCACGCCCGCCACCACGTCAAACTCCAGGCCGAACTCCTCGACGCGGCTCGCCATCGTTTCGATAACGTCGGACCATGCTTCGGGATCGTAGTAGAGCTTGCGATTGTCCACATACACCGGAGCGATGAGTCCGGACTTCAGCCGCATCGGCGTCTCAATCAGGAACTCCACGGCCTTCGCCTTCAAGAGGCGCTCGGCCATGATGTCTTCGGCGATCGCGCTCGTGTAGCTGGGCTTGAACTTCGTCGTCATGTCTGTTACTCCTTGTCGAGACCAAGCGCGAGACGGCCGTTCTCCGTCGCAATCTTCACCAGCGCTTCGAAGTCGTCGAAGCGGCAGCCAGTGGCGAGAAGCTGCAGCTCATGCCACATGTCGCCTGCGCTCCAAGGCACCATGGCGTCGCAGACGTTGTCAGTGCCGAGCGCCACGGGGATGCCCGCCGGAACGAGCTCGTCCACGGGGGTCATGGAGTTGTGCATGGGGCCGATCGCTTCGGTGCGAGCCGTGTCAATCCAGGCTGTGGGGCAGCAGACGACGTAGACCTGCGCTTCCTTCAGGAGGCTGTAGAGGCGCTGGCGATACATCTTGGAGTGAGCGCCGATCGAAATGCCGTGGATGGCGACGACGCGCCCCTGCAGGCCGTGCTCGATCGTCTTTCGGGCGAGCATTTCGGTTTCATACTCGCTCGACATGTTGAACTGGTCCACGTGGCAGTGCACCATGAGGCCGCGCTCCTTGGCGGTCCCCAGCAAGATGTCGAAGGCGTCCGCCGCGCGGCCGAAGTCACGCTCGTCGCGCTTTGGAAGGCCGCCGATGATGTCCACCACCTCGGCGCCGATGTCAAACCACTTGCGCGCCTCGGGATCAATCACGCCCTTCAAGGTCTGGTTCGCGAACTTCACCGTGAGCTGGTCCTGGTAGTGCTCGCGAGCTCGAAGCCCTGCCTTGATGGCGCGGTCGCGACTCTGAGGATCGATGTCCACGAACGTCGCGCAGGCCTTGCACCCCTGGCTGATCATGAGTTCAAAGAACATGGAAAACCGACGGTAGAAGTCCTCTTCCGTGCTTTCGCTCTTCAAGCGATCGAGCGCATCCCACTTCTGCTGCAGCGTGCAGGTGCGGCGCATTTCAAGCACTTCCGGCGACAGCGTAAAGGCGCGGTCCGCATGGGCATGCGTGTTGACCCAGCCCCCTGCCTTCCTGATGGCCGGCTCGAGCATCTCCCGAACTGTCTTCGGGTTCGTGTTTTCCATCTTGAAACTCCTTCGACGATGAGTTCTTCAACAAAAACTGGTTAATTTTAGTTTGCCTGTGATCGACTTTGGGAGCGTACGGCGCTTTTTCGGGCTTCAGACAGGCGCCGAAGTCAAAAGCCGCTCCTTGCAAAAAAGGGAACCCGTCTTCCGCGACGCGCGGATCTGGAGCTCCCTTCAGCTTTCGAGCGGCATCTTAAAGCATCGGACGGCGCCGCAAAAGCCCGCCGCGCTGTCCGCCCTCTTTTCTGCCGCCGGCCTCAGTTCTTCGTTTTCTTCCGGCCTTTGGCCTCCGGCGCCTTCACCGGCCGACGCTTGAACACGCGGAAAGTCTCCCGTCCCCAGACGGCTTTCCAGGCATCGATGAGCCGGGAGTCGTCCACCACCGCCTCCACGCGCGTGTACCCGTCCTTCAAGGTCTTCATCACCTGTCCCTTGATGGGCGTCTCCTCCAGAAACTTTCTGAGGTGCGGCGCATTGAATTCGAACACCAGCCGCACGGGCTTGCCGTTGCCGTAATTGAAGTGGCGCTCCGTGACGTACCGATCGAGCGAAAAGTCGCTGGGGCGCTCCGCGGCAAAGGGCGCCGCCGTCGCAGACTGCAAGCGGTGCAGCGCAAGGTGCCGCACGTTGTCGTAGCCGTCAAACTGGCAGACGAGATAGAGCCGGCCGTCCTGCTGCACGAGCCCCAGCGGCGACACCGTGTGCTCCTTTTCCTCGTCGTCGGAATTGCGGTAGACAACGTCGAGCTTCACGCCGCGCCAAAGCGCATCACTCACTTCGGAAAGAATCCGGGGCAGTATCTGCGGCGGCTCAAAAGGAAGCGTCCCCGGCACCACCGCCACCTTTTTGAGCCACTGCGCTGCGGGATCGCCGCCCTCGGTCTCCTTCAAGGACTCGCGCGCCGCATCGAACATGGGCCGCAGTCTTTCGAGCACCTGCTTTGGGAAAAGCAGCCGCAGCTGCTCCTCTGCGAGGCGCAGCACCAGTCCCTCCTCGGGATGGAGCTTCGTCACCGCAAAGTCCGACTTTTGGGAGAGCCTCCGGTAGCCGAAGGGCTTCTTCCGGCTGTCGCACACCACGTCGAAGTCGCTCGCGGCGCAAAGCACCTTGAGGTGCCGCTGCAGCCGGCGGCGAGCCATGCCAAGGCCGTCGGCCTCCAGCTCCCGCTCGAGCTCGGTCGACGAGATCCAGCGTTTTTTCGGAATGCGCTTCAGGATGCTCAAAAGCGTCAGGGCATCGGCAGCCGTATTGGGCGTAGCAGAAGGCGACTTTGTGACCATGATGAAAATCCGACAAGAGAAAACATGCCAGCCATTTTACGAAACGCCTGCGTCAGCTTGTGACGCATCCAAACCGACTTTGTTTCGCCGAACGGCCCGCCGCTCGGTAACATGGCGGCTCGAACTCCGCGCGGCAGCCGCCTGAAGCTGCCGCCGGCCTTTCTTCCGACCCCATGGGAGAAAAGGAAGCTGCAGCCATGCTGATCACCACGCTGCCGGCGGATCCTTTCTGGACCGTCTTCGCCGCCACGGGCTTTACGTTTTCCATGACCGCGGCCGGCGCCGCGCTCGTGCTCTTTTTGAAACCGGGCGCCGGCCGTCGAATCCAGCCGCTCGCGCTGGGCTTTGCCGCAGGCATCATGCTCGCCGCGGGCGTCTGGTCGCTGCTTCTGCCGGCAATCGACGCCGCACAGCGTGCCGGCGGCCTGGGCTGGGTGCCCGCGGCAGGCGGCTTCGTGCTCGGCGCCCTCTTTCTCGCGCTCCTCGACAAGCTGCTCCCGCACCAGCATCCTGACTCCGACACGCCCGAAGGCCCGGCCACGAACCTTGACCGCACGACGCTGCTCGCACTCGCCGTGACGCTGCACAACATCCCGGAAGGCATGAGCGTCGGCCTCACCTTCGCCGTCGCCGCCATGACGGGCGACGCCGCGTCCTGGTCTGCGGCCGCGGCGCTCGCGCTCGGGATCGGCATTCAGAACATTCCGGAAGGCACGGCTGTGGCGCTTCCCCTCATGAGCTGCGGCTACTCTCGCCGCAAGGCCTTCGCGGCGGGCGCCCTTTCCGGAATCGTCGAGCCCGTCTTCGGGCTTCTCACCGTGGCGGCTGCGGGCGTCATCGCGCCCTTCATGCCGTGGCTCCTCGCGTTTGCCGCAGGCGCCATGTTCTACGTCGTGATCGAAGAGCTCATCCCCGCCGCGCATCTCAATTCACACTCAGACAGCGGCACGATCGCGGTGCTCGCCGGGTTTCTGCTCATGATGGTGCTTGACACGGCGCTCGCGTAAAAAAAGGAGCCGACCCCAAAAGGAAGGCTCCCGAAGCAAGGAGAGAGAGAAGATGTCTAAAGTTCCGCGACCTACGGGACTTTGAAGTCAAACTGGTGGCACTGGTTGCAGAAGTTTTCGCTCTGCTGATGGCCCATGTGGCAGTTCGTGCAGTCCAACTGGTCCTGGTAGTGCGGAGAGAAGTGAGGATTCGCGGGCTTCACGTTCTTCGTCTTCGCGACAAGCGCCTTCACGTTGTGGCAGGCGGTGCAGGTTTCCGTCGTGGGCTCCTGCAGGTTCTTCTTGTCGGGACCGTGGCAGACCGCGCACTGCAGCCCCTTGGCGACGTGCTTGTCAGCAAGCGCGGCGCCCTGGGCCGTAAAGCTCGCTGCGGTGAGCGCCGCGGCGAGAGCAATCAGCGTGTATTTCATGGGACAGGGTTCCGTATTCGTTTGAGGTCTGAAAAGCAAAGGCGGGAATCGCCGCGCTTTCCTTGAAACGGCATTCTGAGGATCCCGAATTTCACCCGCCACATCCCGTCGGATGGGTGTCACATCCCGCGGGATGTAGAGAAACCTCCCGAGGGGCGCCGACAATTTCGCTGTCAACAAAATGAGCCGTCGCAGGAAGGCGCTGAATCACAAAAGAAGCGCATCAGCGCGCCGGCTTTCACCCCCAACCGATGAGGAAAGTGAAATGGAAACGATCGATACCAGCCGCCGCGGCTTTCTGAAGACTGCCGCCGCTGCTTCCGCCGCCATGATGGCCTCCGCGGCCGCCAATGCCGGCATTCCCGCTTCTTCCGTGAAGAAGTACGACGAAACCTTTGATGTGGTCATCATCGGCTCGGGCTTTGCTGGCATGGCCTGCGCTCTCAAGGCCGGTCGCGCCGGCCTCAAGGTTCTGATGCTCGAAAAGATGAGCGTCGTCGGCGGCAACTCCGCCATCTGCGGCGGCAACGTCGCCTGCCCGGTGAACCCCGTGCAGAAGGCTCAGGGCATCAAGGACAGCAAGGAGCTCTTCATCGCCGACTGCATGAAGGACGGCCTCGGCATCAACTACCCCGACCTCCTCGGCACCATCGCCGACCGCTGCAACGACACGATCCAGATGGTCGTGGACTGCGGCTGCGAATTCGTTCCCAACCACATGCTCTTCGAAGGCGGCCACTCCGTTCCCCGCTCCTACGAAATCAAGGCGGGCACGGGCTCCGGCTACATCCGTCCGATGCACGCTGAACTGAAGAAGCTGAAGAACGTTGAAATCCGCACCCGCGCCAAGTTCGACGACTTCATCATGGGCGCTGACGGCTCCGTTCAGGGCGTCGCCTATCGCCGCAACTATCGCTTCAACGCCAAGCTCGTGAGCGACGATCTCGAAAACACGACCGGCCAGAAGAAGACCGTTCGCGCCACGAAGGGCGTGATGCTCGCCGCCGGCGGCTTCTCCCGCGACATCTGGTTCCGCCAGACGCAGGATCCGCGCGTTGTTCCGACGACCGACTCCACGAACCAGCCCGGCGCCACCGCCGGCGTGCTCACGAAGGCCCTCGGCATCGGCGCCGCGCCCGTGCAGCTCTGCTGGCTGCAGTTCCTTCCCTACTGCAACCCGCGTGAAAAGGGCTTCGGCGTTTCCGTGAACTTCACGAACCACGCCTGCATGGACATCGGCATGGTGGTCGACCGCAAGACCGGCAAGCGCTTCATGGACGAACACGCCGGCCGCAAGATCAAGGCTGACGCCCTCTTCAAGGTCATCGGCACGGATGAAAACTACCCGATCGCCCTCTGCGACGACGCGACCGTTCACGCGATCAACCCGTCCTTCGTGAAGCTCCCCCTCGAGATGGGCACGGTGAAGAAGTTCAACACCCTCGAAGAGCTCGCCGACTACTTCAAGATCAACAAGGCGCCGTTCCTTGAAGAAGTGAAGAAGTTCAACGGCTACGTGAAGGCCGAGGACGACAAGGACTTCCACCGCATCCTGAAGTTCAACAAGGGCCTCGACGTTTCCAAGGCGCCCTTCTACGGCATCGAATGCTGCCCGAAGATCCACCACACGATGGGCGGCGTGAAGATCAACCCGAAGGCTCAGGTGATCTCGGCGGTGACGCATGAACCGATCAAGGGCCTCTACGCCGGCGGCGAAGTCACGGGCGGCGTGCACGGCGCCTCCCGCCTCGGCACGGTGGCGGTGATCGACGCCCTCACCTTCGGCATGATCGCCGGCGAACAGTTCGCCGCGATGGCGAAGAAGGCGTAATCCCCGCCTTCCGGAAGGATTCTGCGGAATCCTTCCGGCCTCGGGAAAAAATCAAAAGAGCGGGCTGGCGTTTCCTGTGTCGCCAGCCCGCTCTTTTTGCGTGCGAAAAAAAGCTGTTTCAGTCCGCCGCCCAGAGCGCGGCGCCGCGTCCCGCCTCGCGGCCGAAAACGAGCGCCGACGCCAGGGCCATGCCGCCCAGGCGATCTCGCCCGAACAAGCCCCCCGTCGTCTCCCCCGCAGCAAAGAGCGCGTCAATCGTCGCGCCGTCCGTCTTCTTCACGCGGGCTCGCCGGTCGATCACCAGGCCTCCCAGCGAATTGTGGACGTTCAGGGTTTCAAGCCCCCAGTAGTACGGGGGCTTTGAGAGCGTCTGCAGGAAAACCGACTTTCCAAACTGCGGATCCCGTCCTGCGCGGGCGTTGCGGTTGTAGCTTTCGAGCGTCATTTCGAGCTGCCGCTCGGAAATCCCCATGCCGCGCGCCATCTCCGACACTGTGTTTGACTTGTGAACGTAGCCGTTCGCGAGCTTCAGTCCCAATGACGCCCCCTTCACCGAGCGGCTGTCCGTGATGACCCACATCGCTTTTTCGGGAAGCGCAAAAAGCGCCTCGGCTATCTCCCCCGTGCTCGCCGCTTCGTTCACAAACCGTTCGCCCTGCACCGTGAGGTAGATCTCGGCGCCGGCATATTCCAAAAGCCGCCCGCCCGAATACGCAAGCAGCAGAAACTTGTCCATGTCCGCCGTCGCGGCTCCGAGCCGCTGCGCGATCTCAATGCCGTCTCCCGTCGCGCCGTCAAAATAAAGGCCGTGAGGGTTCGCGGTCGTCTGCATGGTGCCGTCCAGTCTCGGATCCCACAAGAGCCGCATGCCGACGTTCGCGGTGAAGCCCCCGGTGGCGAGCACCACGGCGCGGGCTCGAAGTGTGCGCACATCCTTCGTGATCATGTGCCGCACCGCAAGCTGCCACACGTCGCCCTGCCGCTCAAGGCCGACGAGGCGCGAGGCAAACGTGAGCTTCATGCCCAAGTTTCGCGCGTGGCGGTTCATCGCCTCCACGTAAAGCCGCCCCGAAGCGCCGCCCGACACGCTGATGCTGCGGGGCCGCATGCCGCCCGCCGCCTGAAAGACCATGGCCGTGAAAGGAACGCCCATGGCTTCCAGCCAGTCCGCGGCCGCTTCGGAGTTTTCACCGATGAAGCGCACGAGGTCCTCGTTGATGCGCCCGCCCACGCGGCGGCTGTCTTCAACGAGGAGATCCACCGAATCCTCAATGTGCTGCACGGCCTGACGCCGCGGACTCACGACCGCAAGCGACCCGCTGCTCATCGCGCTGTGGCCGCCGATCACGGGGCCTTTTTCGAGCACCAGCACCCGCCGCGCGCCGTTTTCAAGCGCTGAGGCCGCCGCAGAGAGCCCCGCCAGGCCGCTTCCCGCGACCACCACGTCCCAGACGTCGTCCTCCGCTCTCGCGGGCGCGCCGGCCGCAAAGAGCGCAGCGCCCGCGGCCGCCCCGGCGATCCAAGTCCTTCGCTGCATGCGCGCTACCCCTTTGCGAGCACCCCGAGGCCTTCAAGGAGCCGGTAGGCTTCGAGAACGCTCTTCACGCCGAGCTTCGCGAACGCATTGGCGCGGTGCATCTTCACCGTGGGCTCGCCGATGCCCAATTCTCGGGCGATCACCTTGTTCGGGGTGTCCACCGCGGCGAGCGCCACCACCTCGCGCTCACGGGGCGTCAGTTCATCGTAGCGCGAGCGCACCCCCGCCTTTTCGTCCGCCGCCTTCTGCGCCGCCACGGAGGCCTCCACCGCCTTCGTCACCACGGCGATCAGCACGTCAGGCTTCACAGGCTTTTCAAGAAAATCCCGCGCGCCGTGCCGCATGGTGTGCACCGCCATCGAAACGTCGCCGTGCCCCGTGAGAAAGATCAAGGGAAGCGTCGAATGCCGGCCTTCGAGAATCGCCTGCATGTCAAGCCCCGTCAGGCCCGGCATGCGCACGTCCACCACGGCGCACCCTGGGCGTGAGAGGACGTCTTTTTCCAAAAATTCGTTCGCGGACGCGTAGGTCTGCACCGCAAAGCCCCGGGTTTCCAAAAGAAGCTTCTGCGACATGAGAAAGATTTCATCGTCGTCGATGAGCCGCACGAGAGGCAGGTTGTCCATTTACGTTGTCTCCGCGCCCGCGGCGTCCGCGAGCTTGTCAATCACAAACCGAACCGTCAATCCGCCGTCGGGATTGCGTTCAAAAAAGAGGCCGGCGCCGTGGCTGTCGGCGATGCCTCGCACAATGGAGAGGCCGAGCCCCAATCCTTCGGGCTTCACGCTTGACATCAAGTCCTGCAGATGCCGGAAGGCCTCATCATCCAAGGCCGGTCCGTTGTCCTTCACCAAAAGAACGCGCCGATCGTCGCTTTCGGTGAGCATCACGCTGATCGCCGGATGCTTCACGCCCGACAACGCTTCGCAGGCGTTCTTCATCAAGTTGAAGACGAGAAGCTCGAGTTCGAGCGCGTCCCCCAGCACTGGCGCCTTGTCCGGAAGCCAGGTCGTCACGGGCACCGCGCCTGCCGACGAGCTTTTGAGGCTCTTCACCGCCCGCCGCACGATTTCTGAAAGGTCGCAAGGGACGTGCGCCGTCTGGCGGCTCTTCGCGTAGTTTCGCACGCGGTTCACGATGCCCGCGATGCGCTCGGCCTCCGTTTCAATGCCGGACAACGCCGTGTCCACGGTCTTGTCCTTTCGGACCGCCTCCGGAAGAACATAGTCCAGAATCGCCTTGAAGTTGCCGATCGCCGCCACCGGGGACTTCACTTCGTGCGCGATCATGGCCGACATCTGGCTCACGATGTTGCGCTTTTCAAGGCTCCCCAGCCGGTCGCGGTCGCGCCGAGCGTCGGTTTCAAGCCGCCGCTGCTCGATTAGCGCCTCCCGCAATTCCCCCGTGCGGCGCTTCACCAGCCGCTGCAGACGGATTTCGTAGGCCACGAGAAAAATGAGGAACACAAGCGCCGCGTGCACGTAGCCCTGATAGCGGCTGTACAGCCCTCGAAGCGAGAAGTCCCTGAGATAAGCGTAGGGACCGATCTCCAGCGTCTTGTAGAGCTGCTCCACCGAAGCGTGCGGCACGAAGCTCAGCCATTCATAGCCCTCGCTGCCTGCGGGCTGAGAGAGAAGCCCCACCGTCAGCGCCCGGGCGCGCTCTTCGTGCGTCCATTCAAAGCCCCACATGCTCACGTCAGGATAGAGCGCCGTCGAGCGCCGGCACGCGAGCGACTCGTCCGTCTTTTCGTTCACGACCCGCAAGTTCTCCACGTCCGCTTCCCCATAGCGCGCCATGCGCTCGAGAAAACACGTCGGAAGCACCGCGGCGTCCACATGGCCCGAAAAAAGCGCCGTGAGCACGTCAGGAAAGGGCGAGCTCACAAAATGCGCCTGCGACCAGAAGCCGCCTCGGGCGCTGGCAAGGGGCTTCGTCTCCGCTTCGAGCGCGAGCCAGCCGGTGAGCGACGTGGGCAGCCCCGCCGCCACCGTCTTTCCCTTGAGGTCGGAGAGCGTCTGCAAGTCCGTGCGGTCACGCCGCACCACGAGAAGCCCGCCCGCAGAGCGCGCCGCGTCCGCCGCAAGATGCGTCTTTCGCGTCGCGATGCGGTAGGGCGCGGGCTTTCCCGCCGCCCGGAACTGCTGGTCCAGGTCGGCGGGCGCCAGCACGAAGTCCGGCCGAAAACGATCGATCCCTTCGGTTTCATCCGCCGACAGCACCGACACCACGCGCACGCTCCAGCGCCGGCAGTCAAGCCCCGCCTGCAGCTTCTCGCGAATGACGGCGAGCCCCTCCTCTTCGGAGAGCGTGTCCACGACGCCCACCGTGATCGTTTCAGGCTCCGGCACGGGCTGGGCGCAAAGCGGCGCCGCCGTCAGAAAAACGGCGGCCGCGGCAACTTCAAGGAGGAGCGTAGAGCGCATGGCGGAAAAAAGAATTCTCAATCCCCGAAGTTTATCGCCCGCACGCCGTCCGTTTTCTGCATCTGCGAATTCCGTTTTCTGCGGTCCGGCCTCGCGATACTGACCATTTCGCAAAAGAAGGCCCCCGCCTACACTGATTTTCGTCACGAGGCGCTTCTTCGCCTCTCAAGATTCCTCCGGTGAGGCGCTTTTCCTCCCCGGAAAAACAAGGAGAAAAAACCATCATGCAGCGCAGAACGCTTGTTGCCGCCGCGGCCTCTTTCGCCGCCCTTTCTTCCCTCCCCGCCTTCGCCGGCACCGAAGGCACGGACTACGTCGTCCTCGACACGCCGTTGCCGAACGCCCAAGGCACCTTGATCAAGGTCTTCTCCTACGACTGTCCCTTCTGCTTCAAGTACGACGTGGGCGTTGATCCGCGCGTGCTGCCCCGGATCGAAAAGGAAGCGGGTCTGAAATTCAAGCCCATGCATCTGGAGACGAAGGGCCAGTACGGCCGTTGCGCGAGCGTCTTCCTCGCGATGTGCATGCTCCGCGACGAAAAAGCGGGCGTCTCGATCGAAGACAAGGCGTCGCTCTTCAAGAAAGCGAAGGACGCCATCTACCAGGCCTATCACAAGAAGCAGGAGCGCTGGACGGCGGGCGAAGCGGCGTTCTTGAAGACGATGACGGACGCCACGGGCCTCACCGCCGCCGACTACGAAAAGGCGAAGACGGATGCGGACGTCGTGGCGCTCGCTGACAGCTGGAAGGTGACCTATCCCGTCGCGAAGATTCAGGGCATTCCCGCCTACGTCGTGAACGGCAAGTACCTCATCATGACGAAGTCCATCCGCAACTTCGACGGCATGGTCGCGCTCGTCAAAGAGCTCGCCGCGAAGAAGTAAGGAGCCGTCATGTCGTGGACTTCCAACTTCAAAGCCGACCCCGCGGGTGAAATCGCCCGCTGGTCGGACCAGCGCTGGCCCTGGGCGCTCATCATCTTTCTGTCCTGCGCGCTCGTCGTGCTCGCGCACAACGTGTTCCAGGTCTGGCTCTACATGAAGCCCTGCGAGCAGTGCGTCTACATTCGCTTCGGCTTCCTGGTGATCGCGCTGGGAGCGCTCATCACGATCCTTCAGCCGAAAAACCTCGTGCTCAAAATCGTCGGCGCTGTGGTCGGAATCTATGGCTGCGTCTACGGCCTGATGTGCTCCGTGAAGCTCTCCACGATCCATCATGCGATTCACGGGGATGACATGGACGCCGTCTTCGGCATGCAGGGGTGCTCCTTGGAGCCTCACTACCCCTTCGGGCTGCCGCTGGAGAAGTGGGCGCCGGACTGGTTCCTCCCCACGGGCGACTGCGGCTATGACACTGCGGTGGTGCCCGACGGCACGGTGCTTTCTGACGCGCAGCGCTTTCTGATCGACATGTACAACAGCGCGGACAGCTGGTACCTCGTGCCCGCGTGGAAGTTCATGAGCATGGCGCAGTGCTGTCTGCTCGCCTTTGCGGTGGCGCTCGTTCTCATTGTCGTACTGAACGGCGCGAGCCTCTGGAACCTCAAGCGCCGCGTCTGACTTCCCCGCACTCCGTTTCCTGAGAAACTCTCCCTTCGCCCTGCCGAACTTCCCCTCGGCAGGGATTTTTTTCGCTCAGCGCTTCGCGCTCGTGAAGATCATGCTGCGCACCCACT
>CAVJUB010000009.1:0-40136 GCA_963652545.1 Hallella faecis | reverse complement strand
GCAGCGCGCGAGATCAAAAATCAGCGCCGTCTTGTCGACGTAGACCTGGCCGCGTTCTCTCAGCGCCTCAAAGTCGGAAGTCCCGAGCGGCAGCGCGGGCAACGGGATGTCTGGCATGCTTTCATTCCTCATCCGCGCATTGTTTCACAACATGACGAGAATTTCCCGCGGCACGCTCACGAAAAAAGCCCCGCCGCCGCACGACTTTCTCCGTGCAGGACAGCGAGGCTTCACGACGAGCGTCAGACGTCGCCCGCCCGCAAGGCGCCGATTACTTCGCGCCGTTCACTTCCTTGGCAATGTCCGCGAGCACAGCAAGCGCGCGCGGCAGATTGAGCGTGTCCTGCATCTCGAAGTCCGGACGATGGTGGCCGTGGTGGTCGCACCCCCAGAAGAAGAAGCCGCACTTCGCGCCCTTTTGCTGTGCGCGGCGCAGCAGCAGCGAACAGTCTTCGCTGCCGCCCATCTTGTCGTAGACCTTCAACGCCAGCCCCTCCTCCTTCGTCGCCTTTTCAATGACGGCGCAGGCTTCCGGATCGGAATTCATGACGGTGGCTTCGCCCGCCTTCACCCAGCTCCCCTTCACTTCGTAGGCTTCGGAGACGCCCTTCACGATGGAAGCGACGCGATCGACCATCCAGTCGTTCACTTCGCCCGTTTCACCGCGCACTTCAATCTGCATCTTCGCGTGCGACGGCGTCACGTTGCGGCCTTCGCCCGCGTGGAGCGTGCCGATCGCGACGCGGCTGTCGCCGCCCGAGTGGCGCGGAATGCCCTGAAGCATCATCGTGCAGGCCGCCGCCGCGACGAGGGCGCTGCGGCCCTTTTCAGGATCAGACCCCGCGTGCGACGGCGTGCCTTCAAAGGCAATGTCGATCTTCGCCGTTGCGAGGAACCCGTGGCGGATGATGCCGATTTCGCCCGACTTGCAGGTGACGCCCACGTGAGCGCCGAAGAACCAGTCCACATCGTCCACGACGCCCGCCGCGGCCATGGCGCCCGCGCCGCGAGTGCCCTCCTCCGCCGGCTGAAAAAGGAGCCTGACGCGGCCGCAGAGCTCCGCTTCATGGTCCTTGAGCCAGTGCGCAAGCCCCAGCCCCGAGGCCGTGTGCGAGTCATGCCCGCAGGCGTGCATGCAGCCCGGAATTTCGGAAGCAAAGCCTTCCTTCACAGGCACGTGATCGGGATCAGCGGACTCCGTCACAAGAACGCAGTCCATGTCAAAGCGAAACGCCGTGACAGGGCCGGGACGGCCGGTGTCAAGCTCCGCCACCGCGCCCGTGTAGCCCTGCAGGCGGTCAAGAAACGCCTGCGGCACGCCGTTGGAAAGCGCGCGCTGCTCGGCCTTTTTGACGAGCGCCTCGGAGCGTCCGAGCACCGCGGCGGGCTCGATCACCTCGCGGCCGCACTTCACGGCATAGCCCAGCTTCTCCAGCGTCGTCACGACGCGATAGGTCGTTTCAAACTCCGTCCAGCCCTCTTCGGGGCGGCGATGAATCGCGCGGCGCAGCGCCACGGTTTCGTCCACATACTTTTTAATGTCAGCCACAGCAAGTTCTCCTGTTCTGAAAAAATTCCGTTCATTGTTCCGCGGAAGGCAGGCGGCGCCCGCCCTCCAGCACTTCACTACATCAGGATGTAAAGCACCACGAGCGCCACCACCATCACAGGCGCCGTGCGCTTGGCGAGATCCACCGGGTTCGCGTTCGCCAGGCCCGCGGCGAGAATGAGGCCGCCGCAGAGGGGCGAGGCCTGGCGGCCGAGGCCGGCGGCGAAGGCGGCGAGGTAGCCCAGGTGTTCCGGCGTGAGGCCGAACTCCGCCGCATGCGGCGTCACCGCCTCATTGAAGGCAAAGGCCGCGGCGTCGCCCGAGCCCGTCAAAACGCCCAGAAGGAAGGGGCCGACGGAGCCTCCGAGCTTTGCCACATCGTTGGCGCTCGTCAGAAACTTCACGAAGACGTCGATCACGCCCGCGGCGCGAAGGCCGGCCGCAAAGACGCCCGCCGCAATGATGATGCCCAGAATCTTGGCGTAGCCCGAGCCCATGCCGTTGAAGAACTCCTTCGTCGCCTTGTCAGGCGCCGTGCGGGTGACCGCCACGGCGTAGATCATGCCAAGCAGCATGGCGGTCGCCACCGAAAGCTTCAGCTGCGGCGCCGTCATCGAGGCCGCCACAAGGATGATCACCGGAACGAGGGGCGCGAGGGCGTAGAAGACGTTGGGATGCTCCGGAAGGTTCGACGCCGTGGTCGTCGACTCGGCGGCTTCCGTCACGGCGCCGTCCTTCTGATAGTCGCCGTAGGCGAGGCAGACGAGGAAGAGCCCCACCATGATGAGCGCCGACATCGCCACCGTATAGGGCGCGAACTGCGCGAGGAAGTCCATCACCTCCATGTTGGAGATCTTCGCGATGAAGACGTTGTGAGAGACGCCCGGGTTGAGGAAGGCGGGCATGATGGCCGCCACCACCGCGGCGCCCGCCGCAGCCGGCTTGAAGCCCGCGCGCAGCATCAGAGGAATCATCGTGGGACCCACGGCTGCGACGCAGCCCGCGGTCGAGGGGAGCGCCACCGCCACGATGCCCGTCACCACCATGCAGGCGGGCAAAAGAAAGATGCCCAGCTTCTTCAAGGGCTTCATGAGAAGCGCCACGAGATGCACGTCGCACTTCGTGACGGTCACGACGCCCGCAAAGCCCAGCGCCGAGCAGATTGCGATGATGAGGTTGGGGTTCGTCATCGACTTGTCGAACTGCCGGAACGCAGCAAGCGGGTCGCCCGACAAAAGCGCCATCACAAGACCCGCGACGAGCAGCACGAGCCGCGTTTCATAGCGCTTCACGAGCGCCCACACCGTGGCGACGACGACCGCCACGGCCATCCAAATGGTCCAGCTCATTGAGTTTTCTCCTGTTGTCTTTTAGTTGCCGTTGGTCTCGCGAACGATCGTCGTGAGCATCGCGATCGCCGCGGGAAGGGATTCCGTGTCCTGAATGTCAAAGTCGGGGCGATGGTGGCCGTGGTGATTGCAGCCCCAGAGGAAGAAGGCCGCCTTCGCGCCCTTCGCCTGCGCCTGACGAATGAGAATGGAGCAGTCTTCGCTCGCTCCGGTGTGGTCCACCATGAGGCAGGGCAGATGGCACGCTTTGGCAGCCTGCGTCACGACGTCCACCGCTTCGGGCGTCGAGTCCACGGTCGTCGCCTGGCCGACGATCTCCGCTTCGCCCGTGACTTCGTAGCTTTCGGAGACGCCCTTCACGATGGACTTCACGCGCTCCACCATCCAGTCGTTCACGGCGGCGGTTTCACCGCGCACTTCAATCTGCATGTCGGCGTGCGCCGGCGTCACGTTGCGCCCTTCGCCCGCCGTCATCGTGCCCACGGCGACGCGGGTCGCGCCGCCCGAGTGACGGGGAATGCCTTCCAGCATCAGCGTGCAGGCCGCGGCCGCGGACAAGGCGCTCCGGCCCGCTTCGGGCTTCGCGCCCGCGTGCGAAGCCGTCCCCTTGAAGTGAATGTCGATCTTCGCCGTCGCGAGGAACCCATGACGAATGACGCCCACTTCCCCCAGCTTGCATTCGCTGCCTGCGTGGCCCGCAAAGAACCAGTCGGCGTCATCCACCCAGCCTTTGGCGGCAAGCGAGCCCGATCCCCGGGTGCCTTCTTCCGCCGGCTGAAAGAGCAACCGGATGCGGCCCTTCAATTCCGCCTGATGGTCTTTCAACCAGTGCGCGAGCGCGAGTCCCGACGCCGCATGACCGTCGTGACCGCAGGCGTGCATGAAGCCCGGACGCTCGCTGGCAAACCCGAGCTTCGTTGGCAAGTGCTCGGGCGACGCAGACTCCGTGACGAGCACGCAGTCGATGTCAAAGCGAAAAACGGTCACGGGCCCGGGGCGGCCGGTGTCCAATTCCGCCACGGCGCCCGTGTAGTGGCCGAGCCGCTGCAAAAACGCCGACGGCACGCCGTGCTCCATCGCGCGGACTTCCCCTTGAGCGACGAGCTCGGGGCGGCGCCCCAGCACGGCCGCGGGCTCAATCGCCTCGATGCCGCAGCGCACGGCGTACCCCAGCTTTTCCAGCGCCGTCACGATGCGATAAGTGGTTTCAAATTCCGTCCAGCCCTCTTCGGGACGGCGGTGCAGATCGCGGCGGACGGCGACAGCCTCCTCCGCATAGCGGGTCAACTCCGACACGGACTTCTCCTGTTCATTGTCTGAGGTTCGGATGCCGGCTCACGTCCGGCTGAAGTTCGCTACTTTACGGGTGAGGTGTCTGTAAAATGCAAACAACTCCTCTATCTGCTATAGGACTTTCCTCATGACCGACGCCGTCCAGCTTCATCGCTCTCCGCTGTACCTTCAGGTGGCCCAGCACGTGGAAAAGGAAATCGCCGCCGGCCGGTGGCCGCTCTCCGAAGCCATTCCGAGCGAGACCACGCTCGCCGCGCAGCTCGGGGTGAGCGTGGGCACGGTGAGAAAAGCGCTCGACCTTCTAGCCGACCGCGGGCGTCTCGTGAAAAAGCAGGGCTCGGGCACCTTCGTGAAGACCTACGCCGGCAGCGGCTTCTGGAACCGCTTTCAGCGCTACCAGTTTTCCGACGGCCGCATGGCGCGCTTTCACGGCAAGGTCATCTGCTTTGAAACGATTCCTGCGCCCGGCCACGTCGCCGACATGCTGGGGCTGATGCCGGGCGACCGGGTGATTCATGTCGTGCGCAGCATGGAGTGCCGCAACGCCGGCCCCGCCGACGGGCGCGGCGAAGGCGTGGACTCCTGCTGGCTGCCGGAGCCCCTCTTTCAAAAGCTCACGCCCGAGGCCTACCTCGCCGAACAGAGCCTCTACAGCCTCTACGAAGCGACCTGCGGCGTCGTGATCTGCGACGCCTCCGACCGTCTGGACGTCGTCGCCCGCCTCCCCGACTACGCGCCGCCGGAATTGAACGCCTTCGGCCCCTTTTACCGGCTGCGCCGAACATCCCGCACCTTCTCCTCGAAGACCGTGGAGTACCGCATCGAATACGCCGCCTGCCGCGGCCTTCAGGTGTCCATTGAATGACGCTTTGCGACGCGCTTCGTTGCAATCCCACTTTTCGCCCGATACAATCGATTTCACTGATTTTTCACGCCGGCCGACTCCCTCGCAGCCGGCGGTTTTTTGCCTGAAGCCAACACCATGCGTTCTGTTTCCTGCGCCGCTGCGGCGCTCCTTGCCGCCGCAGCCCTCTCCGCCCACGCCGACGATTTTGACAGCCTCGCTCAAAGCGGCGCCCTCACCGCGGGCGTCGATGTCACGCACCTCGTGCGCTCCTCAATCGACGCCCGGCTCCTTGAAGCCCGCGTCAACGACCGCGTAGACGGCGGCAGCCTCTGGCTTGACGTCGCCGGCGCCCGCACTCGCGCCGAGAAGATGGTGAACGGCGCCGGCCACAAGGCGACGATCGGCACCGCGAATCTGGGCGCTGACATCAAGACGGGCGACCACCTCTTCGGCGTCGTCTACTTCTACGGCGAAGGCGACTTTGACACCGTGAAGACCGAGCACCGCGACGGCGACGCCACGTACTACGGCCTCATGATCTACGGCGAAGAGCGCTTCGGGGAAGCCGCCCTCGGCGCCAAAGCCGGCTGGACGCGCATGAAAAACGGCGTCGACACCCCGACGGGCCACGTCTACGGCATGGACGGCAATCTCTTCACGGCTGACGTGTCCGCGAACTATCGCGTCCGCACGCCGTGGCTTGACATCCTGCCGCACGCCAGCGTCGAAGCGACGTTCATCAACGCCGACAACTGGTCGGACCGCTCGACGTCGGGCGAGCCGGACAACGCAGCGCTCTGCCAGTTCCCCGTCGGCGTCACCTTCACGACGGCCCGCGCCGTGGGCGCCTACAGCGTGCGTCCGACGCTGGACGTCACGTACGCGGCCGCCGCGGGCGACAAGAAGCTGAAGGGCAAGATCAACGGCGTTCGCACCGAAACGAAGTACGTTGAAAACGGCATGGTCAAAGTTTCCGCCGGCGTCGCCGTCACGGGGGAAAAGGGAACGCTCGGCCTCGTCTATCGCTACGAAGCGGGCGCGCACCAGCTCGAAAACCACGCCGTGACGCTGGACGGAAAGTACGTCTTCTGACCGACGGCTTCTGTCACCGTTCTGACACATGGCGCTCTTAGCCTTGAAATATTTGGCCAAGAGCGCTTTTTCATGTCCAAGACACTCGTTTATCACCCGCAGAAAGACGAAAACGGCCGTCCCGTCGTCATTGAGAATCCCACCATTTCCACGCCCTCGGGCGCCTGGCTGGAGCACGACGCCATCGCCACGCTGTCCCTGACGGACGCGGGGCGCCTTCCGGAGGCCGTGAACGGCATCCCCTTCACCGACGTGCCCTGCCCCGAAACCACCGACGCGTGGCTTCAGTGGAACCTGCGCCTCAAAGTGAAGGAGCCGCCCTACCCCCAGGATCCCGAGCGCCGCACCACGAGCGGCTGCGTCGTGATCGAGCCCGACGACCGCGTCTGGATCGTGCATCCCTCCAATCGCTTCGCGCAGGCCGTCACCACGTTTCCCAAGGGGCGCTGGGAGCCGGGGCTCTCCCTCGTCGTCAACGCCGTCAAAGAAACGCTGGAGGAGTCAGGACTCTGGGTGGAGCCCACGGGGTACCTCTGCGACGTCGTCCGCACGAAGTCCATCACGCGCTATTACACCGCGCGGCGCCTCGGCGGCTCGCCCCGCAACGCGGGCTGGGAGTCACAAGCCGTGAGCCTTGCGCCGCCCTCGGCGCTCGCAACGCTGCTCAACCGCGAAAACGACCGCAAGGTGCTGCCGCCATTGTTCCGCCTTCTGATTGACGAGCGCACGCTCCCCATCTGAATCCCTCAATTTCCGGGCGGCGGCCGCGAAAGCTCAGGCGCCTTTGGGCCAGAGGCGGCGCTGCAGCCAGAGCTTCAGAATGGGATCCGCGAGCTTCACCACGCCGCGGGCGGGAATGATGATCATGTCTTTTTCAAGGAGCGCCTCCCGCACGCGAGCCACGTGCGCGGACGACGCCAGACCATAGCGCTGCATCACGGACTGCTCCGAGAAGCCATGATCGACGCCGTCAGCGAGCGCCCGCAGGAAATTCATTTGCGATCGAGCAAGGCGCGCGGTTTGCTCGATGAAAATCGGCTCGCAGGAGGCCAGGAGTCTCTCAACGCCTTGCTGAAGCTCCCGCTCCGCCGCCTCCCTGGCGGTGAACTCCCAAACGTAGAGCGCGAGCTGCTGCACGTAATTTGAGTAACAATCCGCCGTATCCGCAATGCGCCCGGCTATCGCGTCCGAAATGACTTTGCCGGTGGACTGGAATCGCGACACGATGAGCTCCACCCAGTCAGCGCGCGGAATCTTTTCGAGGCAGAGAAGGTCGCCAAAGCGATAGAACGGCGCACTCGGTGATTGGAAGATGGTGTTCATCATGTGCTTTTGACTGCCATAGAGGCAATAGCACGCTTGCGTTTGGTGTTGCCAGACAGTGCGAAGCTTCTTCAAAAACGAATCACTGTCGGGGAAAAGCCCTATTTGTTGAAATTCATCGATGCAGACAACAATCCGGAGATGTTGCGAATGAGTCATGGTGACGCCAAAGCAACAAAAATGTTAGTAACAAGTTTGTTACTAATCGGAGTTGAAAAATCCGCCGAAGCGCCGGCCCCGGCGGACTTGAGCGATCCTTCGGGCGCCATGGCTGGGGCGCCCGCCGCAGGATCAGTGCGTGGAACGACGGATGATGAGGTTTCCAAGGAACTGGAAGACGCTGATCACCGCGAGAATGATGAGGACCGTAAGCCAGATCATGTCGCGGTAGCCCATCTGATAGCCGTAGCGGATCGCAAAGTCGCCGATGCCGCCCGCGCCGATCGCGCCCGCGATCGCCGTCAGGCCCACGAAGCTCACGAAAGTGATCATCGTGACGCGCGTGATGCCGGGGATGCTCTCCTTCAGGTACACGCCGAAGATGATCTGCCGGGGCGAAAAGCCCATCGCCTCGCTCGCCTCGATGAGACCGTGGTCCACGTCGGACAGGACCGACTCGATCTGTCGCGCGAAGAACGGCACCGTGCCGAAGATGAGCGCCACGAAGGAGCCCGTCACGCCCGATCCCGTGCCCACGAGAAAGCGTGACAGCGGAATGAGGAGCACGATGAGGATGATGAACGGAATCGAACGGATGATGTCGATCGCCCGGTCAAAAAACGTGAAGACCGCGCGGTTTTCCAGAATGCCGCCGGGGCGGGTCGTCACGAGAAGCACGCCCACCAGAATGCCCAGCATCCAGGCGATCGTCCCGGAGACGCCGATCATGGTCGCCGTCTGCTCGATGGAGCGAAGGAGTTCGCCGCTCAGGCGATCCAGGTTAGGGAGCAGTTCATTGATGAAAGACATTTACTTCACCTCCTCGATCACGACGCCGCGCGCCTTGATGAATTCCACGGCCTCAGCCACCTTGGCGTCGTCGCCCTCGAGCGTCACCGCGAGCTTCCCAAGAGGCGTCCCCTTCAGCATTTCAATGTTGCCGAAGATGATGTTCGCCGACACCCCGAACTGCTTGTAGAGCTGCGTCATGAGGGGTTCGCCCGCGGACGCCCCGGCGTAGGTGAGAAGGTAGACGGGGCGGCCGCCCGAAATCCCATCGGGGCCCGCGTCTTCCAGCATGTCGTAGAGATCGTCCACATTGCTTGCCGAATCAATGAAGCCCTTCGTCACCGGGGCCTTGGGGCTCGCGAAGATGTCAAGAATCGTCCCCTCCTCCACAACCTTCCCGTGCTCCATCACGGCCGCGCGGTCGCAGATGAATTTCACGACTGACATCTGGTGCGTGATGACCACGATCGTGATGCCGAGACGCGCGTTCACTTCCTTCAAAAGCTTCAGAATGGAGCGGGTCGTCTTGGGATCGAGGGCGCTCGTCGCTTCGTCGCACAAAAGAACCTTCGGATCGTTCGCGAGGGCGCGCGCAATGGCGACGCGCTGCTTCTGGCCGCCCGAAAGCTGGCTGGGGTAAGCGCTTTCCTTGTCGGCGAGCTCAACCAATTCCAAGAGCGAGCGGATCTTCGCGCGGCGCTCAGCTTCCGTGAGCGTCGTGAGCTTCAGGGGCATCTCGATGTTTTCATACACCGTGCGGCTCGGCATCAGATTGAAGTGCTGGAAGATCATGCCGATCTTCTGGCGCACGGCGCGAAGGTCCTTGGCGGAAAGCTTCGTGATGTCCGTGCCGTCAATCACCACCTCGCCCGACGTGGGGCGCTCGAGCAGATTGATGCAGCGCACGAGCGTGGACTTGCCCGCGCCGGAAAAGCCGATGATGCCGAAGACTTCGCCCTTTTCAATGTGAAGGGTGACGTCGTTCACGGCCGTGACCGCGCCCGATTTCGTCTCGAAGCGCTTCACGATGTGGTTCAATTCAATCATTCGATGTCCTACTAGCTCAATTGGTTCTTGACGTTTTCCGCATGCTCGGCCTTGATGCGCGCGAGAAGCTCCGGCGACTCAATGAGCCGCAGCGCGGTGTTCGCAAGCACTTCTGCCCCGAGCCCAATGGACGCGAGCCCTCTTTCAGAGCAGGCCGCCCGCTTGAAGTCTTCGCTGTGGCCGGCGACGGGCACGGCGCTGATGCGGATGTGGGGCTGAATCGTGGGCACGACCTGGCTCACGTTGCCCACGTCCGAGGATCCGACGTTCTTTCGCACGGAGGGCGGCTCAGCCGTCTCCCCAAAGCGCGCCAGCTCCTCGGCGTACACCGCGTCAAAGGAGGGCGTCACCACCATGTTGTCCACGCGGTTCTGGCTCGGCTTCATGGAGCCCGTCGCCCCCGTGGCGAGCGCCGCGCCCTGCACGATGGCGTCCACTTTCTTCCAGACGGCGTCAAGGGTCGGCACCGTCGCCGCGCGCAGATAGAACTTCGCCGCCGCGTAGTCCGGCACCACATTGGGCGCCGTGCCGCCGTGCGTGATGATGCCGTGGATGCGCACGTCCGTCGGCAGGTGCTGGCGCAGGGCATTGATGGAGTTGTAGACCTGAATCACAGCGTCCAGCGCATTGATGCCTTTTTCCGGCGCGCTCGCCGCGTGCGACGCACGGCCGTGAAACTCGATGTCCACCGGCGCGCACGCGAGCGACGGCCCCGAGAGCGTGTGCCCCGCCTGGCTCGGATGAACGCAGAGCGCGGCGTCCACGTCGTTCAGAAACCCCTCGCGCACGAAGCTCCCCTTGGCGCTGCCGTTTTCGCCCCCTTCTTCGCCCGGCGTGCCGTAGACGCGCACTTCACCGCCCGTCTCGTCAATCACCGCCTTGAGCGCCGTGGCGGCGAGCGAACTCGTCGCGCCGAAGAGATTGTGGCCGCAGGCGTGGCCGATGCCCGCCAAGGCGTCGTACTCGGCGAGAAAAACGATCACGGGGCCGGGCTTCGCGCTCTTGTAGGTTGCCGTGAAGCCCGTCGGATGCCCCGCCACGTCCTTCGTGACGGCAAAGCCCTCCGCCGAAAGAAGCGCCGTGAGCGTCTCCTGCGCGAAGTACTCGTGGTTGCTCGTCTCCGGATGCGCGTGAATCGCCTTCGCCGCCTCCTGATACGCCGCGAGACGCTCCTGCGTCTTCGCGTGAATGATGGCTCTCCAGTCCATGGCCTGCCGTCAGAAAAAAGGTTGAGGAAAAAAGAAAGGCCGCAAGGATACTGCGCCCGCGGCCTTCGATCACGTCAGATTACTTCAGCTTGTAGGAAGCGGCGCCTTCCCAGACCGGAATGTAGGCGCCCTTGTAGGCGTCCTTCAGGGTCTGCGCGACATTTTCCTGCTGGTAGGCCTTCACGACCTTCAGGTAGTCCGGGTTCTTCACGTCGGCGTCACGCGCCACGATGATGTTGACGAGCTGGGAGAAGTAGGGGTTCTCCTTCGGGTTCACGTTTTCCGCAAAGATGGAGTCCTTGTAGGGATCGAGCTTCGCGGTGAATGCGTTGCCGCCGTTGATCACGGCCGCCGTGACGTCCGGAAGAAGGTTGGCGAGCATGCCGGACTCGGCTTCGACGATCTCGATCTTCACGTTGTACTTCGTGATGTCCGTCTTGTTGGGCACAAAGCCCTTGGCGGGATCGAGCTCAATGAGGCCCGCGGCTTCCAAGAGCTTCAGCGCGCGGCCACCGTTCGTGAGGTCAGCAGGAATCGCGATCTTGTCGCCGTCCTTGATGTCCTCCACCTTCTGAATCTTCGTCTTGTTGTTGAAGATGCGCAGCGGAGTGACGAGCGTGTCGCCGATCGCCGTGATCTTGTAGCCGTTGCGCTTGATGTCGTTGGCGAGGTAGGCCTTGTGCTGGAAGGCGTCAAGGTCGATTTCCTTGTCGGAAAGCGCGCGGTTCGGGGTGGCGTAGTCCGAGTACTTCACGAGCTCGACCTTGATCTTGTCGGCGGCGAGGTTCTGGTTCACGGTGTCCCACTGGGCGTTGTATTCGCCCACGACGCCGATCTTGATCACCTTCACATCGCTCTTGGCCTCATCGCCGCAGCCCGTGAGGCCGAGGGTGAAAGCCGCCGCCACCGCGAAAACGCAGGCCGTCTTCTTGAACTGGATCGTCATGATGAAATTCCTTTAAAAGATGAGAAAAGCAGAAAAACTGAGACTGCGGGCCGGGAGCCGGATTCGTCCGGCAGACGCCCAAGGGAGAGATGCGGCGAGCCGCAAGGAGAAATTTCAACGCGTGTCAAAATCGCTGCGGTGCGTCGCTTCAGCAGGAGCGGCACATTCGCATGAAGCGCACGTTGCGTGCGTTCAGAGCGGAATTTTGAGCGTTGAAGGACATGGTGTCTGATGCTTTCTTGAACAGCGCCGAACGGAAGTCGCCCGGCTCTCATGGGGGACACAATACCCCTTTGCGAAGGAGTCTGCCTAGGTAATACCACAAACAACCGCCGGATCCATGGCGGCGCAGGCAATCTTTTTCACAATACGCAAAACATTCTGTACCATTGGCAAGATCTCCAATCAACTGTTCTCACGCCCGCATGTGCATTCCCGTTCGCGCCACCGCACTCAAGACCTTCTCCGTCTCAGCAGACGCCATCATTGACAAAGCGTCCTTCGTCAAGGCGTTCGCCGCGGGCGGCCGGGATGCAGCTCTTCTGCTGCGGCCTCCGCACTTCGGCAAGACGTTCTTCACCCGACAGCTGCGAATGAGCTTTGACGCAGACGCCTCGCCACAGCAAACAGCCCAAGACCCACTGGGCGTGCTGAGTCTCGACTTCTCCCAAATTTCCGCCGCCACGCTCGCAGCGGATCTTCACCAAGCCCTTCGGAACGGCATGGCGGACTTCTTCCGCCGCTATCCTGTCGCAGGAAGCGAAGCTTTGCTTGCTGAAACGCAGACCTCGCCAGCCACTTGCTTCTCCCGCTTCGTGCAACTGGCTCGAAAAACCTCCGTCCGTCGGATTTTCGTCATCATCGACGATTACGATCGATTCGCCAGAGACGCACTTCAGCATGACCGCTCGCTTTTCCAAGCCTGCACCACGCCGGCGGGCGTTTTTCAACAATTCTTGGCGCGACTCAAGCATTTCCACGATGCGGGCACTGTCTCCCATCTCTTCTTCACGGGCGTCTTTAACATCGGCACCGGACCGCTGACGGTCTGCGACATCTCCCGCTGCCCGGAATTCGCCGCGGTCTGCGGCTTCACAGCAGGCGACGTCAAAACACTCATTCAACGACGGCTTGATGCCGGCGATCCTCGTTCCGCGAATGGCATTCTTCAAAGCCTGCGAAGCGAGTGCCCGCCTTACCGATTCAGCACCGTCCCAGAAGCGCCTGCCGTCTTTTCCCCCGCAAGCGTGTTGCGACTTCTCATTCCTTTGGAATACAGAAAGTCAGCTACGGAAGCAGGCTTGAAAGAGCACTGCAGCAGCAACCTGCTCAACACCCTTCTCAATCTGTCACCAAAAGGCGTCACCGATCAGCTTTACGCCGCCACGCTCGGACATCCGATTGACTGCATCTCGCTGCCCGGCCTGGTGCAACTCAATTCGCACAATGCCTTCAACTGGCCGGAAGCTCTATCAGCGCTTTACGGCCTCGGATGCCTTACATTTGCTGCCAACGTCGCCTCCGCGGCACCTCAATACGTTGATCCCCGACAATACCTTTCAACGTATTGCCGGGGAGGCGTCTAAAATGAAAATTGCAACCGCTGATCAGACGAGCGGCAACAGCTTCTTGTACGTTTCCACCCCCGTCACAAGAACCGACTCGTCAAAATTGAAGCGGTCCGAGTGAAGCGCGATCCCCGTGCCGGTGCCGAGCAAGAGGAACACGCCCGGCAGGGCCTTCTGATAGAAGGCGAAGTCTTCCGCGATGAGAAGGGGCTTTTCAAGGAGCTGAAGCTCCGGCAGCAGCTTCTGCGTCTTTTCGTAGAGCGTCTCGTCATTGATGACCGCAGGGTACCCGGTCGCAGGCTCCATCTCCACCTTGACGCCGAGATCCGCCGTGATCTGATCGGCCATCGCCTTCAGTCCCGCCCAGGCCTTCTCCACCGCCGCGTCGCTGAAGACGCGCAGCGACCCTTCGAGCTTGGCGTTTGCGGCAATGGCGTTTCGCACCGTCCCTGCCGTGAGATGGCCGAACTTCAGCGTGCACCACGGCCCTTCCGTCGCCTTCAAGTCCCGAAGCATCGCGTCCGCACCCGTCACAAAGCGCGCGGCGGCGAGCACCGCGTCCGCGCCGTCTTCGCTCTTGGCGATGTGGGCGCTCTTTCCGATGAAGGTCACGGTCACTTCGCTTGAGCGCGCAAGAAGCGGCCCGGGACGCGAGGCGACGACGCCCTTCGGAAGGTCCGGCCACAGGTGGCAGCCCCAGATCGACTCCACCTTCTTTTCCTTGAAGACGCCCGACTCGCAGATGAGGCGGGCGCCGCCCGTCGTCTCCTCGGCAGGCTGAAAGACGATGAGGACGTTTTTGGCGAGCTTTGACTTCACGCTGCTTACGTAATGCGCAAATTCAAGCATCATCGCCATGTGGCCGTCGTGGCCGCAGGCATGCATCTTGCCTGGATGCTCAGACGCGAAGGGCGCGCCCGACTTTTCCAAAATCGGCAGGGCGTCCATGTCGCTTCGAAACGCCACGGCCGAATCCCGGCCGGCGTCAAACCACGCGCAAAGGCCGTGGCCGTCCGGCGAAAACACTTCGCAGTCGAGAGTTTCCAGCTCGCGGCGCACGTAGGCCGTGGTTTCAGGAAGATCAAAGTCAAGCTCCGGAATGCGATGCAGGTCGCGGCGGAAGCGGGTGAGACGTTCGAGCATTTTTTCTGAGTCCCAATGAAAAGAGGGCGAACCTTTCGCCGCCCTCGAAAAAAAGATGAAAAAGTGTCAGAGCTTGCGGAGCGCGTCTTCCAACGCCGTCTTCTGCGTGGTGCGCTCATCCTTCTTTTCCTTGATGATGCGCGCCGGCACGCCGGCCACCACGGCGCCCGCCGGAACGTCGGAAATCACGACGGCGCCGGCGGCGACCACCGCTCCCTCGCCCACGTGCACGCCTTCGATCACGACGGCGTTGGCGCCCACGAGCACGTTGTCTTCGATGATGACGGGCGTGGCGGACGCGGGCTCCACCACGCCCGCGAGCACGGCGCCCGCGCCGATGTGGCAGTGCTTGCCCACCGTGGCGCGGCCGCCCAGCACGACGCCCATGTCAATCATGGTGCCTTCGCCGATCACGGCGCCGATGTTGATGATGGCGCCCATCATGATCACGGCGTGATCCCCGATCGACACCTGGTCGCGGATGATGGCGCCCGGCTCGATGCGGGCGTTGATGTTCTTGATGTCCAGCAGCGGAATGGCGGAATTGCGGCAGTCGTTTTCGATCACCAGGTCGGCGATCTTGTCGCGGTTTGCTTCAATCACGGGGCCGAGCTTCTTCCAGTCGCCGAAGACGACCTTGTCGCCGCAGCCGAAGACCTGGGCGTCGCCGTAGTCAATCGGCGCCTTCTCCTTGATGGTGATCTTCACCGGGGTCTTCTTTTCGGACTCCGCGATGTAGCGGATGATTTCCTGTGCATTCATCATGTGTGCAAAATCTCTTTGAATGAATTGGCCTTAGGCGGGACGAGAGAAAATGAGGTCGTCCAGCGTATGAATTCCCTTGGGAGCGCCGGCCAGCAGCTTCGCGGCCTTCAGCGCGCCCAGCGCAAAGATGCGGCGGCTTTCCGCGCGATGCGTGAGCGACACCTCCTCCTCTTCACCAAAGAAGGATACCGTATGAACGCCCGCCACCGTGCCGCCGCGGACGGCGTGAACGCCGATTTCCTTTTCCGTGCGGGGCGCGAGACCGCTGCGGCCCGCGACGATCGCCTTTTCGCCCGTCGGGTTGAGCGCCGCAAGCAGCATCTTTGCGGTGCCGCTCGGCGCATCCTTCTTCATGCGATGGTGCGTCTCCACCACTTCGACGTCAAAGTCAGAAAGATACTTGGCGGCTTCCGAAACGAGATGCTTCAAGACCGCCACGCCCACGGAGTAGTTGGCGCTTGCCACCACGGGCGCCGCGTCCCCAAGGGACTTCAACTCCGCTTCCTCCGCGGCCGTGTAGCCCGTGGTGCCTGACACAAGCGGCGTTCCCGTGCGGCGCACGTAGGCGGCGACGGCAGGCAGCGCGAGAGGCGACGAGAAGTCGATCAACGCATCCGCCTTCGGCGCGGCGGCGAGCTCCGCCACATTGTCGCGGTCATACTCGCCCGCAATTTCGACGCCCGCGTCCGCGGCGCAGCCGGCGATCATCTTTCCCATGCGGCCCATGCCGACCAGAATGACTTTCATCTTGCGCTCCTTACTTCACGAGGCCCGCGGCGACAAGCGACGCCTTCAGCTGAGCGCGGTGCGCTTCCGTGAGCGGCGCCAGCGGCTGGCGGAAGCCCCCTACGTTCATGCCCATGAGGTTCAGAGCTTCCTTCACCGGAATCGGATTCACTTCGATGAAGAGGTCGTTGATGACGTCAAGCCACTCGAGCTGCGCCCGGCGAGCCGCGTCGACGCGGCCTTCGAGGTAGTCCATCACCATGTTGTGCGTCGCTTCCGGCGCCACGTTGGCGAGCACGGAGATGACGCCTGAAGCGCCCAGAGAAAGCATCGGCACGATCATGTCGTCGTTGCCCGAATACATGACGAAGTCGTCCGAAAGAAGCTTCGCGATCTTCGCGGCGTAGCTCATGTTGCCGCTGGCTTCCTTGATGCCCACGATGTTGGGGTGCTTCGCAAGACGCGCGACGCACGCGGGCGAAATGGAGCAGCCCGTGCGGCCCGGCACGTTGTAGAGGATGCAGGGGATCTTCACCGCGTCCGCCACCGTGACGAAGTGCTGGTACATGCCCTCTTCGTTCGTCTTGTTGTAGTAAGGCGTGATGAGGAGCAGGCCGTCGGCGCCGAGCTTTTCGCACGCGAGGCTCTTTTCCAGCATCGTCGCCGTGGAGTTGGAGCCCGTGCCCGCAATGACAGGGATGCGGCCCGCAACGCGCTTCACGGTGAATTCGCAGACGGCGTTGTCCTCTTCGTGGCTCATCGTGGCGGATTCGCCCGTGGTGCCGAGGACGACGAGGGCGTCGGTCTTGTGCGCGAGGTGAAAGTCAATGAGTTCGCCCAGCTTGTCGAAATTGACGGAGCCGTCTTCGTTGAAGGGCGTGACGAGCGCGACGAGCGAGCCGCGGATGATCGGATGGGCCATGTGGTGCCTCTTGATGAAAAAAGTTGATCAACGGAAACGACAGCCCGCACCAACGAAAAACGCCGGTCGGGATGCACTCTCCTCGGCCGGCGTCCGGGGTTCGTCCGCGGACGAACGCTCAAACCTCACCAGAAAGATAGCGCAACCGCTCTGACTCGCTTGAGTCAGGCAGACAGTCCCGCGAGTATCCCTCGCGACCCCATCCGGCAGGCGTCAGGACCACGTTGCCGAATTCGGCGAATCCGCCTCCCCGCCGGGCTCTCCGCTTTCCTGCAAAGCTCCCCCAGCCGTTCCTCGAGACCCGCGCCTCTATCGTTTATGAAGCCGCACCATAGCAGAAAATTCATCGATTCACGAACAAATTCGGACCGCCCGCCGCCGAAACGCCGCCCACCTGCCGTTTTTCCTTAGGCGCGTCGCCCGCACCAGAGCATTTTCCGGACTTCGTGCGGCTTTCGCTTACGCGCCGCGGGCCGCCCTTCGCTAAACTCAGGCGCATCGTCCGAATTTTCCGGACGCGACAAAAGGCTTTTCAATGACAGAACGCATCAACTGGACGAGCCGCCTCGGGTTCATCCTCGCCTCCGCCGGCGCCGCCGTGGGACTGGGCGCCATTTGGAAATTCCCCTATCTTGCGGGAAGCAACGGCGGCAGCGCCTTCCTCTTTCCCTACCTCATCCTCTCCTTCACGATCGGCCTCACGCTCGTGATTGCGGAGATCACCCTCGGGCGGCTGGGCAAGGGCGGCATCGTCACCGCCTACCGCGCAATCGGCGGCAAGGGCTGGACGATCTTCGGCTACCTCGGCATCCTGACGGGCTTCTGCGTCCTCTGCTTTTACTCGGCGGTGGGCGGCTGGACCATCTCCTACCTCGTGGACGCGCTGCTTGGCAACGGCATCGTCGCCGACGCCTCCGAATTGAACGCCCACTTCGGCGCGCTCGTGAGCAACCCCTACATCTCGATCGGCTACCAGGCGGCCTTCCTCTTTCTCACGGCCTGGGTGGTGCTCTTTGACGTTGCCCGCGGAATTGAGCGCCTCAACAAGATCCTGATGCCGCTGCTTTTCGTGCTCGTCGTCGTGCTCATCGTGCGCGGCGTGACGCTTCCCGGCGCCGAGAAGGGCCTTGCCTACCTCTTTGCGTGGAAGCCCGAAGCCTTCTCGTGGCAGAGCCTGCTCGCCGCCATGGGCTTCACGTTCTTCAGCCTCTGCGTGGGCTGCGGCTGCATGCTCACCTACGGCAGCTACCTCTCCAAGGACACGAACCTTCTCACGGGCTGCAGCTGGATCACGTTCCTCGCCACCATTTCCTCGATTCTCGGCGGCCTGATGATCCTCCCCTCCGTCTTTGCGTTTGACCTTGACCCCACGGCGGGCCCCGGTCTCACCTTCATGACGATGCCCATCGTCTTTGCCAAGCTCCCGATGGGCCAGCTCTTTGCGATCGCGTTCTACCTCTGCCTCGTGCTCGCGGCGCTCACAAGCGCCGTGTCGCTTCTGGAGCTTGTCGCCGCGTACTTCATTGACGAACTCAAGATGCCGCGCTTCAAGGCCGTGACGCTCGTTACGTTTGCGATGCTGGTCGTAGGGAGCTTCTGCGGCCTTTCCTTCGGCGTTCTCTCCGACTTCAAGATCGCGGGCCGCACGATTTTTGACAACTTCGACTACTTCACAAGCAACCTGTCGCTGCCCGTGGGCGGCATCGTGGTGTGCGCCCTCGCGGGCGTCGTCGCCTGGAAGAAGGTGAAGGCCGAAATTCTGCAGGGCGCCCAGGCTTCCGACGCGCTCCTCTCGCTCTTTCGCGCGATTCTTGTCGTCGCAAGCCCCGCGCTCATCTTCGTCGTGCTGGTGACGGGCCTCTGATTCCCGCCGACAGTGCGCGCCGCAGCGCCGCCTTCGCTTCGTCCGAACTTCGGACGGCGGGGCGGCGCTTTTCTTTTCTCAGCTGCCATGCGCTCGTCGTGAGCCGGTTCCAAGGCACGACTTGCCGCGCCCTCCCTGAAAAAGCAATCCCTGCCGTGTCGCCACCGCAGGGATTGTCATCAAGATGAATTAGTTTTCTTTTCGCAAACAATGCTCATTTATGAATAATGACAGGGAGGGGGAGGGGGAGGGGGGGGGCACCCGCCCTCTTGCGCCATCTGCCGCGCGCGGAAAATGCCCAGCCCTTTGAGGAGCTTTGCATTGTCCAGGGGCTTCGTGAAGTGGCCGTTCATGCCCGCTTTGAAGCTCTCCTCCACGTCATCGTCAAAGGCGTTCGCCGTCATGGCGACGATGGGAGTCGTCGCAGCGTCCGGGCGATTCAGGGAGCGAATCTTGCGCGCCGCCTCAAGCCCGTTCATCACCGGCATCATGATGTCCATGAGGATGAGATCGAACGCGCCCACGTCGGACGCTTCAAAGATCGCCACCGCCTCTTCGCCGTTGCGCGCCGCCGTCAGAACGACGCCGGCGTCTTCGAGCAGGTAGCGGGCGATTTCAAGATTGAGATCGTTGTCTTCGGCCACGAGCACCTTCATGCCGCGGATGTCCGCCACGAGCTCCGCGGACTCTTCCGATGCCGCCGGCTCCTCCACCTCATCCGGCAGGAGCGGCACCGTGACCGTGAAGGTGGTGCCCTTCCCCTGCACGCTCTGGAAGGTGATCGTGCCGCCCAAGAGCTCCGTGAGCTGCTTTGTGATCACGAGCCCCAGGCCCGTGCCCTGATAGGTCGTGCGCGCCGTGGTCTGATCTTCCTGCGAGAAGGGCTCGAAGAGATGCTTCTGGAACTCGGCGCTCATGCCTCGGCCGGTGTCGCGGCATTCGAACACCACATTGACGCGCCCGTCGCTCACCATCCCGCCCCGGCGGCAGCCGAACGTGACGGAGCCCCCCGGCGGCGTGAACTTCACCGCATTGAAGATGATATTGGTGCAGATGCGACGCAGGTGCTTGCGGCTGCCGACAAAGCGCCAGCCTTCGCCCTCCATGAAGCGCTCAAGATCAACGCCCTGCTTCTTGGCGATCACGGCTGTGGTGGCCGTGATTTCGTCCATGAGGTCAACCAGATCAAAGGGCACGTCCTCCACATGCTCGCCACCGGCGTCGAGCTTGCTCATGTCAAGCACGTCGTTCACAAGCTCCAGCAGGGTCCCCGACACCGTCCAGATCTTCTCCAAGCAATAGGACTGGCGCTCGGCGTCGCCCGGCGCCTTGCGCGCGAGCTCCACCATGCCGCGAATGCCGTTGATGGGCGTTCGCACGTCGTGGCTCATGTGGCGCAGGAACTGCACCTTGGCGACGGCGGCGCTTTCAGCGCGCTTCACAGCGGCTTCAAGCTGCTTCTGGGTGTCGATTTCCTTGCGGCGCTGCTCGGTGATGTCTCGCGCAATGATGAGGCAGGCCGTCACTTCTCCGGCTTCATCCTGCTGCTGCGGCAGAAGCATGATGTGGAGCCAGCGGCCGTCCTTCAAAGACGCCGTCATCTCATCGTGCGGCAGCTTCGCCAGACGCGCCGCCATGGTCGCGGTGTCGCAGAACTGCATCGCTTCGCCCAGCGCTTCAGGCGCCATGATCTCCGCGAGGTACAGGCGGAAGAATTCCTGCGCCCCCATGCCGTCCTTCATCACTCGGCGAGCAGTCTCCGTGCCCTTCAGAATGACGACCTCGTTCTTTGCGAGCCGCACGAGGTAATTCGCGCTGTAGATGCCGTTGATGCTCTTCACCGTCTGGTACTGCGTCGCCAGTTCCGCGAGATAGCGGTGGCTCGTGCGCTGCTGCACGAAGAAAATCGCCGCCAGAATGCCGAACCAGACGAGCACGACTTCGAGGAAGCTCGCGTTGCGGTCGGCGAACACCGACTTCGCGGGCATCATGACGTAGACGAGGTTGCCCTTCGTCATGAGCTTGCGGCCGTACCAGGTGTCGCCGCGCACGACGATCTTCTTGAAGCCCGGAATGCTAGTGTTCGTCGCCTCCGGCGTGAGGTAGTAGCACTCCTTCATTGACTGGCCGATCCAGCCCGGCGCATTCGACGCCGTGATGGTGCCGTTGCGGATGACGAAGATGAGGCTGTCCAAAGCAAAGGCGTCACCCGGATAGAGGTCCATCGTCGTAGACGTGGCGCGCCGCAGATCCTTTTTTGCCCAGGAGAGCACAATCCCCTTCCCGGCTCGGCGGGCGACGACGCTGAAGTCATAGACAGAGCCGTCCGACAAGATGATGCGGTCCGCAAACTGCTTCAAGGGATACTGCAGCACGTTGTTCGCCGCCGGCCGCTCGATGATGTCGTGCCACGGAAAGTCGTCCAAGGAGACATCAAGCACGCTCTGCATCTTGTCGTTCAGGATGACGGCGCCCGTGAGGCGCTGATCGATGAGCTGCTCTCGAAGGCTCTCGGTGCTGAAGCGCTTCACGTCCGCTTCGCGCCAGGCGATGCCGCGGGTTTTGTCCAAAAGCCGGATGAGGCTTTTGGCGACGTCGTTGTCCACCACGAAGCCGTGGTTGACGCTTCGCGTGCGCATGCGGGAGATGATGGTCTCCGACGTTTTCGCCGCCTCCATCAAGCTGTCTGCCGTGATGTGGCTGTAGATGCAGGGAAGCCCCACGACCGTGAGCGCGAGCGCCGCGAGCCAGAGCCACTTGTTCGTCTTCATCATGGCCGGACTCCTACCAGTGCTTCAAGCCGTAGCGGCGGACGATTCGCTCGAGCGTTCCGTCCTTGCGGATTTCCTGCAGCGTCTTGGTGAGCTTCTGCGCAATGCCGCGATCATCCGAACGGGAGAATGCGACGCCGAGGTTCACGACCTGCAGGGGTTCGTTCACGATGCGATAGAGATTCTGCTGATCTTCCGGAATGTACTGCGAGATGGCGTTCTCGTGCCCGGCCGCGGCGTCCGCGTACCCCTTGCGGAAGGCGGCGATCGCGTAGCCGATGTCGGGCAGACTGTAGAGATGACCGATCTTGGGAATGTTGGGCAGCGAGCGATTCAAGAAGAATCCTTCAGGCTTTGTGGTGGACTGCACGGCCACGGTCTTTCCTTCCAAGTCCGCAAGCGTGCGGATGTTGGAATCCGCCCACACCATCACGACCTGACGGCTCTCCATGTAGGGGCCGGCCCACTGGTAGCGCGACTCGCGCCCCGTCATCGTGAAGCTGCCCCAGAGGCAGTCCACCGCCTTCTCTTCCAAATATTCGTCCTTGCGAGACCAGTCGAGCGTGATGAATTCCGCGCGGCAGCCCATGCGGCGGCACGCCTCGTTCGCCAGTTCCACGTCGATGCCCGCGTAGGCGCCCTCGGAGTCGAGGTAGTTGAACGGCTCGTAGTAGTCGCTTCCCACGCGCAGGACGAAGGAAGGCTCCGCGGCAGGCTCCTCCTGCGCGAAGACCGCGGCCGGCGACAAGGCCAGCAAAAGGCACGACAGCTTCTTCAGAATTGACATCAAGCGGGGTCCAAGCGCCAGCCATTTGGCGCTCTAATACTATAGAGGTACGACGTTTTGCTGAGTTCGCCAAAATTCGGCACGCTGTCGATGACTTTTCAGCATGCCGAGTCCGCAAGCCGCGGACGGCGAAAAACAAGGCCGGCGCCAGGCGTCACGCCCCGCACCGAAAGAAATGCGGCCGCATTGTACGGCGGATGATTGATCTTTGCATTGAAAAATGTCAAAGAAAAAGGCGGAACCCCGAGAAAGGGAACCGCCTTTTCACTTTTCCGGCGCGAGGCCGGAAGGGCTAGGACTGCATTAGATCACAGCGCAAACGAGGAAGCCCAGCACCACGGCGAACACGATCGCGAGAACGCCGGGGAGGAAGAACGCATGGTTGAACACCCACTTGCCGATGCGGGTCGTGCCCGTGTCGTCCATCTGCACGGCGCCCAGAAGCGTCGGGTAGGTCGGGAGCACGAAGAGCGCGGACACCGCAGCGAAGGAAGCGACGAGCATGTAGCTGTCACCGGGGTTCGCCGCCGAGATGCCCAGAGCCGCCACGATCGCAGGGGTGATGGCCTTCGCCGTCGCCGCCTGAGAATAAAGGAGCATGGCCGCAAAGAAGAACACCACCGCAAGGAGCGCCGGATACTGGGAAACCGTGGAAGCCGCAAAGGCCTTGATTTCACCCGCGTGGCCGGAGACGAACGTGTCGCCCAGCCAGGCAACGCCCAGCACGCAGACGCAGGCCACCATGCCAGACTTGAAGACGGAGCTCGAAGCGATGTTGCCGATTTCGATCTTGCAGAAGATCGTGATCAGGGTGCCGATCAGGAGCATGAGGCTCATGATGGCGGCGTCACGGCCGACCACGACGGGCTTGATGAGGCCGACAGCCGGCGAAATGGCGGACGCATAGAGGACCACGCAGACAACGCCCAGAAGGAAGATGAGCACGGAACGCTTCGCATAGGGCTTGAGCTCCGCGTGAGCCGCGCCGGTGGGCGCCTTCACGAGGCCCTTCGCCAGACGTTCCTTGTAGACGGGATCGCTGTCGAGGTCCATGTTGGAGATGAGCGTCATCACGAAGGACGTGAGCATGCAGGCGACGAACGTCGTGGCAAGCCAGATCCCGAGGAGAACGGGGTAGGACCAGCCGAAGGGTTCGAGAACGCCGGACATGTAGATCACGGCCGCGGAAACCGGCGACGCCGTGATGGCGATCTGGGAGGCGACGACCGCGATGGAGAGCGGCACGACCGGACGAAGCTTCTGTTCCTTCGCCACTTCAACGATCACGGGGATCATCGAGAAGGCGGTGTGGCCGGTGCCGGCGAAGATCGTGAGCACGTAGGTCACGATCGGAGCGAGGTAGTTGATGTGCTTCGGATTGGAGCGCAGGACGCGTTCAGCGATCTGCACGAGGTAGTCGAGGCCGCCCGCGAGCTGCATGGCGGAAATGGCCGCGATCACGGACGCGATGATGAGGATCACGTCCCAGGGAATGTTGCCCGGCTTCATGCCGAGGCACAAGCCGAGAATGAGCACGCCGGCGCCGCCAGCGTAGCCGATGCCGATGCCGCCCAGGCGCACGCCGATGAAGATGGCGCCAAGCAGAACGACAACCTGCAGAATGAGCATGATATCCATGTTGTTGTCTCCTCTGGAGAGGTTTGTAGTTATCGGAACAAAACGCCAGAAGCCCGGAGTCCAAAGGGATCGGACTCGCAATGAATGGAAATGGGCGGCTCCAAGTACCGCTTAGCCGGCAAAACCGAGGGGGAAAGCTCGGCTGCCGGCGCTTTGCGCGTTCTGTTCCACGCGTTGAGCAGGCTCCCTCAGCGGGAGGGAGCCGCGCTCATTACTGCACGAACTTCGGAGCGATGAGGTTCTGCAGGTTGAACGTCTTGTCCCACTCTTCCTGAGTGAGCATGTGACGTTCGTCAACCACGACCTGATGCAGGCTCTTGCCGGTGTGGTAGCACTCGTGAGCCATTTCAGAGCAGGCCTTGTAGCCGAGATGCGGCTTCAAGAGGGTCACGATGCCGCAGGAGTTCATCACCATGTTGGCGGTGCGCTCGGCGTTGGCGGTGATGCCGTCCACGCACTTCGTGCGGAGCGTGTTGCAGGCGTTGGAGAGAACGCGCAGGCCCGTGAAGAGAGCGAACGTGATCACCGGCTCCATGACGTTCAGTTCGAGCTGGCCGGCGGAGGCGGCGAGCATCACGGTCGTGTCAAGGCCGATCGCGAGGAAGGAAGCCTGGTTCGTGACTTCGGGGATGACGGGGTTGACCTTGCCCGGCATGATGGAGGAACCCGGCTGCAGCTGGGGCAGGTTGAGTTCCGCGAGACCGCAGCGGGGGCCGGAGGCAAGGAGACGAATGTCGTTGCAGACCTTCGTCAACTTGACGGCGAGGCTCTTCATCGCGGAGGACATGGCGACGTAGGCGCCGCAGTCGCTCGTGGCGGCGATGAGGTCTTCGCTGTTCTTGAAGTCAATGCCGGTGAGTTCGGCGAGGTGCTTCACGGCGAGCGCCGGGTAGTCGGGGTGGCAGGTCACGGTCGTGCCGATGGCGGTGCCGCCGAGGTTGATCACCTTGAGGTGTTCCTGAGCTTCGCGGATGACCTTGATTTCGTCATTGATCGTGAAGCCCCAGCCGTGGAATTCCTGGCCGAGGGTCATCGGAACCGCGTCCTGGAGGTGGGTGCGGCCCATCTTGAGAACGCCCTTGAACTCGTCGGCCTTCTTGTAGAAGGCGCCCACGAGGTCTTCCACAGACTTCAGCAGCACGTTGCTGCGAAGCAGAAGAGCGAGGTGCAGAGCGGTCGGGTACGTGTCGTTCGTGGACTGGCCGAAGTTGGCGTGGTCGTTGGGGCTCACGCGCTTGCTGTCGCCCTTCACCGTGCCGAGCTTTTCGCAGGCGAGGTTGCAGATGACTTCGTTGCAGTTCATGTTCGTGGAGGTGCCGGCGCCGCCCTGGAGCCAGTCGGTCACGAACTGATCGCGGTACTTGCCGGCGATGATCTGGTCGCAGGCCCAGATGAGGGCGTCAGCGACGTCCGCCGGGATCGTGCCGAGTTCCTTGTTCGCCATGGCGGCGGCCTTCTTCACATAGCCGTAGGCGATGACGAAGAAGGGTTCCTGGCTCATCGGCATTTCGGTGATGTGGAAGTTTTCCTTGCCGCGGAGCGTCTGAACGCCGTAGTAGCAATCGTCGGCGATTTCAAGCTGGCCCAGGAAGTCACTTTCAAAACGAGACATCTTTTATTTGCTCCTCTTGCAAATTTGTTGCCGGTCGGCTTGCGCCCTCTATCGGGCGCCCTCCTTTCCGGAAGTCTTATCAACCTGTTCTCCACCGCCGTCCCAGCGAACTCGTTCGCTGCGGTCTGGACCGCGGTCTCGAACTCAGAAGCCCTTGAAGGTTTCACCTAGGCGAAACACTCTAGTTCTTCTTGGTTAGAGAGATAGTACACCCGTTTGCGTCTTACTTTCGGCTTAAAAATTACGAAGAGGCGTTGCCAGAGGTAAGTATTTTCTCCTAGGTAGTCTTTTCGCCGGTCTCCCGTCCCGTCATGAAATTTTCACTAGCCGCTGTAAACAAATGACTTTCATCGATCATCCCCAACCCCCTCGTTGCGACGAACCTTGCGCTTTACACTCGCTACCCATCTTTTGACAAGGATCAACTTTTAGACACGTTTTTGCAATTGAAACTGCATGTTTTGAGTTTTCGAACACTTTTCGTGCTATCGACCGGCCAGAAAACACAAAAGGAGGGGCATTCCCCTCCTCTGCGGCCTTTGTGTACGCGAGCGGCGAACATCGCCGCTCGAAAAATCAGGCACCCGCCAGGCGATTGAGCACGAGTGAAGCCGCCGACATCCCCATCGTCGCCGTCACCACCACGCCCGAGCCATAGCCCGAGCACGCGAGCCCCTGCGTCTGAGGATCCACCTCACAGGCGCCCGCCAGGGGCTTTCGCACCGGTTCGTCCGAATAAACCGCCAGCACATTGAAGGCGGGCGGCAGCTTTCCCGCCTTCACAGCGTTTTTCGGAAAGCCATGGGCCTTGCGGAGCCGATACCGGACGCTCGCCAAAAGCGGATCGCCCGTGATGCGCCCCAAATCCCCCGACTTGATCAAAAGCGGATTCACGCGCCCGCCCGCGGCGCCCGACGTGACGACGAGCTGTCCGCGGCGCCGGCAGACGCTGATCAACGCCGCCTTCGCCCTCACCTGGTCAATGCAGTCCAGAACCGCCGCGTCTGCGGGCACGAGCTCCGCGACGTTTTCTTCGTCCACGAAGTCCTCCACGAGGTCCACGCGGCAGCGCGGATTGATGAGCGCGATGCGGTCCTTCAGAACGTCAATCTTGGCGCGGCCGTATTCGCGGCCCAAGGCCTGAATCTGACGATTGGTGTTGCTTTCCGCGACGTTGTCAAGGTCAATCAGCGTGAGATGCCGCACGTCCGTGCGCGCCAGCGCCTCCACGGCCCAGCTGCCGACGCCTCCGACGCCCACGACGCAGACGTGGGCCGCCGCCAGCTTCTCCGCCTCCGCTTCACCGTAGAGCCTCGCCACGCCGCCGAAGCGGCGGTGATAGTCAATCGTTTCTTCCGTCATGCTGATGTTCCTCAAAGAGCTGGGCGCAGATGATACCCATCGAAGCGCTCTGCAGGCAATGAAAAAGCCCGCTTTGGCTTTGCTCCGTGAAGAGCGCTGCCAAAGCGGGCTTTCGCGATCAGGTCAATGCCTGACCGTTCTTCGCACGCGGATTAGTGCTTGCGGGGAACGATCGGAATCGACTTGCGCGGGGTCGGCGTGACCTTGTCGTAGTTCTTGATGCCCTGTTCAGCCATCTTGCGACGGATGAAGGCGATCTGCGTCTTGAGCGGGAGCTCCTTCGGGCAGAAGTCGTGGCAGGCCAGGAGAGACATGCAGCCGAACACGCCAGAATCGTCGCCGATCACGTCGTAGAAGTCGGCGTCGTTGCGGGTGTCGCGCGGATCCAGACGGAAGCGGGCGATCTTGTTGATCGCGACGCCGCCGGCGAAGTCCGGGCGGATGCGAACCGTGCCGCAACCAGCGATGCAGCAGCCGCATTCCACGCAGCGGTCGAGCAGATAGATGTCTTCCGCGAGCTGCGGATCCATCGGCTCTTCCTTCTTCATCATGTTGACTTCTTCCTGCTTCATGTGAACCCACGTTTCCATGCGTTCAGACATGTTGCGCATCCACTTGCCGGTGTTCACCGACAAGTCGCCGATCAGTTCAAACGCCGGCAGCGGGGCGAGCGTGAATTCGGTCGGCAGGTCGCGCGTCAGGGTGCGGCAGGCGAGACCGGGCTTGCCGTTGATCATCATGGCGCAGGAACCGCAGATGCCGGCGCGGCAGACGAAGTCGAACTGCAGCGAGTGATCCAGCTTGTCGCGGATTTCGTTGAGGAGGATGTAAAGCGTCATGGAGTCCGCTTCTTCCACCTCATAGGTCTGCATGTGCGGCACGCTCGCGGGATCCGCGGGGTTGTAACGCAGGACGCTGACCTTGAGCAAGCGATGCTGCTTCGTGACTTGAGTACTCATTTAAGTTCAGCTCCTAATTAGGCCAGGGGTTCATCGATACGTTCGTTGCGGCCCTGCAGACGCTTCGGCAGCAGGCTGTGGAAGGGCATGATGGCGTCCTGAATCGCGAAGCGATCCTTGCCTTCTGCCTGCATCTTGGCGCGAATGGCATCGACTTCGGCCTGACGCTTCGGCGTCTCGGGGTTGTCGATGTAGTTCTTCGCGCCGTAGCCGCGCCATCCCGGAGGCAGCTCCATCTTGGAGATGTCGAGATCTTCGTAGGAGAGCGTCGGACGGGTGTCTCCTTCCTTCCAGGAAGAGAGGGTGCGCTTGAGCCATTCGGCGTCGTTGCGGACCGGGAAGTCTTCACGGAAGTGAGCGCCGCGAGATTCCTTGCGGGCCGTGGCGCCGCACGCGACGGCGAGAGCGACCTTGAGCATCTTGCGGGTGCGGTAGGCGTAGGTGAGTTCGGCGTTGGCGCCGGCCTGATCCTTCACGGAGACCTTGAAGGTCTTCTTGTAGAGCTCTTCGAGCTCTTCGACAGCGCTGTCCATGATGTCGCCGCGGCGGAAGATGCCGATCTTGCTCGTCATCAGCTCCTGCATGCGGGTGCGGATCTGCGCCATGTCTTCCGTGCCGGTGTTCTTCAGGTAGCCGTCGAGCTCGTTCTGAGTCTTCGCGGCCCACTCGTAGATGAGGGACGTCGGAATGTCGATGCCGTTTTCGGGCTTGTCGCAGAAGTCGGCGATGAATTCGCCCACGATCATGCCGGCGACGACCGTTTCAGCCACGGAGTTGCCGCCCAGGCGGTTGAAGCCGTGCATGTCCCAGCAGGCGGCTTCGCCGGCGGCGAAGAGGCCCTTCAGCTGGCGGGATTCGCCCGTGTAGTTGGTGCGCACGCCGCCCATGGTGTAGTGCATGGCGGGACGAACCGGGACCCATTCCTTCGTCGGGTCAACGCCCAAGAAGTAATGGCAGATTTCGTACACTTCGCGAAGGTTGTGCTTGATGTGGTGTTCGCCGAGAAGCGTGATGTCAAGCCAGAGGTGTTCGCCGAAGCGGCTCTTCACGCCCTTGCCCTGAGCAATGCGTTCTTCCATGCGGCGGGACACGACGTCGCGGGAGGCGAGCTCCTTCTTTTCCGGCTCGACGTCCGGCATGAAGCGATGGCCGTCCACGTCGCGGAGCAGACCGCCGTCACCGCGGCAGCCTTCCGTCACCAGAATGCCGGCGGGGAAGATGCCGGTCGGGTGGAACTGAATGGCTTCCATGTTGCCCAGCGTGGCGACGCCGGACTCGAGGGCGAGGGCGTGGCCCGTGCCTTCACAGATCTGAGCGTTCGTCGTGACGCGGAAGAGCTTGCCGGCGCCGCCGGTGGCGATCGCGGTGGCCTTCGCGACGTAGGCGAGGATTTCGCCCGTCATCAGGTTGCGGCAGACGGCGCCGTAGCAGCGCTTGCCGTCGTGAATCAGGGTGAGGGCTTCCATGCGCTCCACGACAGGAACGTTTTCAGCGATCACGCGGTCAGACACCGCGTTGAGCATCGCATGGCCCGTGCCGTCGGAAACGTAGCAGGTGCGCCACTTCTTCGTGCCGCCGAAGTCGCGCTGGTTGAGAAGACCGGCGGCTTCCTTGCGTTCCGTGATGGTGACCTTCTCACCATTGATGATCACCTGACGGTCACCCGGGGTGATGCGCGTCCAGGGCACGCCCCAGGCGGCGAGTTCACGCACAGCCTTCGGGCTCGTGTTGACGAACATGCGCACCACGTCCTGGTCGGCACCCCAGTCGGAGCCGCGGACCGTGTCGGCGAAGTGGACGTCCTCGTTGTCGCCGAGGCCCTTGATGCAGTTGGCAAGCGAGGCCTGCATGCCGCCCTGAGCCGCCTTCGAGTGAGAGCGCTTCGGGGGTACCAGCGACAGGACGATGGAATCGTGGCCGCGGCGCTTGGCAGCAACTGCCATGCGCAGACCGGCCAGACCGCCACCGATCACCAGCACGTCGGTGTAGATAATCTTCATTTAATGGTCTCCTTGATCCGTGAAGGATCCGCCCTACGGAATCCGCGCCGCGGCGCCCGCCGTCAGAAAACGACGAACCCCCGGCACCGAGCCTCGGGCAGGGTCAATAAAATTTTCCGGCCCTTCCGCCTACCGCTTCGGTGGTAGAGCCGTTTCTCGGGCGCTATTTTCGACCATGAGCCGTCATATCACCCGAAAGGATGGGCTCCCAATGACTAAAAGCAATCGCCCCTCGCCGTCTTTACATGACTTTGTGGCCGATTTCACGCTTTCGGTGCTTCTTTTTGTGATAGGACTGCAGCTCACCCATCACAAAAAGAAGCGCCAGCGCCGTCCGGCAGGCCGCCGGGCGGCCTCATCGCAAAGCCGCACATGCGCGCAGAAGGCCCCCTGCATCCCCCATCTTCTCCATGAAAGGGCGCAGATGACCTCGCGAATTCTGAGCTGAGTCTTATCAGTCCAGGTTCGCACGGGCGAAGTCTATAAGCCCTACCTCTTCCGTACTATAGGTGAGAACCCCTAAAATTCGAAGGGGCATTGACTGGACTCCGCCTCTGCTTGCGTCAGATTTTACGCAAAATTTACGGGACTTTCACGGGATTTTCGTCCGTCCGGCCTGAACAATTTGTTCAGTTTTCCGGTGCTACCCATAAAGAGGTATTCGCTTATTTGTCTTTTGTCTGTTTTGTCTCGCCGTTTCATAAACAGCATTTACCAATGCCAGCAGCCTGATATATGATGTCCATCATTCAGTTTCTTTTTTTTGGAGTCATCCCATGAACGACATCATCTCCACCCCGAAGGCCCCGGCCGCCATCGGTCCCTACAACCAGGCCGTCAAGGCCGGCAGCACCCTCTACTGCTCGGGCCAGATCGGCCTCGTGCCGGCCACGGGCGAACTCGCCCAGGGGCTTGACGCCCAGGTGCGCCAGGCCTTCACGAACCTCACGCAGGTCGTCGAAGCCGCGGGCGGCCGCTTCACCGACGTCGTGAAGTTCACGCTCTTCGTGACGGACCTCGCGCACTTTGCCGAAGTGAACGCCATCATGCAGGAATTCGTGAAGCCCCCCTTCCCCGCCCGCAGCTGCGTGGAAGTGACGGCGCTGCCGAAGGGCGCCCTTTTTGAAGTGGAAGCCATCGCGGTCCTGCACTAAAACACCTCCCGGAAGTTCACCACCATGAGCACTCCTGAAGCTCACGACCAGCCCGCCGCCAAGAAGTCCGCGCCGAAAGTCTCCACCTCGGAGAAATTCCTGCGCCTCGGCCTCGTGCGGGACTGGGACTTTGCGCTGCACCTTCCTCTGCGATACGAGGACGAGACGCAGATCACCGACATCCGCGACCTCGCTCCCAGCACTCGCGCGCAGATCCAGGCCAAGGTCGTCAGCTTTCAGGAGAAGCGCTACAACAACTTCCGGCCCTATTTTCTCGTGACGGTGGAGGACGACACCGGCCGCACGACGCTGAAGTTCTTTCGCTACTGCGACCGAAAGACGCTCGCGGTCGGCAACATCGTCCGCGCCTACGGCGACGTGAACGACGCCTACGGCGGGGGGCTTGAGATCACTCAGCCCCGCGTGAAGAAGGCGGCGGACTGCCCCGAAGACCTTCCCTCCACCCTCACCCCCGTCTACTCCACGACGGAAGGGCTCGCGCAGCCCATTTTGCGAAAGCGCATCCAGCGGGCGCTGCTCGACATCGATCTGCGCGAAACGGTGCCTGCGAAATTCACGGCGCCGCTCGCTCTCCCCACTTTCGCCAAATCCCTTCAGGAGCTGCACGCCCCGAGCCCCATCACGCCGCAGGACGCGCTCGCTTCGCACACGACGCCCGAATGGAAGCGCGTCATCTTTGACGAATTCCTCGCGCAGCAGATCTATTTGCGCGAGAGCCGGCTTGAAAAGACAAGTCTCAAGGCGACGCCGCTTTCTCCCGACCATCACGAGCTCACGGACGCCTTTTTGTCTGCGCTCCCCTTCACGCTCACGAGCGCCCAAGAGCGCGTCTCCCGCGAAGTGGCCGAAGGGCTCGCGAAAACGCATCCCATGCAGCGGCTCGTCGCAGGCGACGTGGGCTCGGGCAAGACGGTCATCGCGGCGCTCGCCGCCCTGCGCGCCGTGGAAAACGGCGGACAAGCCGCCGTCATGGCGCCCACCGAAATCCTCGCCCGGCAGCATTTTGAAAAGCTTTCCGCCTGGTTTGCGCCCTTGGGCGTCACGGTGCAGCTCTTGGTGGGCAGCTTCAGCGCCGCCCAAAAGCGCGAAGCGCAGGAGGCGGTCGCCTCGGGAAAAGCGCAGGTCGTGGTCGGCACCCATGCGCTCATTCAGACAAAAGTCGTCTACCACCGTCTCGTGCTCGCCGTCATTGACGAACAGCACCGCTTCGGCGTCGCGCAGCGCCTGAAGCTCATGCAGCCGGGAGACGCGGGGCTCGTGCCGCATCAGCTGCTCCTTACCGCCACCCCGATTCCCCGCACGCTCGCCATGAGCTACCTTGCGGACCTCGACATTTCGTTCCTGGACGAGCTGCCGCCCGGGCGCCAGCCTGTCGCCACAAAGCTCGTGAGCCTCGCGCGCACCGCGGAGGTCACGGGCGCCGTCGCGGGCGACATCGCCAAGGGCGGCCAGTGCTACTGGGTGTGCCCCCTCATTGAAGAAAGCGAAAAAGCCGACCTCACCGCCGCCGTCGAGCGCGAGGCGGCGATCCGCGCGGCCTGCCCCCAGCTGAGGACGGCGCTGCTGCACAGCAAGATGCCCGCCGAAGAAAAACAGTCCGTGATGGCGAAGTTCGCCGCAGGCGACATCGACCTCCTCGTCTCCACCACCGTGATCGAAGTGGGGGTTGACGTCCCCAACGCCACCGTCATGGTGATCGAGCACGCCGAACGCTTCGGGCTTTCGCAGCTGCACCAGCTTCGGGGCCGCGTCGGCCGCGGCTCGGCGCAGAGCGTCTGCCTGCTCCTTTTTGATCCCGATCTCACCGACGTCGGCAAGGCGCGGCTCAAGGTGATCCGCGAAACGACGGACGGCTTTGCGATCGCCAAGGAGGACCTCCGGCTGCGCGGCCCCGGCGAATTTCTGGGCGCCCGCCAGTCGGGCGCCGCCGCCATGCGCTTTGCCGATCCTTCCGCCGAACCCAGTCTTTTGAAGTGGGCGGCCCATGTCGCCGAAGGGTGGCTCGCGGAAGATCCCGACGCCGCCCGACAGTTCGCCGCCCGGTGGTTCGCCAAGAACGCCAACTACCTGCAGGCCTGATGGAGTCACCTCGCCATGAATCTCACCGAACTCAAGTACACCGTCGCCGTCGCGCAGGAGCGCCACTTCGGGCATGCCGCCGAGAAATGCGGCGTCTCCCAGCCCTCCCTCTCCGTCGCCATCCGCAAGCTCGAAACCGAGCTGGGCGTCAAAATCTTCGAGCGCAAGAGCATGGAGGTCACGCCAACCCCCATCGGCCTCATCATCGTGGAGCGCGCCAAAAAGGTGCTTGAAGCCGCGGACGCCGTCCGCGAATGCGCCGCGGGCGGCCGCGATCCCTTGAAGGGCCCCGTGCGCTTCGGGGCCATCTTCACGATCGCCCCCTACCTCGTGCCGGGGCTCGTCGCGTCGCTCAGAACGCTCGCGCCCACGATGCCCCTCATCCTTTCGGAAAACCTCACGGTCAACCTCTTGGATGAATTGAAGAACGGCACGATCGACGCCGCGGTGCTTGCGCTCCCCATCGACCAGCCGGGGCTCATGCTGCACCCCCTCTACGACGAGGACTTCGTCGCCGCCGTGCCCGCCGACCATCCGCTCGCGCAGTTTGAAACCCTCACCCGCGAGCAGATCAAAGCGGAGCCCATGCTGATTCTCGGCGCCGGCCACTGCTTTCGAGACCAGGTGCTCGACTTCTGCGCCGACGGCGTGCGCAGCGACCCTTCCGGCAAGAAGCGCATCGAAGGCAGCTCGCTGCAGACCATCCTCTGCATGGTGGCGCAGGGGCTGGGCGTCACCATTCTTCCGGCGAGTTCCGTCCCCTGCTACCGCAGCAACGCCATGGTGAAGATCATCCCCTTTGAAAAGCCCAACATCCCCAAGCGCCGCGTCGTGCTCGCCTGGCGCAAGTCCTACCCGCGCGAAGACGCGATCGCCATGCTGGTAAAGGGCGTCGAAGCCATCAAAGAGCTCTGCGGCTGCCGGCTCCTCACCACGCTGCCGGCGGTGGCCGCCTGAGGCATCCTGTAATCACAACTACTTAGAAGATCGCCGTTTTGGCGGGAATTCGCGCCGGCATTCGCCAAAACCACCCGCGGAAGGAGGCGCCTTCGAGCGCCGTGTGGCAAAGTGCGTTTCTGGCAAAGCTGATAGAGGCGCTGCCGAAAAAGAGTACCGAAGGCGAGGAGGCATCCAGAGACCCTTGGGGAAAGGATTCGGCGGCCGAAACGGACTTCTCGGCAGAGACGCCCGGTTGGGCGTCGGGACAACATCCCGGCGACTCCTGCGCTCCCAAAGCGCAGAGGAGCTGTCGGTGTCGGTCTTCTGGCTGTTTCTTTTTCCCAAAGTGAACGGATGAGCGGGCTGCATCGATGGATGCGGCTTTTTTGTTTTCACGCCATTCCCAGGAGAAAAAGAACTCATGGCAAACAACACCAGCACTCAAGTCGCCCAGCAGGCGCTCTCGTCAGAATCGACCGAGATGCGCCGCGAGGTGGGCCTCTTCGGCGGCATTTCGGTGCTCGCCGGCATCATGATCGGCTCCGGCATCTTCTACATCGGCGCCATCGTCCTGAACCGCGCCGAAATGAGCCTCGGACTCGCCTTGCTCGTCTGGCTCGTGGGCGGCGCCATCACGCTTCTTTCCGGCCTCTGCTACGCCGAGCTCGGCACCATGATGCCGAAAGCGGGCGGCATCTACCTCTACCTTCGCGAAGCCTACGGCGAGCGCGTGGCCTTCATGTGCGGCTTTGCGAACTTCACCTTCGGCAACTCCGGCTCCATCGCGGCGCTGGCCGTAGCGTTCGCGGCGGCGTTGGCGTCCATGACGCCCATCGATCCCGTCTGGCAGAAGGTGATCGCCGTGGGGCTCGTCCTCATCCTCACCGCCATCAACATCCGCGGCATTCGCTTCGGCTCGCTCTTTCAGAACATCTTCTTTGTGGTGAAGCTCGTTCCGCTCGTTCTCATCCTCGCCTGCGGCCTCGTGATGGGCACGGAAACGCCGGATCTTTTGAGCATGCCGCACGGCATGCCCTCCGTCTGGGAGCTGCTCTCGATGGTGGGCTTCGCGGTGATCGCCACGCTCTGGGCCTATGAAGGCTGGACGAACCTCAACGTCATCGCCGAAGAAATCAAGAACCCGAAGCGCAACATCCCGATGGCGCTCATCATCGCCATCGTGGGCGTGTCGCTTCTCTACGTGCTCTTCAACTACGCCATCTACCGCGTGCTGCCCTACGAGACGATCGTCGCGCTCGTGCAGTCCGGCAACTACTACCTCGGCACCGAGACCGCGAAGCAGCTCTTCGGCTCCGCCGGCATGATCCTCGTGGGCGCCACGATGGTGCTCGCCATCTTCTCGTCCTTGAACGGCTGCATCATGGCCTTCCCCCGCATGTACTACGCCATGGCCCGCGACGGCGCGTTCTTCGAGTGCCTCGGCAAGCTCCACCCGCAGTGGAAGACGCCGGTGAACTCGATTCTCGCCTCGGCCGCCGTGTCGATCGTCCTCATCTGCTTCCGGTCCCTTTCGGAACTCACGAACCTCGTCGCCCTCTGCGGCGTCATCTTCCACGGCATGGGCTTTTACGCCGTCATCAGCCTGCGAAAGAAGTACCCGACGATGGAGCGCCCTTACAAGGTCTGGCTCTACCCCTTCACCGTGCTTCTCATCTGCGCCGTGATGGTGGGCCTCATCATCACCACGATCGTGAACGATCCGATGACGGCCGCCTTGTCCTTCATCGTTCCGGCGCTGAGCCTCATCCTCTATGAGATCCTCTTCAAGAAGAAGCGCGAAGCGGTGGTCGCCAAGCAAGGCTACGAATAAGAAGGTGCATCATGTTTGCCATTGTCAACGCCAACGTTTACGTCAATCGCGGTGATTTCCGCGAAGCCCTCCTCGTGGGCGACGACGGCCTCATCGCCGCCGTCGGCACCACGGAGGAAATCCGCCAGGCGGCCCCCGAAGGCTGCGAGGAGTACGACGCCCGCGGCCGCACGATCGTCCCGGGGTTCAACGACTCGCACATGCACCTCGTGATGAAGGGGCAGCTGCTGGAGTCCATCGAGCTGCTGGGCGCCGCGAGCATCGCCGACGTGCAGGAGCGCGTCCGCGCCTACATCGCCCGGCGCCGCCCCGCCCCCGGCACCGTGCTTCACGGCATGGGCTGGAATCAGGACTACTTCAAAGAGGACGGCCACCGGCTTCTCGTGAAGGAAGACCTCGACGCAGTCTCAACCGACTATCCGATCATTCTCGAGCGCGCCTGCGGCCATATTCTCACCTGCAACAGCACGGCGCTCGCCCGCGCCGGCCTCACCAAAGACTCCGTCCCCGCGGCGGGCGGCGCCTTCGACTACGATGAAAAGGGCGAGCTCACGGGCGTCATCCGCGAAAACGCCACAGCACAGGTGCTGGCGCTTCGCGCCAAGCCGACGCAAAGCGACTACGAGCGGCTCATTCGCACCGCCATGCAGCATGCTGTCGAGAACGGCGTCACCTCCGTGCAAACAATGGACCTTCGACCCGCCGACTGGGAGACGGTGCTCGCCGCCTACACCGCCGTGCAGGAAGTGAACCCGATCCTGCGCGTCTACCATCAGGTGAACTTCATGGAGCCCGAAGGCTTCAAGGCCTTCTTGGCGAAGGGCTACCGCACCGGCACGGGCGACGCCTTCAACCGCATCGGCCCCCTCAAGATGTTCGTGGACGGCAGCCTCGGCGCCCGCACGGCGCTCATGCGCCAGCCCTACCACGACGATCCGTCCACTTCAGGAATCGCCACCCTGACGCCCGACGAAATCGCCGTCATGGTGAAGCTCGCCGTGGACCACCAGTGCCAGGTGGCGATGCATGCGATCGGCGACGGCGCGATCGAACGTGTTTTGGACAGCTATGACGCCGTCTGCCGGGACGGCAAGAATCCGCTGCGCCTTGGGTGCATTCACGTGCAGATCACGGACAAGGCGCTGCTTGAACGCTTCACCAAAAACGACATCCTCGCCTACGTGCAGCCCATCTTCCTGCACTACGACACCGGCATCGTCGAAGACCGCGTCGGCCCGGCGCTCGCCGCGACGAGCTACGGCTTCAACACGCTCGTGAAACTCGGCGTGCACGAAAGCCTCGGCACGGACTGCCCGGTCGAAGACTTGAATCCGATTGACAACCTCTACTGCGCCGTGAATCGCCGCAACCTGCAGGGACTGCCTGAAGGGGGATTCCATCCCGAAGAGTGCCTTGACATCTATGACGCCGTGGACGCCTACACGACGGGCAGCGCCTACGCGTCGTTTGAAGAAGACGTGAAGGGGCGGCTTCTCCCCGGCCGCTACGCCGACCTCGTCGTGCTGTCCGAAAATCTCTTCACGAAGGATCCCTTGAAGCTGAGGGACGTGAAGGTGGACGCCACCATGGTGGACGGTCGCTTTGTGTTTGAGCGCGAATAGCGGACGATCTGATCGGTGCTACTGCGGCCTTTCGAAGAATTCTTCGGAAGGCCGCTTCTTTTTCACGCGGTCACAAGGACGGTGCCGCCGTCATACGCCACGCCGAGAAGCTGAACGAAATTCAAGCCGGGACACATGTCGCCAAAATCCTTCTCGTAGGAGCGTCGGTTCAATTCCCGCCGCGCCTCCTCCGCCGACGCCTTGAGCGTTTCATCCGGGCGCTTCCATTTGAATTCGAACACGTAGAAACCGTCTTTCTTCGGCTTCAGCGGCAGGAGCATGAGGTCAAAGCGACCAGTGCCCGCTTCGCTCGTACTTCTCACCACATACCGCGTGCGAAGCGCCGCGGAGAGCGCGAGCGCCAGTCCGAAAAAGCCGTTCGCCCAATCGCCGTCCGCCGCTTCAAAGCACGCAAAGCGCTCGGCGGCGAGCGTCGTGAGCGTCTTTCCCATGGCCGCTGCGTCTCTTTTGAAAACGGCCTCTGTGAACGCACGAAAAGCCGCCTCTTTGGAAAACCACCGGCTGATCAGACTGTCCAGCTCCTTCTTCACTTCGACGTTGGGAATCACGAGACCTCGCGGCTCGCCGATTTCTTCGTTTGATCGCGTGAGGTAGCCGGTCGCCACCAGCAGCGTCCATACGGAAGCCGCCTCAGCGTCATGCAGGGAGAGGCGCTCCGGCGCGGTCACCTCCGTCACATCGTCCGCGAGCAGATCGAGGAATCGCTCCTTCACGTCACAGCTGCCGGTGCGGATGAGCCGCTCCGCCAGCTCGTTTTTGCTCGTCTTCGCCCAATAGCGCGCGCAGCTGCCTTTGGTCACGAAGTTGATGACAGACCACGGATTGCAAAGCCCGACTTCCTCGCCAAAGTGATAGCCGCCGTACCAATACTTCGCCTTGCCCAAATCGATCCTCAGATCAAGCCCAGAAAGGACCTTGACTGGAGAAAAGCCAAACCACATCCCGTAGGGATCCCCCGTCGAGGCCGTGCAAAACCGCACGTTGCTCACTTCCGAAAAAATCGATTCTTCGCTCACGGGCAGCTCGCCCATGAAGAGCGCCCGGCCCAGCGCCGGATTGTCTTTCAGCGTGCAGGTCATGAAGCGCCGCAGATAGTCTTCCACTTCGTCCAGGCAGCCGGCGTCTCGGGCCTTCCAGAGCGGCTCGTCGTACCCATCGAGCAAAACAACAGGCTTTTCGCCGTAGCTCTGATGAATCGCCATGCACAAGTCGCGTAGCGCTCCTATCGTCAACTCGTCATGCTCCAGCCCATTGAGGATATTGAACGACGCCAGACGCTCTCGCAGCTCCGCCTCAACGCACCGGTCTCGGATGAGACCTCGATATTTGTCATGCAAGGAGCAGAGGCCGAGCGTCAGCATCAATCGAACCTGCGTCATGTCGCCGGCCGCGATATGACGCCAGGAGAGTCGAAGCACATGGTGCCGCCCGGCTTCCTCGCGCAAGACCGGATCCTTCCAAACGTCCAGACCGGAAAACAGCGCTCCCTGATCGGTGAAGCCGTTGGAGAAGAAGCGGCGCACGGTGTCGAGCATCAGCGTCTTGCCGAATTTCCGAGGACGAGCAATGACTGTCACGGGATCGCCCTAGCGCCACCAGGCGGACAAAAATCCTGTTTGATCTATATACAAGCAATCATTCTTTCGAATGTCTGCAAACCTGGGTTCGTCGAGGGCGGCGGGCATCGTCATCTGTGGACTCCTTTCTTTTCAAAAGATTCTACCTGCCGGCTTGCCGCCGTCGCCAAGGCGTTTTTTCCAAAAGGCGCGACGCCCCGTTGGATTCACAGAGTAGAATGCGACGCTTCAGCCGAATGAATTCGGCTTTGTTTGTTGATTTCATGGCCATTATTACCCCCCCCCGCATAATTTACAAAGTGCCCGTCTCTGGCGCAATGACATCACGGGATTGAGAGCGCTCGCCGTCATCCCTGTGCTTTTCTTTCACGCCTTCCCGCAGCTCGTTCCGGGCGGCTTCTTCGGCGTCGACGTCTTCTTCGTCATCTCGGGCTACCTCATCTCCGGCATCATCTTCCGAGGGCTCGCCGCAGGAACCTTCAGCTGGGTTTCGTTCTACGACAAGCGCATTCGGCGCATCCTGCCGAACCTCTTTCTGCTTCTTTCCGCCGTGCTCGTCGCGGGATGGTTTCTGATGTGGCCGCGGGACTTTGGTCTTCTCGGCAAGCATGTCTTCGCAAGCGGCTTCTTCTACGAAAACTTTCAACTCCTGAAAGAAGCGGGCTACTTCGACACCGAATCCCTGAGAAAGCCGCTGATGCACCTCTGGAGCCTCGCCATCGAGGAGCAGTTCTACATCGTCTTCCCCTTGCTCTGCCTGCTGCTGTGGCGCGCCACTCAGCGAGTCCTCGTGGTGGGCGGCTTCGTCGTCGTCTTCACCGCTGCTTCGCTCGCGGGCTTTCTCCTGAGCCCCAGCCGCGACTGGGTCTTCTACTTCCCGCTCACGCGCTTTTGGGAGCTGGGCGCTGGCATTCTGCTCTCCTACGCTCACACCTTCTTTCCGCGGGAAGAGCCGCTGTCGCTGAGGCTTCGCAGCGGCCTGTCCGTCATCGGCCTGCTGGTGCTGGCCGCGCTCTTTTTCCTGCCGAACGCTTCGTCGCACCACCCAGGCCTTGTCTCGGTGGCGGCCGTCGCCTCCGCGGTGCTCCTCATCGCCGCGCGCCCTGACGCCCTCGTCAATCGCACGCTGCTCTCGTGTCGCCCGATGACGTTCGTCGGCCTCATCAGCTACTC
>CAVJUB010000008.1:0-42160 GCA_963652545.1 Hallella faecis | reverse complement strand
TTATTGGTGTGCGTACCGTTTTAGGGAAAATTCACGTTATCCGTCACCTCATGGTTGAGCCGCTTGTAGGAATTCACTGCCGAATTGGAGGCCTTGCACTCCAACAACATCACGCGACCGTCCGCCAACCCAAAAACAACGTCCGCCTTTGCGTCTCCTACCTTCGCCTCTCGCGAGAACACTTCACCCTCTGCCGGAAAATCACGCGGCGTCAGAATTTCACGCGCCGGAACCTCACGATAACCAACGCTCTGCAAAAGCTCGCGGACGGCCTTTTCCTGCTGCTTGCTCGGAGAGTTTCTCATTTGCGTCTTTGTTCGCTGGTCTGCAACCAACGCCGCCACAGCGGCCTTCGCCGTCACCAACTCCACCGCAGTCGGAGCACGCTCCTCGGCTAACCAAGGAAACAGCTTCAAATTGAGTGTCCGCTTGACATAGGCCAGTCCGAGTCGCGCGTTGCCTTCATCGGCCAAGCGCGCCGGCGTCAAAGACGGCATCCCCGTCAAACTCTTGAAGTCATCCTCACTCACAGACGGACGCTGCATGTATCTCAAAACGCTCAGAACACCAGGTCGACACAGCATTCGGGGCGAGTCGGAAAGACTGCGAAGGCCGTCTGTTTCTTCAAAGATCGACGAAGCAATCGCCGCGGCTTCCTCAAAGCTTCGGTCATAGAAATCCGCACAACGACTTTCTTCCTGCTGCCGCGCCTCGACAAAAGCCTGTCGCGCCTTTCGCGCCTGCAACTGAAGCTCTTCGTCCGCATAAACCTCGGGAACCACCAACTTCATCACGCCTCCAAGACAGCAACGGGCGGCACCATGATGGCTTCCGCCTCTTTGGGTTCAAACTTGACCAGACCTCCCGCGTACATGCGCCCGTCGTCGATCGTCACATGCTCGTTGAGGTAATTCACCAACCGCTTCATGGCGGCATCCGTGAGCGGCACCTTGGGATAGAGTCCGTGAACAACATTCAACATAGGAAGCCTGCGATAGTTGATGACAAACGTCGGCTTGCGACGCCCCATGTAAGTCATAAGCACCGGCGGCACTTCCGTCGGTCGAACCGACCACCACCTGCGGCGATGCTGCGCTATGTACCCTTGATTCACGCCCTGACTCAAGCCCTCTTCAATGATTTCTCCTGCCGAATCCGCTGTTCGCCCTGTCAATTCCGAGAGATCCTCCGGCAAAACAATGAGCCGCTTCAAGCGCTCGGGCGACGTCTGAGCAACACACTCTCCCGTGAGCTCGCGAGCATGGGAAATCACCGGGACGGACAGCGCTTCCGGCACATCCTTCAGCTCAGCCTCGCTTCGAACCCAGAACTTGTTGTTGCCGGTCACGACTCCGCGGTGAACCCGAACGAAAGACCCCAGCGGCACCAATTCTGCGGACTCTGACTGAATCCTTTCCTTCGCCCCTTCCAACAAAAGTGACCATCGAGCCGCTTCGCAAAATTCCGCCTTGGGGGTCCACCGCGCCTTCCCCGCACCATCCGTCACACAGACACGGTTCGACGCAGCGCCAGCCGCCTCAAAGCCGAAAATAACCGCCGTCGTGCTCGTTCCTGCAAACACCTGAGACCGTCGATCATGAAGGTGCAAGCTCGTGAGCGACAACGGCCCCTTTGTCAGCATCTGACGAACCACGCTGCCGTAGTTGACATCCAGCCACTCTGCACTCGTCACCAAAATGCCAAAGTCTCCGGGCCGAAACACCTTCGCCATGGCAACGAGAAAGTAGATGTGCAACCCCGCCAGGGCGCTTCCTTTGAGCCCAAAAGACGCCGTTGTCTCACGGAACCATTTTTTCTGGTCGGAACTCAGATCATGGTGACGAACATACGGCGGATTGCCGATCCACAGCACAGGCTGAGGCAGCTCACTGAAATCCGTCGTCAAAAAGTCCTGACAACGGCATTCGATGCGGTCCGCCAATCCGGCCGCCGCCGCATTGGCCTTCGCCATCAAAAGGGCGCGGTCTGACAAATCCAACGCGTAGATCTTCGCCTTCGGAAACGCTTGAGCGCAAGCAATCGCATAGCGGCCGCTGCCGCAGCCGCAATCCACCACCGACGCAGGCGAAATGCGCCGCTTCGCCTCCAACACCATTTCATCAACAATCGGCGCCGGCGTGTAGGTCTCGCCACTGCCTCGACGCTCTTCCGGCGAATTGATCCGCATGTACGCGTCGCCCAAAGGATCCCTTCCCGAAAGCAACGCCTGCTTCAATTCCTCACGCTCTTCCGGCGTCACGGCCTTGCATAGAACGGCTTCAGCCAATGCCGCCACCGCTTCGTTGGAAGTGAGTCGCGACTCCAAATTGAACAGCGGCATGGCCAACCTCTCCGACTGAGAAATGCTTGTCGGCGAAGTTTAACCAGAATCACAAGAAAAAAGCCCCCGCCTTCCGCGCGAAAGGAAAGCGAGGGCAACCGTCGCCTGACGGATGATGGAAGCAAAAAAATCAGTGCAGCCGGCCCGAGGCCTTCACCAGCAAAGCGCCCAGCACGCTCTTCAAGAACGCGCCGAGCACAAAGGGCGCGGCGCCCACGGCCACGGCCTTCGCGACCGGCAGGTGCAGCACCGCCACGAGCCACGACGTGCCGAGCACGAGGCACGCCAAGTTAGCCGCGAACATCGCCGCAAACGTGCGAATCACGCCGCCCTGGCCGGCGAGCCATCCCGCCAGCGCTGCGATGACCGGGAAGGAATAAAGAAAGCCCGCCGTGGGCCCGGTCATGGCCGCGATGCCGCCGTTGCCCATGGCAAAAATCGGCAGCCCGGAAAAACCCGCCGCCACCCAGAAGGCGACGGTGAGAGCGCCCAGCCGCGGTCCCAGAAACACGCCCGCGAGCGTCACAGCCAGCGTCTGCATCGTCATCGGCACGGGGCCAATCGGCACGGCGATGTGAGAGGACGCCGTGAGCACGGCAAAGGCAATGAGCGCCGCAAGCGACTTCTGCAGAAAATCGGCGTTGTCCGCCACGAGGCGGTTCGAATGAAGCTGGTTCACATTTTCTCCTTGTTGCGGGCGCCGCAAAGCGCCCTCCAGATTTCAAGCAAAGCCAGTGTAGACAAGGCCCGGCGGGCGTTTCAAGTCGTGCAGCAACGCGTCGCTTCTGCGTCGATCGGCGCCCCAAAAGCAAGCGGCGGAAGCGTTTTTTCCGCTTCCGCCGCTTGAAGTTCATTTCATTGCGCGATCGCGCAATTTCAATCCATGGGCTTGCGATCCGCAAGCTCCGCGCGCGGGATGTCGAGACCGAAGATCATGCCGCCCGTCGGGTTGGGCATGGCCACAAGCCTTCCGTGATGGCGCTCGGCAATGCTCATGATGATGGAGAGGCCGAGCCCCATGCCGTTGGCTTTCGTCGTGACCAGCGGCTTCATGAACGCATCCACCTGCTCCTGCGTGATCATGGCGCCGTTGTCCTTCACTTCGACGCGCCAGTAGCGGTCTTCGGGGAAGACGCGCACAGAGATTTCCGGCGCAAGCCGCCCCTCCAACGCGTCACCCGCGTTCTTCAGCAGGTTCAGAATCGCGAGCTCGATCTCCCAGCTGTCCACCTCGCTCCAAAGATACGGCGGCACCGACTTTCGAATGACGGCGTCCGTGCGACGGGAGCGCTTGAAGGTCTCAATCGCACGCTCAATGCTCACGCTCATGTCGGCGATCTTCAATTCCGGCGTCTGGCGCTTGGCGTAGGCGCGGACGCGGTTCACGATCTCGCTCGCGCGCGTGCCCTGGTCAACGATCTCCTCCAGCACTTCGTTGAGCATCTTCGCGTCCAGCGTGCCGCGGCGACTGCGGCGCAGCAGGCCGTTCGCAAAGTTCGTGATGGCCCCCAGCGGCTGCTTCAGTTCATGCGCGATCATCGTGGACATCTGGCCCACAATCCCCGTGCGCTCGAGGTTCGCAATGTGCTCGCGGCTCGCGGTCATCTGCTTTTCGATGCGGTTGCGCTCCTCCATGGCGGCGCGCAGCTGCTTTGTGCGATGGCGCACCATGACGGACACCAGAAAGGCGTAGGCCAGAATCAGCATGCCGCCCACGACAAGCGCGAAGAAGAAGTCGCTCTGCTCTCGCATGAAGCGCTCGAAGCTCCAGCGCGCGAGGTGCTCGTAGGGGCCGATCTTCAAGTCAAAGAAGAGGTCATGCACGGTGCGGTTGCTCACCGGAAAGCCCCAGTCGGCGCCGCGGCCGAACGTAGGCATCACGAAGAGCGCGGCGGACACCGCCTTCTTGAGCGCGCCGTCCGTGCCGGGCGTGACGGAGAAGTAGTAGCTCGGATAAAGCTCCGTGCTGTGCGAGCACATCAGGGGGCCGCCGCGGCGCAGATTGAGAAACTTCAGGTGATTGAGGCTTACCTTCTGCTCCTCCACGAGCGACTCGATGCGGCACGCGGGGAGCACGCCCGCTTCGGCTTCGCCCGTCATCACCGCGTTGTAGATGCGCTCGTCGCTGTCGCCCAGGTAGATCACCTTGTTCATGATCACGTCGGGCGCGAGGCCTCGGGTGAAGAGGTCGCGCTTTGCGATGAGGCTGCCCGCAAAAGAGAGCGGCGCGCTCACGGCGATGCGCCGGCCCTTCAACTGGCTCACGGAGTCAATCCCCGTGTCGTCCCGGGTGAAGAAGACGCTCCCCACGGCTTCCTTCGGGTCGCTCGTCGTGGAGGGCCAGAGGCTCGCAACAGGCGAAAGTCCCGCCGCCTGCTCCATTTCGCTGAAAAAGGCCGCGGAGCAGACTACGAAGTCAAGACGCCCGGCGGAAATTTCATCGCGAAGCGCCCGGCGCCCGAGCTTCACCACCGCAAGATTCTTTTCACCAAAAACGCGAGAAAGCTGCTCGATGGAGGCCTTCACCATGCCGCTTTGCTCCATCCCCTCGCTGTCGATGTCAACGCCGATCCGCATCGGAACCGTGAAGACATAGCGATTCTTGCCGTCCGCCTCCTCGTCTGTCTGCGGCACGATCTGAAGCCGAGCGCGGTCGCCCTCGCTTGCCTTGGGCCTTGACTCCATGTAGGGCGGAATCGGAGCATTGAGCGCATCCTCCTCTCGGGCGATGTTCGCGAGCCGCATCGCTGTGGGCATCAGCAGCGACCGGTCGCCTCGCTGGAAGCGCTGGTCCGCCTTCACCGCCGCGATGATGACGAGAAAGATGAAGACGACGCTCGCGACGGCGAGCCAGACCTTGTTGTGGGAGTTCAAGAAAGCCTCCGGCAGCTGGGGTCGAGACGATCAGACGCCCGGCATGGGAATGTGGCGATTGGGCTTGCGGTGGTCCAGCACGTTGACGATTTCATACGTGCTCACCAGCCCGGACGGCGTCTCCGTCGTGACGACGTGCATCTTCACCACCAGAATTTCTCCGGGCTTCAGCGCAAAGACGCCGTTGTCGATGATGCGCAGGAAGTCCGCGTCCTTCATCTCGGCGCGAATCGTCTGGCAGCCGTCCGAGAACGTCCAGAAGCGGTCGTTGCAGAAGACGGGCGCCGCCAGCGACAGCGCCATCGTCCGCGTCTCGTCGTAAAGAAGCTCCTCGCGCACCTCCGGCATCCGAAGCGCCTCAAAGTGCTGCGGCAGCAGCGTCATGATGACGTCGCCCGTCTCGCGGTCAGAAATGATGATGCGGCTCACTTCCGAGCTCTTCAAGGCCGACGCAATGTCAGAAAGCCCCTGGCGCACGCCCAGATGCCGCAGGAGGCGGTAGGCGTCGTTCGTGATGTGGTACGTGTCGTCGCCCACTTCCACGTCCACCGTGTCGCCCACGAGGTAGAGGCGGTCAAAGCGGCGGCCGGCTACGGCAATCAAAAACGGCACGAGGCCGTCCATCGTTCCTTCCTCCACCTCGGCAGGCGCGGGCTCGGCGAGATCCTTCACGAACCAGCCCAGCGCCCGCATGACGGTCGCGGGATCCGGATGCTCGTAACGGGGCACGCCCGCGAGCCCCGCGCGGCGCGCCATGCCGAAGTTGCTGCGAAAGCCGAGGTCGATTTCGTAGGCGCCCGGCGCCTCCTTGCGGCGAACGTCGACTTCCGGGTCGCCCAAGTAGCCGTAGAGCGCACGCGCTGCGCTCGTCAAAAGGCTGTCCATGCCGATGATGGCGCGCGCCACGGCGCTGTCTTCGCTCGTCGTCGCGGCGTGCAGCGAGCCCTGCAGAGTAAGGTCAAAAGAAGTCAGCGCCACGGCCGCCTCCCGTTAGAATGATTGTCAGAATGCCCGCTTTCAAAAATACGGGCCGTAATTGATTATTTTAGTCCAGCCGTTTCGCCGCACGCATTCCATGTCCGACTTAGCTGTGATTGACGCTGACGAGCCCGCCCGCGACCTCGCCGACGTTCCGCTCGAAAAAGCACTCCCCCCGGCGCTCGCGGCCCGCGCCCTCGCTTCGCTCACCGAAATGGGGCTCGAAACCCCTGAGGATCTCTATGACTGCATCGCCAACGTGGGCGGCAACTGGTACCGGCGCTTTCTGGGGCTGACGCGCAAGGACGCCACGGCGCTCGTGGACTGGCTGAGAAAATCAGTGGCGGACATCGGCGAAGTGACCGAAATCTTCTATCCGCCGGGAGACGCCCCCGCGGAATTGCACGCCCAGGGCGCAGAGGACGCGAACGCCGTGGCGCTCGTGCGGCCGATGGAAAGCCTCACGCTCACCTCCTCTTTGTCGGGCGCCGTCGGCACCAACCGCGGGCACGAGGGGACGCTCGACGCTGAAAACGACCTCGAAGCCGTGCGGCAGTGGCTCGCGGCCCGCGCCGTGAACGTCAACACGCAGGCGCAGTACCGCAAGGAGGCGGAGCGCTTCCTGCTCTGGTGCACTTTGGAAAGAGGCGTCGCCTTGAGCTCCATCACGAGCAAGGACGCGGCGCTTTTTCCTCGCTGGCTCGAAGGGCTCGGACGCACGGATCCGAAAGCGTGGGCCGCGCTCTGGCGACAGCCGCAGACCACCTGGATCGGCCCCAAGAATGCGCCGCGCGACTCCGCCGAGTGGCGCCCCTACAACGGCCCGCTTTCCGCATCGAGCCGCCGCACGTCGCTCACCGTCATCCGCATTCTCTTCACCTTTCTCGTTAAGACGGGGTACCTGCGCTTCAATCCCTTTGACCAGGTGTCGAGCAAGGTGCGCTTTCTGCCGGGCGAAGGCGCCCCGCGGGACTTTGCGGACCGCTCGCTCACCGAAAGCCAGTGGGAAGACGTACTGGACTACCTCGAAAGCCTTCCCGCGACGCTCTCCGCAGCCCGCATCCGCGTGGTGCTTGCGCTGGGAAAGGGCCTCGGCATGCGCGCAAGCGAAATGATCACCGCCCGCGCAGGCTGGATCGTGCAGCGCCGCATCGGCGACGAAGACATGATCGTGATTGAAATCGTCGGCAAGGGCGACAAGGTGCGGCGACTGCCGCTGGCCAATGAAACGCTCGAGGCGATCAACGCCTACTTTGCCATGAGGGAGCTTCCGCCCGTGCTGCAGTGCGATCCCAAGGTGTCGCTGCTCGCCAACCTCGGCATCGGCCGTCGCGCCAACGCGGGGACTTTGACCGCCGTTTCGCGATCCGGCCTCTACCACGCCCTCGTCACCTTCTTTGAAGGCGCCGCGAGCGTCGCCGAAGACCGCAGCCCCGCCGACGCCGCGAAGCTCCGTGCCGCCTCCACTCACTGGCTACGCCACACCTTTGCCTCAACCGCGCTTCGCAACATGGACTTGAACGTCGTGCAAAACGCCATGGGCCACGCCTCAATCGGCACCACGAGCCGCTACCTCACGCCCGAGGAAGCGCAGATCGCGAAGGCAATGAAGCAAATGTCGCCGCTTTGAGCCCGGCCGCTTTAGAAGTGAAGCGTCTCGCCGTCCGCGGGCACATGGACGCGGCTTGCCTCCACGCCGCGCGCCTTCAAGTAGTCGCGCAGATCGTCGCGATGCAGGATGCAGTGGTTGATCGCATCCATGTGCACGGCGACCACTGCCGCGTCGGGCGCCTCCTGCGTCGCTCGCAGCACGTCCTGCGCGCCCATGATGATCGACTGCGGAAAATCCGTCACGACGGCGTTGCCCGTGTTGAGCACGACGACGCCAGGCCGTCGTTCCTTCAACACCGCCGACACCCAGGGACCCCACACGGTGTCGCCCGCCAGGTACACCGAGCGGCAGCCCGCCTTCTCGAAAAAGAAGCCCGTCGTGTCCTCGATGAGCCGACCAAAACCCGGCGTTCTCAGCATCTCCTCCGTGCCGTGTCGGCTCGCCGTCGGCGACACAGTCACGCCTTCCACCATCATCGGACGGTCCAGCACCGTCACCTTCTTGAATCCCGCCGCCTCCACCGCCTTTCGGGCGGCGCAGGACGACACAAAAATCGGCATGTCCTTCGGGATGAGACGCCGCGCCGCCTCATCCCAATGATCCTCGTGAAGATGCGTCAGAAAAACAGCGGACACGTTTTCCAACACCTTTTCCGGCGCCATCGGCAGGTCGATCGCCGGATTCTTCTGCCGGCTGTTCACCGTGCCAGGAAAGCCCGGCCACGATCCACGTTCGGAAAACATGGGATCCACGAGAAAGACCGTGCGGCCGAAGGCGATCTTGACGGTGGCGCTGCGAATGAGCTGCACCGTCATGCCGACTGAAGAAGCGGCGGCGGAAAAGGCGGACGGCAAAGCGCCAGCCGCTGCCGTAGCCGCGAGAAGACTGCGCCGAGACAATTTCATGGTTCACTCCTGAAGAAAAAGGAAATGCCGGGAGTGTAGGAAGCGAGCGTCCCCGCCAAGAATGGCATAATGGACAACCATCGATTGCTTTTTGCCATTTCATGAAAACTGTCGCCGTCGTGGTCTCCTCCGGGATCGAGCCTTTTCTGCTTTCCGTGCCGCGCCTCGTCTTTGACGATCTGGCGCCTGACAAATGTCGGCGGCGCGCCGTGCTCTGCGCGGAGACGCCCGGACACCTTGCCATGGGCGGCGGCTTGGAAGCCGACGTGGCGCACGGACTGGAGGCGCTCGAGACCTGCTCGCTTGCCGTCGTTCCCTACTGGCCGCATCCCGAAGAAAAACCATCGGACGCGTTGCTGGAGGCGCTGCGGCGAGCGCACCGGCGAAGCGTCCCCGTTGCCGGACTTTGTCTCGGCGCCTTTGTGCTGGGCTACGCCGGACTGCTCGACGGCCGCCGCGCCACCACGCACTGGCAGTGGTGCGACGACTTCGCCCGGCGGTTTCCCGCCGCTCGGCTCGAACCCAACGCGCTCTACACAGACGACGCGGGCGTCATCACTTCAGCAGGGATCTCCGCCGGCATCGACTGCTGTCTTCACATTCTGCGAACGCTCGAAGGCGCCGCAGCCGCCAACGCCGTCTCGCGGCGGCTCGTCGCGCCCCCTTTTCGGGAAGGCGGCCAGGCGCAGTACATCGAAGAGCCGCTTTCAGTCACTACGAAAGACGCTCGCTTGAAGCGCGTGACAGACATGCTCGCAGCACATCCGGAGCAGCCCGCAGACTTCGCTCAGCTCGCCTCGAAGGCCGCCATGAGTCTTCGCACTTTCTATCGCGCCTTTTCAGCTGCTACGGGCATGCCGCCGCACGCCTGGCTTCTCGCCGCCCGGCTCAAGAAGGCGCAGGCGCTGCTCGAAACCACGGATTTCTCGGTGGAGCAGATCGCCGGCGACGCGGGCTTTGACTCCGTCGTCACCTTCCGGCAGCGCTTTCGCGAGCGCTTCGGCGTGACGCCATCGGCCTGGCGCCGAACGTTCCGCGGCCGGATTTGAAAAAGCCGGCAGGAATCGCTTCCGGCCGGCCCGTTTCGTCAAGACGGAGGACTACTCGATGCGCACCTGCGCGTCCACGTTCAGCGTGACGGATGTGTCGCCCGCCTCGAGCACAGGCGCCGCGTTCATGTAGGCGCCGTCCGCCGCCATCAGCTTGTTTGCGCGAAGAAGATGCGGCGCGGCGTAGCCCGAACGTCCGAAATTGAGATTTTCAATGCGCACGGCGGAAGCCGTCTTGCCCATCGCCTTCGCCACTTCCACCGCCCGCTCCGCCACGCGCTCCACCGCAAGGCGCGTCAGCGCATGCTGCATCGCCTGCCGAGCTTCGCGAGAAAGCGAGAAGTTGACGCTCTCAAAAGCGAAGTACTGCTGCGCCGCCTGCGCGACCTGCGCGGCTTCCGCCGCGTTCTTCACCTTCACCTGAAGGCTCTGGCGCACTTCCCAGCCGCCGATTGTCGCCGCCTCGCCCTTTTTCTTCGTCACGTACTGCGGCCACGAAGAGAGCTGCGTCGATTCAAACTTCGCCTCCTTGATGTTGAGCGCCTTCAAAGCCGCCAGGCCGGCGTTCGTGCGTTCAATCACATTCTTGGCGACGGTCGCGGCGTCCTTGCCGGTCTCGGTGCAATAGAGATTTACGGTCGCCTCGTCGTTCGCCTGCGAAAGCGTCGCCTCCGCAGAAATCGAAACCGTCGTGCCGTCTTTTCCTGTGCGAACGCCTTCGGGCAATTCGGCGGCAGCCGCCATCGAAAAAGCAGCGAGCAGCGCGACGGCCGTCGCGCGAAGCGTCAAGGTGCGAGTCATGGTTGTAGCCTCCTCGAGATGATGCTGATGATGCGAAGATTTTGCCGCAAACTGGCAGACAGCAGCAGTTGCACGCAACACCTCGAAACAACAAGAAGCGGATTTGAACCATCCGCAACCTATTGGTTACAATAGGCGTTCAACCGGTGATTGCTACCCACAGACAATAAAATTAAAAACAAAGGAAATCCTATACGAATCCCATTTGCTTTTGATCCTGATCAGCAAGCAATCATATTATTGCGCAGGAGACAAAAGTGGAAACGATCGATTTTATAAAGTCGATTCCTATTGCAGAAGAAGAATTCGAAGATCATTTGCTGGAGCTAAAAAATGAAAAACGAATATTCCCTCGAAAAAGTGCTTGCCTCGGAGAGTCCTGAACTAATAGAAAGAGTCAATGAAAAGTATCGCAAACTGCGCGAAGAATACATCTTGACTCGCATTCGCGAGGATCTGAACATGTCCCAGACGGAACTCGCTTCCGCCGTGGGCGTGTCTCGTCCAGCGATTACCAAAATGGAGACGGCAAAAGTTAATGTAGGAATAATGACATTGAAGAAATATATTGAAGCCTTGGGAGGAAAACTATCGCTTCAGGTTCAAATGCCCATGGGAGAGCTCCGTACCTACCAAATTTGAGAGCCCCACCAACTCTTTCAAGTCCAACGGACGCCCATGCGAGGCATTTCGAGCACCAATTGGCAAGTCATTTGCGCCATGGAATCCGACAGCCCTGTCCAGCGTCACTACCTTTTAGCCACAAGCCACAACGAGTCTGGAAAAATGTCCCCCTCTTTGATTCAGACACTCTTTCACGGAAGCTCCGTCACGATTGAGCATCCCGAGATCAGAAGATCCCCCTATACGAAGGATTTTTCCTGGGGGTTTTACTGCACCAACCACCACGAGCAAGCGAGGCGCTGGGCCATTCGCAATGCAAAAGGCGGGTACGTGAACCGCTATCGCTTTCAGCCGTCAACTGATCTCAAAATTCTGCAGTTCTCTGAAGTCAATGAAGCCTGGCTCAACTTCATCGCCCGCTGCCGATCGGGGCGTCATCATGATTACGACCTGGTCGAAGGCCCCATGGCCGATGATTCCATTTGGAACTTCGTCAACAGCTACCTCGCAGGCGACATTCCCAAATCCGTCTTTCTGGAATTTGCCCGCTTCCGTCATCCGACGCACCAAATCAGCTTTCACACCGAAAAAGCCCTCCGTTGTCTGACCTTTCTTGATTCAGAGGCTGTTCAATGAATTACGAAGAAAAAAATAATCTTCATTATGTCTGCGCTCTGGTTGAATTTCTCTCACGAAAAACCAAAAACCGCCACGAAGACATTGCAAAAAGAATCTCTCAACCTTGCTTTGAACAGCTGATGCGCGACGCCTCCGTCAATCACTGCCTTAGCTTTGACGAGGTCTCCGCTCCGCTTATCAACGAGCTTGACCTCGCCACCGGCACTTACGACCCGCTTTCAACCTGCCGTTTCAAGGTGCCGTCCGTCGAAGACATCGGCTGGCTGTACCAGCGTTTGATCCTTCAGACCATGCCCGCTGACAACCTTTGGGACGGATTTCGGTCTGTCTTCCAATCCTTTATTCCGCCCATCGTCTCCAACTTCAACAGCAGCTTCTACTACTCCAGTCCCGACTACATCCGCGCTTGTTATCAAGCAGGCCAGGTGCTTGACGACTGACCTCTATTCCAGAAAATAAAAAAGCTCCCCTCAGCACAGCGCCAAAGGGAGCCTTTTCTTTTCACCCAGCCGCTACGGCACGGCCTTGTCGATCACGATCTTCACGTCGTGCGCGCCGACCTTGACGACGCCGGCGGCGCCTTCCAAGTCGCCCGCCGACGGCATGAAGTTGCCGGAGCGAGAGATGCGAGCTTCAACCACAGCCTCACGTACATCCGCAAGCGTCTTCACGCCCATGCCCATCTGGCTCATGGCGTCCAGACGGAACGTCGCGGGAAGGTTCTCCGCCTGCAGACGAATGAAGGCCACCGGCATCTTGCTGCCCGACACCGGACGCGCGAACACGAAGACCGTGTCGCCCGCCTTCACGCGATCCTTGAGCGCGGCGGAAAGCTCCACCGTCCCGGTGATTTCCGCCGGCCCCGTCATGGCGGGCAGGGGCTCCGCCTTGGCGTGAGGCGCCTCAGTCAACGTGCGGTCTTCCGGCGGCAGTCCGCCGAGACGACGCGCCTGATCGATGTTTTCCGTAATCTGGCGCCACTCTTCGCTGCCCTGCTCGGTGCCGTTGCGCATGCGCTCCCAATAGGTCACGGCGCCCTTGAAGTCCTTGCGGTCAAAGCAGAGCGTGCCCATCAGCGCGAGCGCCTTCCAGTGCTTCGGATCGACTTCAAGCGCTTCCTTGATGAGGGCCTCGGGCTTGCCAGCGATGTCCCCCTGCGCCGCGGCCATCACGTCCGCCCAGTCGGAAAGAACGTCGGCGTTGCGAGGCGCGAGGCGATTCACCTGCTCGTAAGCGCGGGAGCTGTCCTTCCAATTTTTGAAGGACGCATAGGTTTTGGCGAGCATCACCCAGCCGTCCAGATTGTCCGGATTCGCCTTGAGGCGCTCTTCCAGAAGGTTCAGGGACTCCTGAAGATCGGCTTCCGTGTGACCGCCCATGCCGTGCGGGGCCGCCGCCTGGCTCTGCAGAAACTCGGGATCAAAGGCTTCCGGCGACCCCAGAAGTTCGTAGAGCGAAAAGGCCGCCACCGGCACGGCGACCGCGAGCACGCAGACCGTCGCAAAGCCCGTCTTTCCCTCCTTGCGGGGAGCCTCCTCGGCCTGCGCCTCTTCCAACACGCGGCGCTCGATTTCGGTCTTCGTCTCCGCGTATTCGTCGTCAGAAACTTTGCCCTCGGCGTGCTCCGCCTCAAGCTCCGCGTACTGGCGCCGGAGCGCCGCGAGGTTGGCGTCGCGGCGCACGGTGTCTTCGCTTCCGGTGCGCTTCTTCAAAAGCCCCCAGGCGATGAGCGCCAGCCCGATGAACGTGAGGACGAGCGCAATGGCAATGAATGTCAGCAGCATGGGTTACTCCTCGCCTTTCAAGAGGGCGTCCGCGCGGCGGCGCTCCTCGGGCGTCAGCTCGCGCTCCGTCTTCTCCACCGCCTTGCGGCGGTTGCGCAGGTTCAGGTAGAACGCAAGCAGCGCCACAAAAAAGAGCACCACGGGCCCCAGCCACAAAATGGCGGTCGAGAGCTTGAAAGGCGGGTTGTAGAGAACAAAGTCGCCGTAGCGGTCCGTCATGTAGGAGATGATCTCCTTGTCGGTGCGCCCCGCCTTGATCTGCTCGATCACCTGATTTCGAAGGTCCACCGCGATCTCGGCGTTGCTGTCCGCAATCGACTGGTTCTGGCACACGAGGCAGCGAAGCTGCTCGGAGATGCCGAGAACGCGCTTGTGCGCCACCGGGTCAAACTGCGTCGGAGTCGCCTCGACGCGCTCGACGGCAGGCGCCGACAGCGCGGGGCCCGCAAGACACAGGGCCGCCGCCAGAATGCAAAGAGTGCGACGCATCATTCCGCCTCCAGCTGTTGAATCAAGGGCTTCACCTTCTTTTTCCACACCTCGGGCGTCACGGCGCCGATCACCTGATGACGGATGACGCCCTTCTTGTCGATGATGTAGGTCTCGGGAGCGCCGGTCACGCCGAAGTCAATCGCCACCTTTCCCTTTTCATCCACGACGCAGGCGTCGTAGGGATCGCCCAGCTCCCGGAGCCACCGCTGCGCCAAGTACGTCTTGTCGCGGTAGTTGAAGCCCAGAAGGAACGTCTTGTCTCCGGAGCGCTTCAAGTCCACGTAGTAGGGATGCTCGTAGCGGCACGCCTCGCACCAGGAGGCCCAGACGTTGAGAAGGTAGACCTTCCCCAGAAGATCCTTCTTGGACAGGGTTTCATTGCTCCCCAGCTTGGGGAGCGTGAATTCCGGCGCGGGCTTGCCGATCATGCCAGACGGCACGTCTCGCGGATTCAAGTAAAGCCCCACGAAGAGGAACACCGCCAGCACGAGAAAGACGATGAGCGGAATGAGATACTTCAAACGCTGATTCATGTTGATTCTCCCCAGCTACGCCGCTGCCGTCTGGCGACGGCGCGTGCGATAGCGCTTGTCAGTGACGCCCAGGAATCCGCCCAGCGCCATGAGGATGGCGCCCCACCAGATCCACGTCACGAAGGGCTTGCTGTAGGCGCGAACGATCCAGGCGCCGTCAGGCGTCGGCTCCCCGAGGCTCACGTACACGTCGCCCGTGATGGAGTGGCGGATCGCCGCTTCGGTCATGGGCATGGAGCGAGACGAGAAGTAGTTGCGCTTTTCAGGATAAAGGTGCGTCAATTCCTTTCCGTCCTTGATCACCGTGAAGTCGCCCTGCACCGCCTGATAGTTGGCGCCGCGCTCTTCCTTCGTGCCGTTGAAGACGAAGGCGTAGTCCGCCACCGTCACCTGCTCGCCCACGTACATGCGCACGTTGCGCTCGGCGGGGTAGCCCTTTACGAGCGCCACGCCGATCACGAAGACAGCGACGCCGATGTGCGCGATCTGCATGCCCCAGAAGGCGCGCGGATGCTGCGCAAGCTTCGCGAAGAACCCGCCCTTCAGATTACGGCCGCGGTCAATGATGTTGTAAATCGCCGTCAGCGCCACCCACGCGGCGAGCGTGCAGCCCACAAACACCCAGTGGCTCCAGCGCCCCATGAGGAAGGGAATGACAGCGCCGATCACGATCGATGCTACAAACACCCCGGCGAGCTTCTTTGCGAGCTCCAGCGTGTCCGCCTCCTTCCATCGCGCAAAAGGCGCCACGCCCAGCAAAAAGAGCATCGGGAACATCAGCGGCCCGAAGACGGAGTCAAAGTACGGGGGGCCGACCGAAATCTTGCCCGCCCCCAGCGCATCGAGAAACAAGGGATAGAGCGTTCCGAGGAGCACCGCGCTCATTGCAACGACAAGGAGCACGTTGTTCACGAGAAGCATCGACTCACGGGAGACCATCGAGAAGTTGCCCCCGAGCCCCACCGTCGGCGCGCGCCAGGCAAAGAGGAGGAACGAGAGCCCGATCACAATGATGAGAAAGGCAAGAATGAAGACGCCGCGCTCCGGGTCCGTCGCGAAGGCGTGCACGGACGTCAAGACGCCCGAACGCACGAGGAAGGTCCCCAAAAGCGAGAGCGAGAACGTGATGATCGCAAGAAGCACCGTCCAGATCTTGAAGCAGCCGCGCTTTTCCGTGACGGCGAGGCTGTGCAGCAGCGCCGTGCCGGTGAGCCAGGGCATGAAGGACGAGTTTTCGACCGGATCCCAGAACCACCAGCCGCCCCAGCCCAGTTCGTAGTAAGCCCAGTAGGAGCCGAGCGCGATGCCCAGCGTGAGGAGAATCCACGCCGCCGTGGTCCACGGCCGCATCCAGCGCGCCCAAGCCACGTCAAGACGACCGCCGATCAACGCCGCAATCGAGAACGCAAAGGGCACCGAGAAGCCCACGTAGCCCAGGTAAAGCAGCGGCGGATGGAACACCATCCCCGGGTCCTGCAGCAGCGGATTCAGGTCGCTGCCTTCAGGCGCCGCCGGGAAAAGGCGCAGGAAGGGGTTCGACGTGAAGAGCATGAAAAGGAGAAAGCCCGCGAGAACGAGCCCCATGATCCCCATCACGCGCGCCATCGCCTCTTCGGAGAGGCGGCTGCTCGTCAAAGCGACCGCAAACGCCCACCACGCGAGCGTCGTGGACCAGAAGAGGATGGACCCCTCGTGGCTGCCCCACGTCGCCGCGATCTTGTAGTACCACGGCAAGAGCGAATTCGAGTTGTTCGCCACGTTGAAGACCGTAAAGTCGCTCACGTAGAAGCAGTACGCCAGCGTGCCGAACGCCACCGTCATGAAGACGGCGTTCGCCGCGGCGCACATCTTCCCCACCGCCATCCAGCTCGGGATTCCGCGGGCGGCGCCGACGAGCGGCATCACCCCCTGAATCACGGCCATGACGAGCGCGAGGATGAGCGCAAAATGACCGATTTCTGCAATCACGGGACTGTCTCCCTCTCTCGTTCAACAAAAAATCATTGCGGAGCCGAAGCGCCGGCGCGCTTTGCCTGCTGAGCCTTGTCCATGGCGGACTTCACTTCAGGGGGCATGTAGTTTTCATCATGCTTCGCGAGCACTTCGCTCGCGACGAAAACGCCCTTGTCGTTCAACTGCCCCTGAGCGACCACCCCGGTGTTCTCCTTGAAGAGGTCGGGAAGGATGCCCTTGTATTCGGTGGGAATGGAAGCGGCGGTGTCCGTGATTTCAAAGCGCACGGTGACGCCGTCCTCAAGGCGCTTCACGCTCCCCTCGGCCACCATGCCCCCCATGCGGAAGGCGCGGCCCTGCGGGGCCTCGTGGTTGGCGACCTGCATCGGGGAGTAGAAGAAGACGAGGTTGTCGTTGAAGGCGGACAGCATCAGGTAGACGCCGACGCCCACGACGGCGACGGCCCCGCCGATGAGGGCGAGGCGCTTGGCAGCTGCGGAAGCCATGTTGGGGATTCTCCTAAGTAGCGGGGTCTCAAATCAGGCGGACGCCTTGGACGCGGCTTTTTGCGCCGCGGCCTTCGCCGCCTTCTCGCGGGCGGCGAGTTTGGCAGCCTCTTTCTTCACCGCGGCCTTGGCGGATTTTCGTCCCATCGCGAGGCTCACGGTTTCCAGAACGAGCAGCAGGATCGCCATGCCATAGGCGCACCACACGAAGTAGCCGTGGCCGCCCATCGAAAGAAATTCAGAAAAAGAGCTCCACTGCATGTTCACTCCTTCGCGGCGCGCTGCGCCCAGGCTTCGCGCTTTTCGCGCGCAAGAACGAGGTTCTTCGCGCGCGAGAAGGTGGCGGCGAAGCTGTAGATCCAGAAGGCGGCGACCATCACGAGAAGCGTCGCGAGCATCACGGGATGCATCGAGGAGCCCTTCGACGTGATGGAGGCGCCCTGGTGAAGGGTGTTCCACCACTTCACCGAAAAGTAGATGATGGGCACGTTCACCACGCCCACGATGGCGATCAGAGCGCAGGCCTTGTCGGCGCGCTTCCAGTCCGTGACGGCGCTCTGCAGCGCAAGAAAGCCGAGGTAGAGGAAAAGCAGAATGAGTTCGCTCGTGAGCCGCGCGTCCCACACCCAGTAGGCGCCCCAGGTCGGACGGCCCCAGAAGGCGCCGGTGAAGAGCGCGAGAAACGTCATTGCGGCCCCCGTGGGCGCCATCGCCGCCGCATACACCGAACACATGCGGTTTTCTGTGGCGAGAGCCCCCGCGGAAAAGACCGCCATCATGACGTAGATCAGCATGCTCATCCACGCCGCTCCCACGTGAATGAAGAGGATGCGGTAGGAATGGCCCTGCGTCGCGTCAATGGGGCAGACGAAGAAGACAAGATAGAGCCCCGTGAAAAACAAGAGGCCCGCCAGAGCGTAGAGCCAGGGCGCGGACTTCTGCGCCGTGCCGTAGAACCCCTGCGGCGTGAAAAAGGCTTGCTTGAACAAAATCGATCTCCTTACTGCATCGAAATTCGGAGGGCGGCGGCGACCGCAAATGGCGCGGCGGCCAGCGCAAAGAGCGTGAGCGCTCCCGTCACCATGAGATAGGCCGCCGGGCTCACGCTCACCGCCACCTGCACCGCCGCGCCCGCGCCGAAGACAAGCACCGGAATGTAGAGGGGCAGCACCAGCAGGCTTGTGAGCACCGAGCCCGCGCGCAGGCCCAGCGTCAGCGCCGCGCCGATCGCGCCCACGAGGCTCAGCACCGGCGTGCCCAGCGCAAGCGCCGCCGTGAGCACCAGCGTCTCCTCGACGGGAAGGTCAAACATCACGCCGAAAATGACGGAGAAGACCGTCATCGGCACGCCCGTCACAAGCCAGTGCGCCGCCACCTTCGCAAGCACGATGACCGTCAAGGGCTCCGCGGAAATCAACATCTGCTCCAAGGTCCCGTCCGCCCAGTCATGAGCGAAAAGGCGCGGCAGCGAAAGAAGCGCCGCCAGAAGCGCGGCAACCCACACCACGCCCGGCGCCATGCTGCGCAAGAGATTCGTCTCGGCGCCAACCCCGAGGGGCACCAAGGTCACGACGACAGCAAAGAAGAAGAGCGTCTGAATGATGTCGCTCTTTTGCTTCATCGCCAGCAGCAGGTCGCGGCGAACGACGGAGAAAAAAAGCTCAAGCATGGTCATCCTCCTCCGTTTCCGGCACAAACCCCGCCGGCGCAAAGTCCGACACGGTCACCGTGAGCTTTCGCTCGTCCGCCACCGGCACCGGGCATTCCTGGTGCGTGGTGTAGATGACGACGCCCCCGGCGTTCACATGATCCGCGACGGCCTGCGTGAGGTTCGCGACGCTTGCGACATCAAGCGCCGTGAAGGGTTCGTCCAGAATCCACACGGGCTTTTCTTCGCTCACAAAGAGCCGGGCGAGCGCCACGCGCCGCCGCTGCCCCTGGCTCAGCTCCCCGGTGGGATGATCAAAAAAGTCTTCGAGCCCCACTTTCGCGAGCGCCGCCTCCGCCGCCTCGTCCGTGACGCGCAGGTTCCCGAAGCGCGCGCTGACGCGCACGTTCTCTCGGGCCGTGAGATCATCCTTGACGCCGTTCAAGTGGCCGATGTAGACGAGGTCGCGCCAGTAGTCTTCCTTTAGCTTCTTGATGTCTTCGCCGCGGTAAAGAATGCGGCCGGCGTCGGGCGTCATGAGCCCGGTGAGAAGCCTCAAGAGCGACGTCTTCCCCGTGCCGTTGGCGCCCGCGAGGCGCACCAGCGTGCCTGCCGGGGCCCGGAACTCGAGTCCGGTGAAGAGAAGCCGGTCGCCGCGCTCCATTTCGAGCGACTCGGCGGCAAAGAGTGCGTCAGTCTCGTTGGGGGTCATAAGAGGTTCGTTGCCGGGAGGGGGCCGGCTTTTTTGAAGGCCCAGACTCCCATAGTGTTTGCTGGCGAGTTTAGGCAGAAGCCATTAACAAAAACTTACAGCCGAAGCAGCATTCACGCCCGCTATGACGGCGATTGACAGGGCCCGCAGGTAGGCGGTTCACCTTAAGCCCGCTGTCGTACCAACCGGCACCCGGGCGATAAAATGGAAGATTCCTTTTTCAGAAGGAGCCGGAAGGCTCAGCGCCGCAAGGAGACGGCGCCCGTCTTTCGTCCTTCGTTGCGATCTTGCTATCAACCTCATTACTCGGAGTACCCCGTCCATGCGCAGTGATCCGTTAACCAAGGGCGTCAATGCCGCCCCGCAGCGTTCTCTTTTGAAGGCCCTCGGCTTGTGCGACGCCGAAATCGGCAAGCCGCTGATCGGCGTCGTGAGCTCCAAGAACGACATCGTTCCGGGCCACATGAACCTTGACAAGGTGGTTGACGCCGTGAAGCAGGGCGTGGCGCTGGCGGGCGGCGTGCCGATCGTCTTCCCGGCGATCGCGGTCTGCGACGGGCTCGCCATGGGCCACACCGGCATGAAGTACTCCCTCGTCTCCCGCGAGCTCATCGCTGACAGCACGGAAGCGATGGCGACGGCCCACCCCTTTGACGGCCTCGTTCTCGTCGCCGCCTGCGACAAGAACGTGCCGGGGCTTTTGATGGCGGCGGCCCGCCTCAACATTCCGTCCATCGTCGTGAGCGGCGGCGCCATGCTCGCCGGCCACTTCGAAGGCCACAAGGTCTCCTACTCCAACATCAGCGAAGGCGTGAGCCAGTTCCGCACGGGAAAGATCACCAAGATCCAGTTCGAAGATCTGGAAAACAAGGCCTGCCCCTCCTGCGGCTCCTGCTCCGGCATGTTCACCGCCAATTCCATGAACTGCCTCTCCGAAGTGCTCGGCATGGCGCTTCCCGGCAACGGCACCATTCCCGCCGTCTACTCCGCCCGCCTGCGCCTTGCGAAGGAAACGGGCATGAAGATCATGGAGCTTGTCAAGAACGACGTGAAGCCTCGGGACATCATGACGCGCGACGCCTTCATGAACGCTCTCGCGATCGACATGGCGCTCGGCTGCTCCACGAACTCCATGCTGCACCTTCCCGCCATTGCGCACGAATGCGGCATCGATCTCGATCTCTCGGTCGCAAACGAAATCAGCTCCCACACCCCCAACCTCTGCCACCTCGCCCCGGCCGGCAACCACTACATCGAAGAGCTCGATGAAGCGGGCGGCATCCGCGCCGTGATGGCGGAGATCGCGAAGCTCGGCTTCTTGAAGACGGACCTCATGACCGTGACCGGCAAGACCGTCGGCGAAAACATCGCGGGCGCCAAGATCCTCGACACGGAAATCATCCACACCGTCGAAAACCCCATCGCCAAGGAAGGCGGCATCGCGGTTCTGAAGGGCAACCTCGCCCCCGAAGGCTCCGTCGTGAAGCGCTCCGCCGTGGGCGCCGACATGATGGTGCACAAGGGCAAGGCCCGCGTCTTTGACTGCGAAGAGGATGCGCTGAACGCCATCTACGGCGGCCAGATCAATCCGGGCGAAGTCGTCGTCATCCGCTACGAAGGCCCCAAGGGCGGCCCCGGCATGCGCGAAATGCTCAACCCCACCTCCGCCATCATGGGCTCGGGGCTCGGCCACTGCGTCGCCCTCATCACGGACGGCCGCTTCTCCGGCGCCACCCGCGGCGCCGCCATCGGCCATGTGTCACCGGAAGCCGCCGTGGGCGGCCCGATCGCCCTCGTGAAGGAAGGCGACATCATTGAGATCGACATTCCCGCCAACCGCATCAGCGTTGACGTGAGCGATGAAGAGATGGCCCGCCGCAAGGCCGAGTGGAAGCCCCGCGCGCCGCGCATCACCACGGGCTACCTCGCTCGCTACGCGAAGCAGGTGAGCTCTGGGTGCACGGGCGCCGTGCTCCGCGCGATCTAATGCAAGCAAGCTGGCAGCGAAAGTAGCCAGCAGAGCTTTAAGGCCCCGCCATTCTGAACGGAACGGCGGGGCCTTTGTCTATCCGCAAAACGAGCAGGGACGCCACCGCTCCCGCATGAGCTGCTCAACGATCTAGTCAGTACTAGTTCTTTCGGTCTAGTTCTTTTGCAAATCACTCCTTCCTTTGCCTTCCTTTTCTCCTCCATTTCAGTACCTCCGGCCAATAGGAACGCCCGTTAGGCAAAAATAGAATAGCGCAGTAAGGATTTTTGCCCAAGGGCCCTTTGCACCCTGCGGCAGGAGTTCACCCTCTCAGCAACCCCAATTCCAGCGGGCAGCCGGGCGAAAAAAGCCTGTCGCCCTGCCGGTCAGGAGGAAAACCATGGAAACTCAATATCAGGCGCTGCGCCGCCAGGGCGTCAGCCGCCGCAGCTTCCTGCAGTTCTGCTCGCTCACTGCGGCGAGCCTCGGGCTCGGGAACGCCGGCGCGAAGGACATCGCGGAAGCGCTTCAGACGAAGCCCCGCACCCCGATCGTGTGGCTGCACGGTCTGGAATGCACCTGCTGCACGGAATCTTTCATCCGCTCTTACCATCCGCTCGCCAAGGACCTCGTTCTCAGCATGGTGAGCCTCGACTACGACGACACCATCATGGCCGCCGCGGGCGACCAGGCTGAAGAAGCCCTCGCCGACACGATCGAGAAGTACAAGGGCAACTACATCGTCGCCGTGGAAGGCAACATTCCGCTCGGCAACGACGGCACGTTCTGCATCCCCGGGGGCGAAACCTTCCTCGAAAAGATCAAGCACGTCTGCAAGGACGCCAAGGCCGTGATCGGCTGGGGCTCCTGCGCTGCGTGGGGCTGCGTCCAGGCCGCCAAGCCCAATCCCACGAAGTCCGTGCCGATCACGGACGTCATCACCGACAAGCCGGTGGTGCTCGTTCCGGGCTGCCCCCCGATTCCTGAAGTCATGACGGGCGTCATCACGTACATCCTCACGTACGACCGCCTGCCCCCCTTGGACCGCCTCGGCCGCCCGAAGATGTTCTACGGCCAGCGCATTCACGACAAGTGCTATCGCCGCGCCCACTTCGAAGCCGGCCAGTTCGTCGAGAAGTTCGACGACATCGGCGCGAAGCTCGGCTACTGCCTCTACAAGGTGGGCTGCAAGGGCCCGACCACCTACAACGCCTGCTCCACCATCCGCTGGAACGAAGGCCTCTCCTGGCCCGTGCAGTCCGGCCACGGCTGCATCGGCTGCTCGGAAAACAACTTCTTTGACAAGGGCAGCTTCTACGCCCATGAACCCGACATCCTCCCGCCCCTCTTTGGCGGCGTGGAAGCCACGGTCGACAAGGTCGGCATGGCGACGGTCGCGGTGGTCGGCGTCGCCGCCGCTGCGCATGCCGCGCTCTCGGCGGTGAGCCAGGCGCGCGCCAAGAAGAACAACAAGGATTTGGGAGCTGAATAATGAGCGAACAGAACACTCGCCGGGTCGTCGTCGACCCCGTCACCCGCATTGAAGGCCATCTGCGCGTTCAGGCGGAGATTGACAGCAACAACATCATCACCGACGCCCAGAGCACCGGCACCATGTGGCGCGGCCTCGAAGTCATTCTGAAGGGGCGCGACCCCCGCGACGCCTGGGCGTTCGTGGAGCGCATCTGCGGCGTCTGCACCGGCATTCACGCCCTCGCCGCCGTCCGCGCCGTGGAAGACGCGATCGGCATCGCCATTCCGAAGAACGCGAACATCATCCGCAACCTGATGAACGCGACGCTTTACACGCAGGACCACCTGGTTCACTTCTACCAGCTCTCCGCCCTTGACTGGGTGGACGTGGTGAGCGCCTTGAACGCCGATCCCCGCGAAACGTCGGCTCTGCAGGAAAAGATCAGCCCGAGCCATCCGAAGTCTTCCGCCGGCTACTTCCGCGACGTGCAGAACCGTCTGAAGAAGTTCGTCGCCTCCGGCCAGCTCGGCATCTTCAAGAACGGCTACTGGGGCCATCCCGCGATGAAGCTTCCGCCCGCCGTGAACCTTCTCGCCGTCACGCACTACCTCGAAGTGCTCGACTTCCAGAAGGAAATCATCAAGGTCCACACGATTCTGGGCGGCAAGAACCCGCACCCGAACTACCTCGTGGGCGGCGTGGCGTGCCCCATCAACATGCACGACACGGGCGCCGCGGGCGTCATGGTGAACGAAGTCACCATGAACTACATGCGCGACATCGCCAAGGAAGCGGTGGACATGGTGAACAACGTCTACCTGCCCGACATCAAGGCGATCGCCTCCTTCTACCCGGAATGGTTCAAGATCGGCGGCGGCATCTCTTCGAAGAACCTCCTCTGCTTCGGCGACTTCCCCGAAATCGCCAACGACTGGAGCGAGAAGTCCCTTCTCATGCCCGCGGGCGCCATCATCGACGGCAAGCTCACCGAAGTGCACCCCGTCGATCCGCGCGATCCGCAGGAAATCCAGGAATTCGTCGATCACTCCTGGTACAAGTACGCTGACGGCGCCAAGGGCCTGCATCCCTGGGACGGCGTCACGGAGCACGCCTTCGAATTCCCGAAGGGCTCGGACGGCAAGCCCACGAAGTTCTCGTGGCTCGGCGCCGACGGCAAGTACTCCTGGGTGAAGAGCCCGCGCTGGAAGGGCCACATGATGGAAGTGGGGCCGCTTGCGCGTCTCGTGATGGGCTATGTGAAGAACATGCCGCAGTACAAGGAGCCCGCGGAAGCCTTGCTGAAGGAAATGAACCTTCCGCTCGAAGCCGTCTTCTCCACGCTCGGCCGCCATGCCGCCCGCGCTCTGGAATGCGGCTTCACCGCGAACCTCATGGTGAAGTACGTGGACGACCTCGTCGCCAACATCAAGGCGGGTGACGAAGCCGCGGCGAACATGGATCTCTGGGAGCCCAAGACGTGGCCGAAGTCCTGCCGCGGCGTGGGTCTGTGCGAAGCGCCCCGCGGCGCCCTCGCGCACTACTGCGTCATCGAAAACGGCAAGCTCGCCAACTGGCAGGCGGTCGTTCCGACGACGTGGAATGCTTCTCCGCGCGACAACGAAGGCAATCACGGCGCCTACGAAAGCGCCTTGATCGGCACCGAGCTCGCGGATCCGAAGCGTCCCCTGGAAATCATCCGCACGATCCACAGCTTCGACCCGTGCCTTGCCTGCGCGTCTCACGTGTTCTCGCCCGAGGGAGAGGAACTCGCTTCCGTGACCGTCCGCTAAGGAGGATTTCACATGAAAATTGATCCAGTCACCTATGAAGTTGACGTAGCGGCGGGCACGCATCCGCTCTACGTCTGGGAAGCTCCGGTGCGCATCTGGCACTGGGTGATGGCTCTGTGCATGTTCGTGATGATCGCGACGGGGTTCCTGATCGGCGCCCCGCTCGTCTCCAACCTCGGGGACACGTGGGTCACGTACGACATGAGCTACATCCGCGCCACGCACTTCATCGCCGGCATGATCTTCACGGTGCTCTTCATCGGCCGCCTCTACTGGGGCATCGTCGGGAACTGCTACTCGCGCATGATCATCACGCCGCCCCTGTGGAGCCTGAAGTGGTGGAAGATGCTCTTTGAGCAGGTGAAGTACTATCTGTTCCTTCGGAGCCATTCGCCCGAATACGCGGGGCACAACCCGCTGGCTCAGTGCGCCATGTTCTTCATGTTCACGCTGGGCAGCGTCGTCATCATCGTCACGGGCTTTGCGCTCTACGCGCAGACCTGGGGCTGGGACACGGGCTGGATGAGCTGGTTCGGCTGGGTGTTCTCCGTCGCGGGCGACGCCCAGGCGGTGCGCACCGTGCACCACGCGCTGATGTACGTCTTCATCATCTTCTCGATTGCGCACATGTACATGTCGTTCCGTGAAGACGTGATGGGCGGCGCCACGACCATCAGCTCGATGACCACCGGTCTTCGCATGTTCAAGGAATAAGGAGAAACGAAAATGTCCGACCAGCGCAACTACGATCTCACCGTGATCGGCGTAGGCAACCTGCTTTGGGCCGATGAAGGCTTCGGGGTGCGCTGCGTCGAGCATTTCCACCAGACGTTCGAGGCGCCCGACAGAACGCAGGTTTTGGACGGCGGCACCCTCGGACTCTGGCTCCTCGATGCCTTTTCCAACACGAAGGACCTCCTCATCTTTGACTGCGCGGACTTGAAGGCCGCCCCCGGCACCCTCCAGGTGCTCCGGGACGGCGACTTCGCCGTGTGGTCCGCCACGAAGATTTCGCCGCACCAGGCGGGCGTGAACGACGTTCTCTCCGCCGCGGCGCTTTTAGGGAAGGCCCCCGAGCGCGTCACCGTGATCGGGGTCCAGCCCAAGATTTTGGAAGACTACGGCGGCTCCTTGTCCGACGTAGTTCGCGCGCAGCTCGATCCGGCGATGAAAGCCGCCGAAGAAGAGCTTCGCCGCTGGGGCTATGCAGTCCGCCGCCGCCCCGAAGGCGCCGCCGTAGCGCCCCTCACCACCGACAGCCTCTCTGAAGCCCGCTACGAAGGCGGCCGCCCTTCGGAAGCCATGGCCTGCCGCGAGGGCGATCCTCGCTTTGCGACGCCCGCGGCGTAAACGGAGCCATCCCATGTGCATTGCCGTTCCCATGAAAGTCACGGCCGTCGAGGGCACGTTCGCACACTGCGAGCGTCCGGGCCGCGCCGTTCGCGCCGACGCTTCGCTCATCGGCGAGCTCACGCCCGGCGACTGGGTGCTCGTCTTCCGAGACGACATTCTCCGTCCCATCGACGAAGACGAAGCCCACAAAATTGAAGCGGCGCTCACCTGCGTGGACGCCGCCATGGCAGGCGAAACGCCCGATGTGGACGCCGCCTTCGCTGACATTCTTGAAAACACCGGCCGCCTGCCGCCGCATCTCGCGGCGCAGGTGCCTCATTGACCTACTCCGCCTTGGCCGGATAGTGACGCGCGCCGAAGATGGCGCTTCCCACGCGAACCTGCGTCGCCCCGGCCTCCACCGCCTCCGCCATGTCAGCGCTCATGCCCATGGAAAGGATGTCAAAGCAGTACGCCTCCGCATAGCGGTCAAAGAGCGCTCGCATCGCCGTCAAGGGCGCGAGCTTCTCCTCACGCGTCGCCGCCGGCGCCGGAATCGCCATCAGACCGCGAAGCCGCAGATTCGGCATCGCCGACACGGCTTCCAAAACGTCTTCGAGTTCCTCGAGCTTCACGCCGCTTTTGGTTTCCTCTCCGTCGATGTTCACTTCCACCAAAACGTTGAGCTTGTCCATCGTCCTCGGCCGCTGATCGTTCAATCGCTGCGCGATCCTCACGCGATTGATGCTCTCCACCCAGTCAAAGTGCTCGGCGACCATCCGCGTCTTGTTGGACTGCAGCGGTCCGATGAAGTGCCATGTGAGCCGCATCTCGGGATGGTTCTTCCGAAACCAGTCCACCTTGTCGCAGCCTTCCTGCGCGTAGTTTTCGCCAAAGTCGCGCTGGCCGCACTGCGCCACCGCAAGCACCGCCTCCGCAGGGAACGTTTTGGAGACCGCGAGCAGCTCCGTCCAGGCGCCCCAGCGCTGCGTCTCCGCTTCAAGCGCCGCCTTCACCGACGCATAGCGCGCCTTCACGTCCGTCCAGTCCTTGCGAGCTTCCGCCTTGGCTTCCTCGGTCACGCCGTCCGTCATCTTGTCTTTCCTCAGTTGATCGTTTCAATGTCGCCGTTCACAGCCGTCCACGGCGCTGATGCCGCGGCATTGTAGGCGGCTTCAAGCCCCAGCGCCGCAAGGGCCTTCGCCATCTCCGCATCAGGCGCCGCGGCAACGTCCACCGTCTCGCCCGTCACCGGATGCGGAAAGGCCATCCGCGCACAGTGCAGCATCAAGCGGTCCGTCCCCCACCAGGCCGCGACCGTGCGGTTCAGTGGGCCCTTTCCGTACGTGGCGTCGCCCAGAATCGGATGCGCCGCGTGCTTCAAGTGCCGGCGAATCTGGTGGCGCCGGCCCGTCAATGGCTCGGCCCCCGCGAGCGTCACGCGAATCGACGGAAAGCCGCCGAACGCCACCGGAATGTCCGCCGTTCCCCAAGGCGCCACAAAAGTTTCCGCCGCCTGCGCCTCCGTCTTCTGCACGCGCAGGTAGGCGTCCTTCACAGGCGTGAGCGGGTGTGTGATCCGAAGCGGCGCCTCAATCCAGCCGCGCGAGAGGAGCGCGTAGCGCTTTCGCACGGCGCCCGCCGCCCACGCTTCACCCATCGCTGCCGCGGTCGCGGAGTCAAACGCAAACACGAGCACGCCCGACGTGCCGCGATCGAGCCGGTGCACGGCATAAACGCGCCGGCCGAACAGGTCGCGCGCCTGCTGCAGCGCATAAGACTCCTCTCGGGGCGACACTTCGCTGCGGTGCACCAGGAGCCGCGGCGGCTTCATCACGATGCCAAGCGACTCGTCTTCATAGAGGGGCGCCACGGAAGGCGCGGCATGATCGATCTGCATTCACCGGGTTCCTCTTTTTCTGGGTGAAGCTGAGATTCTACCGAGCGCCGGCTGTTTTCCTGCAGCTGATACGAAAGCCGCATTTTCGTGCCAAATCAAAGCACTGCAGCGTCGCATCAAGGACCTTCTGCGACGTTCTCCTTATCCACCATTTCTGTGGACATTCCCCGCTTGCCGTAAAAATTCATCGCCATTTCAGTTAGTTATCGGCGTGCTTATTTTTTAAGCACGAAAAAGTTCCGTATCAGCCACCCCAAAATGTCCGGCCGCAGGCCTCCGTCAAACGGCCTAATTCCAATGACTGAGCGGCTTAATTCCATGGGGTGCGGCGGTTTAGACCAGCTTCCTCTACGGACTTATTTACGCCGACGCTATATCTTCAGAGAATAGCGACATACGCAAAATCACCAAGGAACTCCCATGGCTGTGAAACTCAACGCCCCCACCGCCGAGCTCGTGAAGATCGACGTCAACACCCATCCGCTCTTTTGCCGGCTGTGGCAGGACGGTCGGGTGCAGCGCGTCACGAAAGCGACGATCGACGCCTTTCGCGCAGCGGAGGGCCTCGCCGTCCTCTGTCTCGCCGACGATCCCGTGATGTACAAGGAGACGCTCGACATGGCGGCGATCGCCCCGGAGCTTTTCGCGTCCTTTGAAGACGCGCTCACGCTTGCGGGCTTCACCGATCCCGCCGAAGGCCGCGCCGTGGCGACGAGCCTCGGCATCCGAAAGCTCCCCGCTGTCGCCGTCTTTCTCTACGGAGACCTGATCGGCGCCGTCGAAGGTCTCAAAACCTGGGAGGACTACCAGACGGAGCTCGTGAAGATTCTCACGGCCCCCGCCAAAACGAAGAAGTCCATCCCCATCGCCGCCCTTTAATCTTTTTGTGAGTGCTCCACATGAATTCCGCTGAAGTCGCAAAGACCGCCGTCAAGACCGTCACCGGGCTCACGCCGGCCGAAGAAAAAGAAGCCGCCCGCCAGGTGCTGAAACTTCTCAAGACCGCTCGCACAGCCATCGCTGATGGCAGCGCCGCGGGCGACGTCCACTGGGTGGACGACCTCGTGACGCTCTCTTCGGGCGCAATGCAGTTTCTCTTTCAAACGCTCGGCCGCGGCGAAGTGAAGATCAGCCTCTTTGCGGGCGAAGCCACCGCCGAAGAAACTGAAATTCCGGGGCTCTGGAAGATGATGATCGGCCGGCAGATTTCCCTTGTGGCAGGGCGCCTGCCGCGCTCGGTGACCGCCGCCATCAGCCAGGGCGACGCCGACATCACCGAACCCGCCAAGAAGCCCGAAGGACTCTTTGCCGCGCAGGCCCTCATTGCCGAGCTACGCGAAACCCTGAAGGAAGCCGATCTCTCCGTCATTCCCGAAACGGCCGTGCGCCAGATCGACCTGCTGCACCAGCCCCTCTCCCCTGCGGACGTGAACTACGTGCTCGCCTCCCTGGGGACCGGCAAAACCGCCGTGGAAATCTCGGGTTTTGCGAAAACGCGCATCGATTCGACGCGCATCAAGGGCCTGTGGCGCACCCGCATTCTCAACAACGCCGGCAAGCCCTTGATGGACGCCCTCACCGTGGCGCTCATTCCGCCCGAAGTGCCCGCCGGCACCGACGACTGGCCCGACAGCTTGAAGAAGCTCGACGAAACGATCGAGTGGATCGAAAGCGATCTGAAGCGCGGCGTTCTGGGCTGATTTCACCATGAGCAACTTCGCTGACTCCGCCACCGTCGAGCGCCTTTTGGAAGAGCGCCGCCGAGAGCGCCTTTCCGGCAACCCCGTCATGCAATGCAAGGTCTGCTGGTACGTCTACGACCCCGAGGAAGGGTGTCCGGAAAACGAAACGCTGCCGGGAACGCCCTTTTCGGAACTTCCGGACTGGTGGTGCTGCCCGCACTGCGGCGCCGCGCGCGACACGTTTCTCGTGGCGGGCGACGACCTTCAGCACGGAGGGCAAAACTAATGGAAGAACGTCCCGTGACGCTCGTGCGCGCGCCCCGTCCTTGGAATCAGGACGAGGCCGCCCAAGCCTACGAAAAGGCGCATCCCGCCGCGCCCCGCGCCCGCTTCACGCCTGAAGAGGGCCGCCTGCGCGTCTTTGCCGCCGATCCCGCCCCCTTCTTTGCCGCGGGCTTTGAAGAAGTCCTGCAGCGCCGCATGAAGGGGCTGCCGATTGTCTCGACGCGCCTTGCGGTGCGCGTCCTTCCCTTCAAGCGCACCGGCTGCCACTGGATCGGCGTCGTCGTGACGCCGTGGTCGGTGCAAGCCGTTTTTGCCTGCGGCGACCGCAGCCACTGGAAGGTGCTGCCCGCGGGCGTCGCGGTGGACTTGAAGCTCGCCGGCGGCGACTTCACCTTTCTTTCCGTCAAGGACAGCATTCTGGGCCAGTACCTCATGTGCTCCTTGAAAAGCCCCGTGCACGACTTTGCGGACCAGGCCGCGGCCGACGCCTTCGCCCGGACTTGCCTTGATCTCATGACGACCAAGGCCGCTTCCGACGAAGCCGAGGCGCCCGCGCCGAAAAAAAGCCTTCTCACCGCCTCCGTCTCGCGCCGCGGCCTTTTCACGCGCGTCGCCGGCGCAGGAGACGCTTCATGACGTTCGCTGAAGGCAGCGTCCTCATCCGCGCCCGCCGCGCCCTCGAAGAGGCGCGCTTTGACGTCGCCGTGCGCTCCACGCGGCGTCCTGCGGTCGCCCGCGCGCTCACGGGCGCTGACGTGCGCACCACGGCGCCCGTGACGCTCATCACGTCCGTCTACTCGCTCTGCCCCGAAGCGCACCGCGCCGCCTGGCTCGCCGCCGTCGGCGCCGCCGCCAATCACGCTCCCGCGCCGCTTTTTTCCGAACGGGTGAAGCTCGAAGCCGCGGCCGAACACCTGCGCTTTCTCGCGTTTGACGCCCCGAAGGCGCTGGGGCTGCCGCCTGCGGCGGACTTGAAGAAGATCGGCGCCCTGCGCCTTACGGCGATGCGCACCTTCGCAGCGGACAAGCCGGATTTCCGGCCGCTCGCAGACGCCGTGCGCGACGCCGTCGTCACCTTTGTCGCGGGAACGCCGCTTGACCGCTTCTCCGCCACGCAGTCGCTTCCCGACCTCGCCGCCTGGATGACCCACGGCCAGACGATCGCCTCCCGGCTTTTCGCCAAGCTCTGGGCCGCGGACCTCACCGGCGAACGGTTTGCGGCGCCGGTCTTGTCGCCCGCCGAGCCGTCCGAAGCCGCCCGCTGGCTTGACGCCCCGAACTTTGACGCCATGGCGCCCGCCGCCCCCGGCGCGCCTCGGATGACGGGCGCCTTCGTGCGGGAGACGCAGCGCCCCCTCATCCGCGCCCTGCGCGAGCGCTACGGTCACTCCGTGCGCACGCTCTTTGCGGCGCGCTTGACCGAACTCATTGCGCTCGTGACCGACCCCGCGACGCGTCCCTGGGTGAGCGCCGCCCGCACGGGCGAGCGCGAAGGCACGGCGCTCGTCGAGTGCGCCCGCGGCCTTCTCATTCACCGCGTGGCGCTGGACGAAACGCTTTCTCACGCCCGCCGCGTCACGATCGTCGCCCCCACCGAATGGAACTTCGCTCCGGGCGGCCCCTGCGAGCAGCTCCTCACCGCCATCCCCGCCGAGACCGCCGACGAATTCCGCCGCAAGGCGCTCTGGGTCACGACGGGGCTCGACGCCTGCATTCCCTGCACTTTCGATGTCGCCGACGACAGCCATCAGGAGGAACCCCATGCATGAAGTATCCCTTGCCGAAGGCATCGTGGAAGCGGTCGCCAAGACCGCGGCCGCGGAAGCCGTCTCCCGCGTGCTCTCCGTGCGCGTCGCCGTGGGCGAACTGGCGGGCGTGGACTGCGACGCCCTGCAGTTCGCCTGGGAGTCCGTCACGCGCGAGGGGCTCTTGAAGGGCTCCCAGCTCGTGATCGAGCGCCCCGCGGGCGAAGCCTGGTGCATGGACTGCGCCAAGACCGTCCCGCTGCACCGCCACGGCGACGCCTGCCCCGACTGCGGCGGCTGGCATCTCACCCCGGTCGCGGGACACGAACTCAAAGTGCTCGACTTTGAGATTCCCAACTAACCGAATTCTTTACTTCAGAGGCAAAAACCATGTGCACCACCTGCGGCTGCGGCCACCACGAACACACGCACACCCACGTTGACGAACACGGCAACATCGTCACGCATTCGCACGACCATGACCACCATGATCACGAGCATCATCACGACCACGATCATGAGCACGGCGCTTCGCGCACCGTGACGGTCGAAGAAGACATCCTCGCCCGCAACAACGCGGACGCCGCGCTCGTGCGCGCCTACTTCCGCAAGAACCACATCCTCGCCTTGAACCTCGTGAGCTCGCCGGGATCCGGAAAGACCGAGCTCCTTTCCGCCACCGTGCGCCACCCGGCGATGAAGGACGTTCCGATGGGCGTCATTGAAGGCGACCTGCAGACGGACAACGACGCCGAGCGCATCCGCGCGGCGGGCGCCCGCGCCATCCAGATCAACACCGGCCGCGGCTGCCACCTCGAGGCCCGCCAGGTGCTCCTCGCGCTGGGCGAGCTCAAGGCCGCCGAGAAGTCCGTCGTCTTCATTGAAAACGTCGGCAACCTCGTCTGCCCGGCAGAGTTTGACCTGGGCGAAGCCCACAAAGTCGCCGTCATTTCCGTCACCGAAGGCGACGACAAGCCCCTCAAGTACCCGGACATGTTCGCCGCGGCGGACCTCATGATCATCAACAAGATCGACCTCGCCCCCTACGTGAAGTTCGATCTCGACCGCTGCGAAGCCAATGCGCGCAAGGTGAATCCGAAGATCACCGTGCTGCGGCTTTCCGCGGCGACGGGCGAAGGGATGGAGCGCTGGTGCGACTGGCTCAAGGCCCAGCTCACGGTGGCGTCCCTTTAAAAGGCCCCCATCATGCGCATTCGGGAAACGTATCGCATCCGCGGCCTCGTGCAGGGCGTGGGGTTCCGCCCCACGGTCTGGCGCACCGCCCGGCGCCTCGCTCTCGCGGGCTTCGTCTTCAATGACGCCGAAGGCGTGATCATCGCGGTGGAGGGCGACGAAGCCGTCGTTCACTCGTTTGAAGCCGAGCTCCGGCGCGACGTCGCCGCGGAGGCGCCGCTGGCGCGCATCGACGCCGTGGAGCTGATCGCCACCGAGCCCCCGCAGGGCGCCGCGGACTTCGTGATCACGGAAAGCCGCGCCGGCCGCGCCCGCACGATGGTGACGCCCGACGCCGCCACGTGCCCGGCCTGCGAAAAGGATGTTTTTGATCCCGCAAACCGCCGCTACCGCTACGCCTTCACGAACTGCACGCACTGCGGCCCGCGCTTTACGATCACGCGGCACATTCCGTACGACCGCGCGCAGACGAGCATGAGCACGTTCCCGATGTGCCCCGCGTGCCGCCGCGAATATGAAAATCCCGCCGACCGGCGCTTTCATGCGCAGCCCAACGCCTGCCCTGTCTGCGGTCCCAGGCTCTTTCTCACCGATCCCGCGGGGCGGGAGCTTCCGGGCGACGCGATCGCCGAAACGCTGCGCGTCATCCGCGCGGGCGGCATCGCGGCCGTGAAGGGCCTCGGGGGCTTTCACCTCGTCTGCGACGCCGCGAATGAATCCGCCGTCGCGGAACTGCGCCGCCGCAAGAACCGCAGCGAAAAGGCGTTCGCCGTCATGTGCGCCAACGCCGCCTCGGCGCGCGAGCTCGCCCAGTTTTCCGACGCAGGCGCCGCGGCGCTCACATCCGTTGCGCGCCCCATCGTGCTCGCGCCCAAAGCCGCTCGCTGCGAAGCGCTCATTGCGCCTTCCGTCGCCCCGCTTTACGCCGAAATCGGCGTGATGCTCCCCTACACGCCGGTGCATTTGCTCCTCTTTTTTGAAGCGCTCGGCCGTCCGGCGGGGGGACTTCCCGAAACCGCCTGCGACACGGTCTTTGTGATGACGAGCGCCAACCCGGGGGGCGAGCCTCTTGTGATCGACAACGACGAGGCGCTCGCGCGTCTCACAGGCATCGCCGACGTTTTTCTCATGAACGACCGGCCGATCGTGGCGCGCTGCGACGACTCCGTCGTGCGCGACATGGCGGGCGTCGTGCGCTGCGTGCGCCGCGCCCGAGGCTTCACGCCGCTGGCGGTCGCCGTCCCGGAGGGACCGGACGTTCTCGCCTGGGGGCCCTACCTCAAGACCACGGCGTGCGTCACGCGAGGCCGCGAGGCTTTTCTCACCGAACACATCGGCGACACGGACAACGCCGCGACCTGCGCGGCGCTCGTGAAGTCCGCCGACCATTTGCTCGACATTCTGGAAGTGACGCCCGCGGGCGTCGCCTGCGACGCGCACCCCGACTTCTTCTCCACGCACGAAGCCGAGCGCACGGCCGCTGATCGTTCGATTCCGCTCGCCGTCGTGCAGCACCATCACGCGCACATCGCCGCGGCGGCGGGCGAGCACGGCCTGTCAAGCGTCCCCGTCTGGGGGCTCGCGATGGACGGCACGGGGCTCGGCGACGACGGCGCGGCCTGGGGCGGCGAGCTTTTGCACGTCTTCCCCGACGGCACCTTCCGCCGCGCGGGCCACTTGAAGGAAATGCCGCTGCCGGGCTTTGACAAGGCGGCGCGCGAGCCTCGCCGCATGGGCGCGGCCATGTGCCTTGCGGCGGACCGCGACGACGTCATTGAAACGCTCTGGCCGGCTTTCAAGGGACTCCCCATCCGCGAAGTGATCCGAAGCCCGCGGCTTTCGGGACGCACCACGAGCCTCGGCCGCCTCTTTGACGCGGCGTCGGCGATTCTGGGCTTCGTGGAAGTCATGAAGGACGAAGCCTATGCAGCAGTGCGGCTTGAAAGCGCCGCCTTCGGCCGCACGGGCCGCGTCATTGACGGCGCCTGGGCGGTGGAAAACGGCGTCATCGACTTTGCGCCGCTTTTTGCTCACCTCATCCGCTGCCGGCTCGCGGAAGATTTTGACGCCCCGCAGTGCGCCGCTGACTTTCAGGCGACGGTCGCCGAAGGGCTCGCCCTCTGGGCGCACGACCTCATCACAGACGACGCCCCCGTGTGCCTTGCGGGCGGGTCGTTTCTCAACCGAACGCTCTCAACGTGGCTTCCTGCGCGGCTTCGGGCGCTCGGCCATGCCGTTTATCTTCCCGAAGCGCTCCCGCCCGGCGACGGCGCCGTGAGCTTCGGGGAAGCGCTCGTTGCGCGGGCGCGAATGATTCATCAAGGAGTCTGACCATGTGTCTTGCGGTTCCCGCTCAGATTCAATCCGTCGACGGCACGAGCGCTCTCGCGCTCACCGGCGGCATTACGAAAACCATCGACGTCTCGCTCACGCCGGACGCCGCGCCCGGCGACTGGGTGATCGTCCACGTGGGCTTTGCATTGCAGAAGATTGACGCCGAAAAAGCCAAGGAAACGCTCGCTGCGATGGACGCCGTCGCCGCAGCCGCCAAGGAGGCCTGATGCAGTACGTCACCGAATACCGCGACCGCGAGAAGGCCGCGGGGATCGCCCGCCAGATTGCGGCCGAAGCCGATCCCGCCCGCACCTACCGCTTCATGGAGTTCTGCGGCGGCCACACCCACGTGCTCGCGCGCTGGGGGCTTTCCGAACTCCTGCCCGCGAACGTGAAGATGATCCACGGCCCGGGCTGCCCCGTGTGCGTGCTCCCCATCGGGCGCATTGACACGGCGCTGGAACTCGTGAAGAACCCGCAGGTGACGCTCTGCACCTACGCCGACCTGATGCGCGTTCCCGCTTCGGGCGGCCTGACGCTTTTCAAGGCGAAGGCGCAGGGCGCGGACGTGCGCATGGTCTACTCCCCCATGGACGCCGTGGCGCTTGCGAAGGCAAACCCCGACCGCGAGGTGGTCTTCTTTGCGATCGGCTTTGAAACGACGACGCCTCCGACGGCGGTCGCCGTGAAGGCTGCGGCCGCGCAGAACCTCACGAACTTCTCCGTCGTCTGCTCGCACGTATTGACGCCGGCGGCGATGGAGCACATTCTCTTGGGGAAAATCCATCTTGACGGCCTCGTGGGCCCCGCGCACGTCTCCACCATCATCGGCGAGGCGCCCTACCGCCACTTCACCGAGCACCACCACATCCCGGTCGTGATCTGCGGCTTCGAGCCCCTGGACATGCTGATGACGATTCTGATGCTCGTGCGGCAGGTGAACCGGGGCGACGCCGTGGTGGAAAACGAATTCACGCGCGGCGTCTCGCCAGAAGGCAACACCACCGCCATCGCGCTCGTGAAGGAAGTCTTCGTGAAGCGCACGACGTTTGCCTGGCGCGGCCTCGGGCTCGTTCCGGAAAGCGCGCTCGCTCTGGCGCCCCGATACGAGCGCTTTGACGCCGAAAAGAAGTTCGGCTTGAAGGAGCGCGTCGTTCCGGAAAACAAGGCCTGCGAATGCGGCGCCATCCTGCGCGGCGAAAAAGAGCCGCGCGACTGCCGCGCCTTCGGCACGGTCTGCACGCCGATCCATCCGATCGGCGCCTGCATGGTCTCCAGCGAAGGCGCCTGCGCCGCCTTCTACTCCTACGAACAACGTCGTCTGTCTTGAAAAGAGGAAAGCCATGGCTGTGAAGCCCAATTACATTCGTCCGCTCGACATCAAAAAGGGATTCGTCGACATGCCCTTCGGGGCCGGCGGCCGCGCCACGGCGCAATTGATCAGCGAAGTCTTCGCTTCCGCGTTCAAGAACGAATACCTCGAGCAGGGCCACGACGGCGCGCTGTTGCCGCCTGTGAAGGGGCGCCTTGTGACGGCCTGCGACGGCCATGTCGTCAATCCCCTCATCTTTCCTGGGGGCGACATCGGCCGCCTCGCCGTTTCCGGCACCGTGAACGACGTGGCGGTCTGCGGCGCGAAGCCCCTCTATCTCACCGCGTCCTTCATTCTTGAAGAAGGTCTGCCGCTTGCCACGCTCAAGACCGTTGTGGACTCCATGGCGGCGACCGCCAGGGAAGCGGGCGTTCTGATCGTCACGGGCGACACGAAGGTCGTGGAGCGCGGCCACGGCGACGGCCTTTACATCGCAACCACGGGCATCGGCGAAGCCTACCCCGACGTCTACATCAGCGGCCAGAACGCCAAGCCCGGCGACGCCGTGCTCGTCACGGGCACGATGGGCGACCACGGCCTCACGATTCTCTCCAAGCGCGAAGGACTCACCTTCGGCAACGATCTTGAAAGCGACTGCGCGCCCCTTGCCGACATCACGTCGGCCTTGCTTGAAAAGCTGGGAAGCCGCGTGCACGTTCTGCGCGATCCGACGCGCGGGGGGCTCGCCACCACCTTGAACGAAATCGCCTCGCAGTCCGCGGTGGGGATTGAGCTGGATGAAGCGGCGATTCCCGTGAAGGAAGCCGTGCAGTCTGGCTGCGAATTCCTGGGACTTGATCCCCTCTACGTCGCCAATGAAGGAAAGCTCATCGTCATCGTAGAGGATTCGGTGAAGGACGAGGCGCTCGCCATCATCCGCGCCAACGCCAAGGGGCGCGACGCCGCCTGCGTGGGCCGCGTGACGGCCGATCACGCCGCTGAAGTGCGCATGCAGACCCTGCTGGGCGGCCACCGGCTCGTTGACTGGCTCAATTCCGACCCCCTGCCGCGCATCTGCTGAGCCGCGCGGCCCCGTTCGTCAAAAGCCCGGAAGGACGCGACCGTCCGCCGGGCCTTTTTCTATTCGACCGAGAACGTCGTCACGCCGCCTGAAACTCGTCCTCCAGTCCGTAGTTCCAGAGGTAGTCCGCCACGTGACAAAGGAAGGCATGCGGATTGCCGATGAGAAAGACGGCGTCCTTCGTCAAAGCGCGCTCCAGCACCTGCGGATCGACTTTCTCGGGATTCGTCGCCGCCAGCGTCCGCATCGAATCCTCGTAGCGCGCAAGGCGGTGCGCAAGAAGGAGCTCCTTCACGGGCGCCCGGCGGCAAAGCTCCCGGCGAATCCACACGACGCCGCCCGCCTCCACCAAGAACTTCACCCACGCCGCGTTGTCCTTCATCGTGCGGATGTCGGGATCGATGCCAAGCTTCGCGCCCGCCTCCACGTCCTGCACCTTCGTCTTCTCGCGGGCGTTGTCATAGCCGTCGCGCGTCACGAAAATGCGGCCGTCCTTCAAAAGAAAGTCCGTGATGGGCTCGCTGCCCACGGTGCCGTGGCCCACGATGAGCACGACGTCCTCGCCCTTGAGGCCGGCGAGCACCTTGGGCGTCAATTCCTTTCCTTCGGGCCCGGGCGGCAGCTCGTTAAAGAGCGCCTCCATGGGCTCGCTGTTGCCGCGCTCAGCGGCAAAAACCGCCGCCGCCCAGCGGCCGGCATCCATTTTCTGAGTCGCCTTCTTTCGGCGGTTGAAGAAAAATTCGAACATGGTCTTCCATCCTATGCGTCGAATTTTCGCATAGTTTTTTGACTGAGCCACGAAAAACGCCTCCCGATTCGTCCCAAACGAACCCAAGAGGCGCGGCGGAATTCAAAGAAGGCGCTCAAGCCGGCAGCCACGAAGCCGCTGGCTCCGTCTTCTTGCCGAGGAGCTCCTCATAAACCGCTTGATTCTCATCGTCGTAGACGCAGAAGACGATGTCCTTCAAAGTGGAGCCGCCCGCGAGGCATTCATTCACCACCACGAGCGCCACGGTCGCCGCCTCGCGCTTGGGATAGCCGTAAAGCCCCGTGGAGATGCAGGGAAAAGCGATCGTCTTCAGCCCGCGGATGCGGGCCGTCTCCATGCAGCGAGCGTAGGCTCGGGCAAGCAGCGCCGCCTCGCCTTCGCCGCCCCCGCACCAGGCGGGGCCCACCGCATGAATGACATAGCGCGCCGGCAAGTTGAAGGCAGGCGTCATTTCCGCGCCGCCCGCAAAGCACCGGCCGTATTCGCCCACAAACTGGCGGCAGGCGGTGCGAAGCGCCGTCCCCGCCTTTGCGTGAATCGCCTTGTCGACGCTGCCCGCCGGCGAAAAGTCGGCGTTGGCGGCGTTCACCACCGCATCGGTCTTCAAAGTGCTGATGTCCGCCCGCACGATGTGCAGCCGGGCGCGTTGTTCTGCTGTGAGATCAAGAGGCATGGCAAATGGCTCGCTTCGTTTAGCGACGGTGACGCTCGGCTACGGCGGAGCGCAGCTCCTGCGCGCGCCAGCCGGCGGCCGCCATCACAACAAAGTATGTCACAGCCGCGGCGGCGATGACCCCCGCCGCAAGGAGTAGGCGTCTCCCCCAAAGGGACTGCATCGCCGCCCAGTCAAACTGGGCGTTGATGAACCAGAGCACGGCGCCCATCGCGGCCGCCGCGGCGATCGTGCGCCCGAAGTAGACGATCCAGCCTGCCAAGGGCTTGTACCAGCCGCGCCTTAAGAGCACGGTGAGAAGCGTCAGCGCATTGAAGCAGGCCCCGAGCGCCACCGAAAGCGCGAGCCCCGCGTGCGCGAACTGCGGCACGGTGACGAGGTTGCAGGCCTGCACGAAGACCACCGAAGCGATCGCCGCCTTCACGGGCGTCTTGATGTCCTTTCGCGCGTAAAAAGCGGGCGCGATGATCTTGATGCCGATGAGCCCCAGCAGTCCCGCCGCGTAGCCTTCAATTGCGATGGCGGTCTGCATCACGTCCCCCGCCGTGAAGCTTCGTCCCTGAAAGAGCACGGCCGCCAGCAGTTCCGCGCAGAACCAGAGGCCCACCGCCGCCGGCACAGCCAAAAGCACCACAAGCCGCAGGCCGCGGTCGAGCAGGCTGTTGTAGCGCTCCAGTTCGCCGCGGTTGAAGGCGGCCGCAAGACTCGGCAGCAGCACCGTCCCCAGCGCCACCCCCAGCATCGCCGTCGGAAATTCCATCAAGCGGTCGGCGTAGGAGAGCCACGTCACGGCGCCGTTGGAAAGGCGAGAGGCGATGTTCGTGTTGATGAGAATGGACAAGGGCGCCACCGAAACGCCCACGACCGCGGGGAGCATCAGCTTCAAGGTCTGGCGGACTTTCCCGTCTTTCACGGCCGCCGCAGGCGACGTCATCTTCGGGAAGACGCCCAGGCGCTTCAAGGCGACGAGCTGAGTGCCGAGCTGCAGCACGCCGCCGCCGATCACCGCGATCGCGAGCGCCCAGACGGGCTGCGCGAGAAAGGGCGTCACCGTCAGAATGCAGACGATGAAGCTCACGTTCAAGAGCACCGGCGTGAAGGCGGGCACGGCAAAGTGCTTCCAGGTGTTGAGAACCGCCGCCGCAAACGCCACGAGGCTCATGAAGATGATGTATGGGAACATGAAGCGCGTCAGCGCCACCGCCAGGTCAAAGGTCTCGGGGTGCTCCGCAAAGCCCGTGGCGATGATCCAGATGACGGCGGGGGCGAAAATGACGCCGGCGACGCTCGTCAGAAACACCGCGACGGCGAGCAGCGAAAAAACGTGCGAAATGAATTCCTGCGTGCGCTCGGGGCTCTCCTTCTCCTTCACATCGGAGAGCATGGGCAGAAACGCCTGCGAGAAGGCTCCTTCCGCGAAGAGGCGCCTCAAGAGGTTCGGAATGCGGAAGGCGACGTAGAAGGCGTCGGTCGCGCCCGTCACGCCGAAATAGCGCGCAATGAGCATGTCGCGCACCAACCCCGTCACGCGGGAGAGCAGAGTCATCGCCGACACGACGGCCGCCGAACGCAGTAGAGACATAGGAGACGCTTCTTTCTTTAGCGCCGAAAAAACAAGGGCTTCGGCGCTTTCTCAAATCGAGGTTTTTAGATATAATGCGGGGCTTTTCAGAGACGCCCCCTTTCATTTCAGCCCTGAGGGCGGAAAGAAGCGGCTCAGAAAAGAAATGTGATTCTAACCAACCGGCCGAGCCCACGGCCAAATGATGTTCTCGTGGCGCACACCGGTTTTTGCTACGTGTGTGCCTGGTAAGTTCATCAGGCAATTCATTGTTTTCAGGAAGCATAAATGGCCAATACCAAACAAGCTCGCAAGCGCGCCCGTCAGGCGGTTGCCCGCAACCAGCACCTCTCTGCCCAGCGCAGCCAGTACCGCACCGCCATCAAGAAGGTGCGCAAGTTGATCCTCGCCGGCGACAAGGCCGCCGCTCAGGAAGCCTTCAAGGCCGCCCAGTGCGTGGTCGACTCCATGGCTGGCAAGGGTGTTCTGCACGCCAACGCCGCTGCTCGTCACAAGAGCCGTCTGTCCGCCGCTATCAAGGCGATGGCTTAATTGTTGAGCTGAGCTCACGAGCTTGACGGTCGCCGCAGACTTTCCGTCCCTCAGCTGAACGTCTGCAACCTGCGTCATTCAAGTTCCCGAAAAACGCACCGCATTGCTCCGCGGTGCGTTTTTTCTTACCCTTCGCTTGAGTATTGTGATCCACTGCGATACATTTATCACCATCCTGTGATTATCGTTTTCCAAGATCCGCTGTGAACGCTCTGCTCAATCCTTCGCCTGTCGATTTTCTGACGTTCGCCGCCGCGGGCTTCTCCGACGTGTCCGAGCTGATGGTCTACACGGACTGCGTGATGGAAACGCCCGACGCTTTTCTCTGCGCTGCTTTTCCACCCCGCTCCGGCAAGACCACCATCTGCCAAATGCTCGCCGCCTACTATTCGAGCGACGATCGGGCGGCCGCTTTCTTTGCCAGCCAACGCGTTGCCCGCACGGACAACCTCGGCGCCACGGAAGACTTCCGCCAGCGGCTCCTCACGCCGCTCCCCTGCGGCACCTGGCGCGGTCGCCTCGATGTAATTCACCTCAACATGGCGAACTCCGTTGCGGCGCACGGCAAGGATTTTCTTGCCGCTCTGCTGGCGCAACTCGGCGACGAGCTTCTGTCGGCCTTTCCAGAAGCATCGCTGGGCGGCCGATCCCTTCGCCAGCAACTTCACGCCATCGTGTCGCGCACCGGCCGCCGCTTCTACTTCATCATCGACGACTGGGATGCGCCATTTCTGCAGCTTTCTCACGAGAAGACCGCCCACCTCGCCTACCTTGATGAGCTGCGCTGGCTTTTCAAAAGCGGGCTGGTCGGAAGCGACATTGCCGGCGCTTTCCTAGCGGGCGTGCTGCCGCCGCCCAAAATGGAAGCGGCGCCCCTCAGCAACTTCCAGATCTTTTCAACGCTGGAGCCAGAACTCCTCGGTCGGTTCTTTCGTCCTTCGAATGATGAGCCGCTGCCGCCGCTTGAGTCTTTCCTTTTCGAGCGCCCCGACGGCCTCAAGGAAAAGCTTCTGGCACTTCTCGCGGGCGACGCCTTGCGCATTGAGTTCCCAGTCT
>CAVJUB010000007.1:0-48715 GCA_963652545.1 Hallella faecis | reverse complement strand
CGTTCTTCTTCGCGTTCTCGAACATGTCGCGCACGCGGGCCGCGCCCACGCCGACGAACATTTCCACGAAGTCAGAGCCGGAAATGGAGAAGAAGGGCACGCCCGCTTCGCCCGCGATCGCCTTCGCCAAAAGCGTCTTGCCGGTCCCGGGAGGCCCAACGAGCAGCACGCCGCGGGGAATATGGCCGCCCAGGCGAGAGTACTTCGTCGGATCCTTCAGGAAGTCCACGACTTCCTGCACGTCCTGCTTGGCTTCGTCGCACCCAGCGACGTCCGCAAAGCGAACCTTGTTCGCGGTTTCATCCAGCATGCGGGCCTTGGACTTCCCGAACGAGAAGGGGCTTCCCTTCCCGCCCTGCATCTGGCGCATGAAGAAGACCCACACGCCGATCAGCAGGAGCATCGGGAACCAGCTCACGAACACCGTCTGCAGAAAGGAGGGCTCCTCCTCAGCCTTGCCGTAGACCTGAACGCCGTTCTTGCGGAGGTCGTCCACCATCCACAAGTCGCCCGGGCTCGTGATGGAGTAAGGCGCGCCCTCCGTCGGGCGCACGGTGAGACGGCGGCCCTGCACGTCGACGCGGCTGATCTTGCCCGCCTTCGCGTCCGCCATAAACTGCGTGTAGCTCGTCTGGTCCGTGGCGAGCCCCTGCATCTGACGCTCCCCGTCAAACTGACGGAAGACCGTGAAGAGCACAAAGGCGATCAAAACCCAGACCGCCACGCGACCGAGCATCTTGTTGTCCAAAGCTGTCCTCTTTTGTTCTTGTTCGTTGACTTGACTGCAAAGGCGCCTTCAGGGAAAACCCTCGCCGACGCCTCCTCCCAGTGCAGGCGGAGACTATACGAATTCCGCGATTTTGTCGCGGCTTCGCCGCCGTCACCTTTCGTTAATCTGTTTCCGATTGTTGTGCCGCCTGCCTATTTGGCGGGCTTCAGCCCCCGGCCTACGACATACATCTCGGCGCTCGTGTCGCGGCTCGCCTCCGGCTTTCGCTGGTGCACGACCTTGAAGACCCGCTTGCAGGCTTCGACGTACTGAGAGTAGCCCGAGCCCTGAAAGACCTTCGCCACGAAAATGCCGTCGGGCGTCAGGTGCTCCTTCGCAAATTCCAGCGCGAGTTCGCAAAGGTAAAGGCTCGCCCCCGCGTCCACCATCGCAACGCCCGAAAGATTGGGGGCCATGTCGCTTACGACCGCCTCCACCTTGCCGTCGGAGACCATCGCCTTCAATTCCTCCTCAACGCTTTCCTCCCGGAAGTCGCCCTGCAGGAAGTCCACCCCTTCAATGGGATCCATCGGCAGGATGTCCATCGCGACGACGCGGCCGTTGAAGGTGCCGTCCTTGTTGGTGAGGCGCGCGCGGGCGACCTGCGACCAGCTTCCCGGGGCGCTCCCCAGATCCACGACGGTGATGCCAGGGCGGAAGATGTGCTCCTTTTCGTCGAGCTCAATGAGCTTGTACGCGGAGCGCGCCCGATATCCGTCGGCGCGGCTCTTTTTGACGAAGGGATCGTTGATGTGCCGCTCGATCCAGGCGCGGTTGCTTCGAAGCTTCTTTAAAGATTTCGGCATGGGAAGGTAGAATGCGGAGTCACTGATTGACTTCACAGAGAAAGGACAGCCTTTAATTATGGCCGAACTTATTTTAGAGCGCGACAAGCGCCTTGAACTTCGCGGCGAAGCCCACCACTTGAAGCCCGTGGTGCTTCTGGGCGCCCGCGGCCTCACCGAAGCCGTGGAGAAGGAAGTGGCCCGCGCCCTGGACGAGCACGGACTCATCAAGATCCACGTGCCGAGCGACGATCGCGAAGAGCGCGACGCCATCTACGCGGGGCTGGCGGACAAGCTCTCCGCCGCCCGCATCCAGGCGATCGGCAAGATGCTCGTCCTCTGGCGCGAGCCCAAGGAAAAGAAGGCGGACCGCAAGGCGTCGCCTGCTGACGAAGAGGCGGCGGCGAAGCTTCGCAAGAAGACCGCGGTGAAGAAGCCCGGCATGAAGAAGGCCGCCAAGCCCGCCGTCATCCGCGCCCGTCCCAAGCACAAGCACGTCACGAAGAAGGCGGCGCTCAGCAAGTGCTGATGCCGGCTTTCCGCCTCTGACGTCAAAGAAAGGCATCTTTTCCGCCGCGGATGGGATGCCTTTTTCGTTCGCCGGTGCTATCTTCGCCGTCACGCAATTTTTCGCTTTCCGCCTCGCGGCGGGAGAAAGAAGTGATCATGTCCAGCAAACCCATTCTCAAATCCACCAAGCTTGCCAACGTCCTTTACGACATCCGCGGTCCGATCATGGACAAGGCCCGGCAGATGGAGGCCGAGGGCAAGAAGCTCATCAAGCTCAACATCGGCAACCTCGCCGTCTTCGGCTTCGATCCCCCCGAAGAGGTGATGAGCGACATGATCATGAACCTCCCCAACTCCGCGGGGTACTCCGACAGCAAGGGCATCTTTGCGGCCCGCAAGGCCGTGATGCACTACACGCAGCTCAAGGGCATCCAGGGCGTGACGCTTGACGACATCTACCTCGGCAACGGCGCCTCCGACCTCATCGCCATGGCGACGAACGCCCTTCTGGACGAAGGCGACGAGCTGCTCATCCCGATGCCGGACTACCCCCTGTGGACCGCCGTCACGAGCCTTGCGGGCGCCAAGCCCGTCCACTACCTCTGCGACGAAGCCAACAGCTGGTTCCCGAGCGTTGAGGACATCCGCGCCAAGGTGACGCCGCGCACAAAGGGCATCGTCATCATCAACCCGAACAACCCCACGGGCGTGATGTACCCCAACGAAATTCTGCTGGAGATCCTGCAGATCGCCCGCGAGAACAACCTCGTCGTCCTCGCCGACGAGGTTTACGACAAGATTCTCTACGACGGCCTCCAGCACACCGCGATCGGCAGCCTCTCGCGCGACGTGCTCACTCTAAGCTTCAATTCGCTTTCGAAGGCCTACCGCGCCTGCGGCTACCGCGCGGGCTGGATGGTCATCTCGGGCGACAAGTCCAACGCCACCGACTTCATCGAGGGGCTCAACATGCTCGCCAACATGAAGCTCTGCGCCAACGTCCCGGGCCAGTGGGCGATTCAGACGGCGCTGGGGGGCTACCAGTCCATCAATGACCTCGTGAAAGAGGGCGGGCGCCTGCGGCGCCAGCGCGACATCGCCTACGAAATGATGTCGGCGATTCCCGGCGTCTCCGTCGTGCGCCCCACCTCCACTCTCTACATGTTCCCGAAGTTGGATCCCGAGGTCTATCCGATCGAGGACGACCGCGAGTTCTTCAAGGAACTGCTCGAAGCCACGAACGTCGTGCTCGTGCAGGGCACGGGCTTCAACTGGCCCAAGCCCGATCACTTCCGCATGGTGTTCCTGCCGCATGAGACGGAGCTTCGCGACGCCATCAACCGCATCGCCAAGTTCCTCGCTGACTACCGCGCGCGGCACCCGGTCGCAAAGAAGTCCAAGAAGAGCTGACCGGACCTTTTCGCCCGGCCGGAGGAAGAGAGCGGCCCGCGCAGGACCGCTCTTTTTCGTCGCCGTCACGTTTTGTCACAAAGCCGTCACAAAACCCCGTCAAACTGCGCCGCGATGTCATCAACCTGTCATGCGGCGCCCGGTCCACGGTCGCTCCGGTAAGTGATGGAACACTTCTACCTTGTCATTCTCGCGTTTCTTGCGCTCCTCGCCTGCTTTGATCTCTTCGTGGGCGTGAGCAACGACGCCTCCAACTTCCTCAACTCCGCCCTCGGCTGCCGGATCTCCTCCTATCGCACCACGATGATCGTCGCCTCGCTGGGCGTGCTGCTCGGGGCCACCTTCTCTTCCGGCATGATGGAGATCGCCCGCTCGGGCGTCTTTCATCCGCAGATGTTCTCCTTTGCGGAAGTGATGGTCATCTTCTTTGCGGTGATGGTGAGCGACGTTCTGCTTCTGGACACCTTCAATTCGCTGGGGCTTCCCACCTCCACCACCGTCTCGATCGTCTTTGAGCTGCTGGGCAGCGCCATGGCCGCGGCCGCCTACAAGCTCATGGCGGCGGAAGCGTCCGTCGCCGAAGTCGTGAACTTCATCAACACCTCGAAGGCGCTCACGATCATCACGGGCATTCTCGTGTCAGTCGTCGTCGCCTTCATCGCGGGCGTCGTCGTGCAGTACCTCGTGCGCCTCGTCTTCACCTTCCACTTTGAGAACGTCTACCGTCGAGTGGGCGGCCTTTTCGGCGGCATCTCGGTGACGGCGATCTTCTACTTCCTCATCATGAAGGGCGCCGCGGGCGCGAGCTTCATGCGTCCGGAATGGCTCGCGTGGATCAACGACCACACGGGGACGATTCTCGTTGCAATGCTGGTGGGCTTCACAATTCTCTTTCAGGCGCTCATCCTGCTTTGCAACCTCAACGTCTTCCGGATCGTCATTCTCTCGGGCACCTTCTCGCTCGCGTTTGCGTTCGCCGGCAACGACTTGGTGAACTTCGTGGGCGTGCCGCTCGCGGCATTGGACAGCGTGATGGACTTCATGGCGCACGGGTCCGAGCCCGGCGTCTACATGATGAGCTCCCTCTTGGATGATCCGGGCACGCCCACGGTCTTCCTGCTGCTCTCGGGCCTCATCATGGTGCTCACCCTCTGGTTCTCCAAGAAGGCGCGCCAGGTGGTGCAGACCTCGATCAACTTGAGCTCGAGCCAGTCGGGCACCCACGAGCAGTTCGGCTCGTCGCTGCCCGGCCGCATGATCGTGCGCAGCTCGCTCACGATGGGCAACATCGTGCGCCAGATTCTTCCGGCGCCCCTGCAGGTCGCGCTGCACTCCCGCTTCAAGCCCAAGAAGCTCGAGCGCGGCGAAACGCCGCTTCCCTTTGACTACGTGCGCGCCTCGGTGAACCTCGTCTTAAGCTCGATTCTCATCGCCTCCGCGACGAGCCTGAAGCTGCCGCTTTCGACCACCTACGTCACCTTCATGGTGGCGATGGGCTCCTCCTTTGCGGACGGCGCCTGGGATCGCGAAAGCGCCGTCTACCGCATCTCGGGCGTTCTCACCGTCATTTCGGGCTGGTTCCTCACGGCGCTCTCCGCCGCCACGTGCGCGGGCTTCATCTGCACCCTCGTCATGCTCGGGGGCGAATGGATGTGCTGCGGCCTCATTCTTCTCGTGGTGACGCTTCTCATCCGCTCCAACTTCCTCGCCAAGGAAAAGACGGTGGACAACACCTTCTTCCCCAAGGCAAGCGACAGCGGCTCCGTGCGCGAAGCCCTCAACAAGATGGTGGGCGCCTACCTCGGAAAGACCGTCGACCTCTTTGACAAGACGGTGAAGACCTTCCTGGACGACAACGAAAGCGGACTGCGGCGCCTCAAGACCGACGCCACGCAGCTCTTTGACTCCCTGTCGCAGCAGCGCAGCGCCTACTACTCCATGGCGCAGGGCAGCGGCGACGCCGACACGAAGCTCGATCAAGACGCCCGCTACTGCTTCTACCGCGCCTACACCAACATGCGCGAAGTGGGCCGCAACCTGCAGCGCCTCACGACGGTCGTGAAGGAGCACGTCGCCAACCGGCATCGCGTCTATCACGGCGAACCCAAGCGCCGGCTTCTGGAACTCGCCTCGAGCCTGCAAAAGCTCAGCCAGAGCACCGAAGGACGGCATTCGCTTGAGTCCGTGAGCCTCAACGCCAACGAAGTCATCAACGAGATTGACGACATGCAGGCGAAGCTCCTCACCTCGATCTCCCGCGAAAACCTCTCAATGCGCGGCTGCGAGCTCTACCTCAACTTCCTGCAGACCGCCCGCGAGCTCGTGAACCGCTACGCCATCGTCGCCGTGCTGCAGCAGGAGCTGAACGACCTCTGCGACAAGCACGAAGAGGAGCTCGCGCACGAAAAGGCCGCGGCGGCCAACCGGCCGGCCGCCTCCGCGGACGTGGAAGCGAAGAAGCGCTCGGCGACGCGCCTTCTGCAAGCGCTGCATTTGTCCTCAGGCCGGAAGGCGTGATGACGGGCTGCCGCTTTTCTGCCGTCCTCTTTGACCTCGACGGCACGCTCACGGATTCGGCGCCGCAGCTCACGGCCTCCGCGAACGCCCTGCGCACGGCGCGGGGCCTGCCGCCCCTGCCTTACGCCGCCCTGCGCGAAGCCGCGGGCAAAGGCGCCCGGGGCCTTCTCTGGGCCTCGATGCGCGTCGCGCCCGGCGCGCCCGCTTTCGAGCCCCTCAAAGCGGAGTTTCTCGCCGACTACGAAGCGCGCCTTTCTTCGGAAGCCGTGCTTTTCCCCGGCATCCCCGAACTGTTGCAAAGACTTACGGACGCGGGCGTTCCCTGGGGCATCGTCACCAACAAGGCCGAGCATCTCGCGCGCCTCATTTTGGAAAGCACGCCGGCGCTCCAAAAGGCGCAGTGCCTCGTGGGCGGCGACACCACGGGGCACCTGAAGCCCGCGCCAAATTCAATTCAAGAAGGATTGAAACGTCTGGGCGTTCTCGCGGAAAAAGCGCTTTACGCGGGCGACGACGAGCGCGACATGGCGGCCGCCCGCGCGGCGGGCACCGCCGCCGCGGCGCTCGCCTGGGGCTACGTCGCGGGCGGTCCCAAAACCATCACCGACTGGGGCGCGGACGTCATCGTCCGCCACCCCGACGAACTGTCGTCCTGGCTTTTCGGCTAGTGCAAGCCGTCGTTGGCCGCGCCGAAGACAAGCTTCTTCAAAGCCTCCAGCCGGTCGCGGAACACGGCCGCCTGCTCGAAGTCGAGGTTCTTCGCGCAGTCGAGCATCTTCTTCTCCGTTTCGCGAATCTCGCGCGCCACGCTCTTTTCGTCGCTCACGTCGAGATTCTCGGGCACGGCAAGCTCCTTTCGAGCCGCTTCCGGCCCGCGGTAGACGCCGTCGATGATGTCCTTCACCGCCTTCACGATGCTCTTCGGGGTGATGCCGTGCTCCTTGTTGAATTCGATCTGCTTGGCGCGGCGGCGCTCGGTCTCGCCGATGGCGGCCTTCATCGAGTCCGTCATCTTGTCAGCGTAGAGAATCGCCTTGCCGCGCACGTTTCGCGCCGCGCGGCCGATGGTCTGAATGAGCGAGCGCTCGCTTCGCAGGAACCCCTCCTTGTCCGCGTCGAGAATGGCGACAAGCGACACCTCGGGGATGTCCAGCCCCTCGCGCAGGAGGTTGATGCCCACGAGCACGTCAAAGACGCCGTTTCGCAGGTCGCGGATGATCTCCACGCGCTCCACGGTGTCGATGTCGGAATGCAGGTAACGCACCTTCACATTGTGCTCGGAAAGAAACTCCGTCAGCTCCTCGGCCATGCGCTTCGTGAGCGTCGTGACAAGCACGCGGTCGCCCGCCTTCGTGCGCTCGAGAATTTCACTCAAAACGTCGTCCACCTGCGTGGCGGCAGGCCGGACCTCGACTTCCGGATCCACGAGCCCCGTGGGACGCACGACCTGCTCCACGATCTGCGAACTTTTGGAGAGCTCCCAGTCCGCGGGCGTCGCCGACACAAAAATGGAACGCCGCATCTTGCGCTCGAATTCGTCAAAGCGCAGCGGCCGGTTGTCCAGGGCTGACGGCAGCCGAAAGCCGTACAGCACAAGCGTCTCCTTGCGGGAGTGGTCGCCCTTGTACATGCCGCCCAGCTGCCCCATCATCACGTGGCTTTCATCAAAGAACATGACGGCGTCTGACGGAAGGTAGTCGATGAGGCAGGGGGGCGCCTCGCCCGGCGCCAGTCCCGTCAAGTGCCGGGAGTAGTTTTCAATCCCCTTGCAGAACCCCACCTGATCGAGCATCTCCAAGTCAAAGAGCGTGCGCTGCTGCAGCCGGGCGGCCTCCACTTCCTTCCCTTCGGCATGAAGCTCGGTGAGGCGCTCCTTTAATTCCGCCTTGATCGTCCCCATGGCGCGCACAATTTCGCTTCGCGGCGTCACATAGTGGCTTGCGGGATAGACCACGAAGCGCGGCACCTTCTGCAAAACGCGCCCCGTCAGCGGATCAAAGAGCACCACCGCGTCCACTTCGTCGTCAAAAAGCTCGATGCGGACCGCAATCTCCGCGTGCTCGGCGGGAAAGATGTCGATCGTGTCGCCCCGGACGCGGAACGTGCCGCGCAAAAACTCCATGTCGCTTCGCTTGTACTGCATCACCACGAGCTGATGGATGAAGTCCTCCCGCGTCTTGGTGTCGCCCTGCCGCAGGATGAGCCGCATCAGGGTGTAGCTTTCAGGCTTGCCGATGCCGTAGATCGAGGAGACGGTGGCGACGATCACGGTGTCGCGGCGCTCCAGAATGCTCTTTGTGGCCGCCAGGCGCATCTGCTCGATGTGCTCGTTCACCGCCGAGTCCTTTTCGATGAAGAGGTCGCGGGCGGGCACGTAGGCTTCGGGCTGGTAATAGTCGTAGTAGGAGACGAAGTACTCCACGGCGTTTTCCGGGAAGAACTCCCGCATTTCGCTGTAGAGCTGGGCCGCCAGCGTCTTGTTGGGCGCCATCACGATGGCGGGCTTGCCGACGCGGGCGATGACGTTGGCCATCGTGTAGGTCTTCCCTGACCCCGTCACCCCCAGCAGCGTCTGCCCCATGAGACCGGCCTCCAGCCCTTCAGTGAGCTTTTCAATGGCGTTTCCCTGATCTCCCGCGGGATCGTAGGGCGCGTGAAGCTTGAAGGGTGAATTCGGAAAAGTGAGAACCTTCGTCGGCATGATGGCGTTCCTGAGGCGTGCGTTTTTTCGCGGCGAAAGGCTGACTTTAGCACTCACGCCGTTTTTGCGCACGCCGACCGAAAATTTCTTTCCTTTATTATCAGCGACATGTCAAGAAATCCTTCGTCTTCGCCACGGAACACTTGCCACGTCCGGCGTTCCTCTGTATAGTTCGCGTTCTGCATTCCCCGATAGCTCAGTCGGTAGAGCAACGGACTGTTAATCCGTGGGTCGTTGGTTCGAGCCCAACTCGGGGAGCCAGAATTCTTCAAGGAAGCCTCAGCGTTCGCGCCGAGGCTTTTTTGTTTTCCGCCCCGCTTTGATTTCAAAAGCATCCTCCCGAAGAACTAGGATTTTTTGCCTATGCATCGAGGCGCCCATCAGCGGTAGGATTTCCGTTCCAGCTTTCCGTCTAGCCCACAAGGCGACGACGGTTGAGTTCCGGCGTCGGTCAAACCGCCGCACCGGACGCGCAGATGACACCATCAAGCCCATCGGGCGCAGCACTTACCCCGCTGTTCTGCGTGACTGCCGCTTCTCCCTCCGGCCTTCAACCCCAAGCCGCCGGACTTCCGAGAAGTTAATGTCTACTAATTGTTGCTCAAAATTAAAAATGAATGCTTTAGTCTCCTTCAGTCGATTCATCGGCAAAACCTTCGCAGTCTGGGTGCTTCTCTTCGGCCTCCTGGCCTACATTTTCCCGAGCACCTTCATCGTATTTCTCCCCTACGTGTCGCTGCTGCTGGGTATTGTCATGTTCGGCATGGGCCTGACGCTCTCCGTCGCCGACTTCAAGGAAGTGCTCACTCGTCCGTTCGAAGTGCTGATCGGCGTCGTCGGCCAGTTCGTGATCATGCCGCTTTCGGCCTATGCGCTGTGCCTGCTTCTCAACCTTCCGGCTGACATCGCCGTCGGCGTGATTCTCGTGGGCTGCTGCCCGGGCGGCACCGCTTCGAACGTGATGACGTTCCTCGCCCGCGGCGACGTGGCGCTCTCCGTGACGATTACGAGCGTGACGACGGTTCTCGCGCCGATCGTGACGCCGTTCCTCATCTACATCTTCGCACACCAGTGGATCAACATCAGCCCGGCAGCCATGTTCTGGTCCATCTGCCAGATCGTGCTCATCCCGATCATCGCCGGCGTCATCATCAAGACGATTTTGAAGGACCGCATCAAGGCCGCCGTGCAGATTCTTCCGCTCGTGAGCGTCGTGGCGATCGTGCTCATCATCACGGCCGTGGTCGCCGCGAGCCATGCGAAGCTTGCTTCCGCCGGCCTCCTCGTCTTCTCCGTGGTGGTGCTCCACAACACGCTGGGCCTCTTGCTGGGCTTCCTCCTGGGCAAGATCTTCCATCTCGACCTCGCCAAGTGCAAGTGCCTGTCGATTGAAATCGGCATGCAGAACTCCGGCCTCGGCGTGGCGCTTGCGAACGCTCACTTCGCGGCCATGCCGCTCGCGGCGCTGCCTTCGGCAGTGTTCAGCTTCTGGCACAACGTGTCGGGTGCGGTGATCGCCAACATCTACGCTCGCCTCAAGGACAAGAACAGCAAGTCGGAAGACTAGTTCGCCTCGCGTTCTAACGAAAAGCCCCGGTTCGTCGCCGGGGCTTTTTCGTTGAGGAGCTTCGTGCTCAACGCCTCAGGGGCGCCAAGCGGAGCGAACTCGCCGGAAGATCAGTCGTTCACGACCTTCACGCCCGGCATGATGCGGCTCGTGTCGCGCGCGGTGAGCGCCACGGCGGCCGCCGCCTTGAGAGCGATCGAGCGATAGATGCCGGCGGTGACGCCTTCGGGCTCCGCCACCACCGTGGGCATGCCGCTGTCGGCCTGTTCGCGAATCGACGTTTCCAGCGGAAGCTGCCCCAGCACCGGCACGTTGTACTGCTTGCTCATGCGCTCGGCGCCGCCCTTGCCGAAAATGTGCTCGAGGTGCCCGCATTCCGGGCACTTGTAGAGCGCCATGTTCTCCACGATGCCCAGCACCGGCACGTTCACCTTCTCAAACATGCGAAGGCCCTTCTTCGCATCCAAAAGCGCAATGTCCTGCGGCGTCGTGACGACGATCGCCCCCGTCACCGGCACGGACTGGGAGAGCGTGAGCTGAATGTCGCCCGTTCCCGGGGGCATGTCGATCACGAGGTAGTCCAGATCGTGCCACGCGGTCTGCGTGAGAAGCTGCGTCAAGGCCTGGGCAACAAGCGGACCGCGCCAGATCATGGGCTCGCCCGGATCCACCATGAAGCCCACGGAGTTGATTTCAATCCCGTAGCTCACAATGGGCTCCATGTTGACGCCGTCCAGACTTTCGGGGCGGCCGCTGGCGGCGAGCATCGTGGGCTGGGAAGGACCGTAGATGTCGGCGTCCAGCATGCCGACGCGGGCGCCCTCTTCCTTTAAAGCGAGCGCGAGATTGGCGGCGACCGTCGACTTGCCGACGCCGCCCTTGCCGGAGCTCACCGCGATGATGTTCTTCACGTTCGCGAGCGTCTTCAGCATCCGCTGCACGCGGTGCGCCCGGATTTCCCCCGTCACCGTGACCTCGGCCTTCTCTACGCCCGCGGCGTTCAGCGCCGCCGTCACCGCTTCGACGATCTTGGGCGCCGTGGACTTCACGGGGTAGCCGGGCGCGACGTGCACGCAAAGCACGCCGTCTTTTTCCTCCACGGACTGCACGGCCTTCAGATCGGCCAGGGGCTTTCCGCAGACGGGATCCGTCACCGCCTCGATGACTTTGCGAACTTCTTCCAAATTCATTTTTCTTCTCTTTTAGCAGGGACTCAGGGAACACCGACGTTCCATAAGAACGCAGTAAAATAACAGTTTATCTGCAAAATGCCTGACTTTCCGTCAGGTTTTTATTGACACCTTTTTCTGACTGACGCGATGACTGACAAGAAACGCAATCTTTTCGTGACGACGGCCCTGCCGTACGCCAACGGCCCCTTCCACATCGGCCACATCATGGAGTACATCCAGGCTGACATCTGGGTGCGTCACGAACGCATGTGCGGCAACACCGTGCACTGGGTCGGCGCAGACGACACGCACGGCGCCCCGATCATGATTGCCGCCCAGAAAAAGGGCGTGACGCCTCAGCAGTTCGTCGCGGAGATCGCCGCGGGCCGCAAGGAGTACCTCGACGACTTCTTCATCAAGTTCGACTTCTGGCACAGCACGGACAGCCCTGAAAACCACGAGCTCTCGCAGGACATCTACCGCCGCCTCAAGGCCGCCGGCCTCATCTACACGAAGGACATCGAACAGTTCTTTGACACCGAAAAGAGCATGTTCCTCGCGGACCGCTTCATCAAGGGCACCTGCCCCAAGTGCGGCGCCCCCGACCAGTACGGCGACAGCTGCGAAGTCTGCGGCTCGGTGTACGCCCCGACGGAATTGAAGGACCCGAAGAGCGCGCTTTCGGGCACGACCCCGGTCATCAAGAAGTCCACGCACTACTTCTTCAAGCTCTCCGATCCGCGCGCCGTGGAATTCCTGCGCGACTGGACGAGCGGCAACGGCGCCGACGGCAAGCCCCGCGTGCAGCCCGAAGTGCGCGCGAAGGACGACGAGTGGCTCGGCGCCGACGGCGGCATGGCCGACTGGGACATCTCCCGCGACGCCCCCTACTTCGGCATCGAGATTCCGGACGCTCCCGGCAAGTATTTCTACGTGTGGCTGGACGCCCCCGTGGGCTACCTCGCAAGCTTCAAGGCCTACTGCGACAAAGCGGGCCTTGACTTCGTCAAGGAGCTCACAAACCCCGAAACCGAGCAGATCCACTTCATCGGCAAGGACATCATCTATTTTCACACGCTCTTCTGGCCGGCGATGCTCAAGTTCGCGGGCACGCCCTATCGCGTTCCCGACCACATCTACGCCCACGGCTTCGTCACGGTGGACGGCCGCAAGATGAGCAAGTCGCGCGGCACGGGCATCAGCCCCCTCGAATACATCCGCCTCGGCATGAACGCCGAGTGGCTGCGCTACTACCTTGCCGCGAAGCTCACGAGCCGCGTCGAAGACGTTGACTTCACGAAGACGGACTTCATGACGCGCGTCAACGGCGAATTGATCGGCAAGTACGTCAACATCGCGAGCCGCGCCGCGGGCTTCATCTTCTCGCGCTTTGGCGGGAAGGTGAGCGACGCCGCCATGCAGGCGCCGCTGCTCGCGACGCTGCGCGAAGCGGCGCCCGAAATCCGCAATCACTACGAAAACCGCGAGTACGCGGCCGCCGTGCGCCGCGTGATGGAGCTTGCGGACCGCGTGAACGAATACGTGGACGCCGAAAAACCCTGGGAGCAGGCGAAGGATCCGGCAAAGGCCGAAGCGCTTCAGACGACGGCGTCCGTCGCCTTGGAAGCGTTCCGCCTCCTCACCCTCTACCTGAAGCCCGTTCTGCCCCACACCGCCGAGCGCGTCGAAGCGTTCCTCCACTGCGGCGAGCAGACCTGGGACACGGTGAACACGCCCTTGTCGAGCGATCACCCCATCGAGAAGTACCAGCACCTCATGGGCCGCGTCGATCTCAAGAAGCATCTCGACGCGCTCATCCCCGGCGAAAAGGCCGCGGCGCCCGCCGAGGAAAAGAAGGAAGAGAACCTGCCGGGCGGCGAAGCGATCGCCCCCACGTGCACGATCGATGACTTCGCGAAGACCGACCTTCGCGTCGCCAAGGTCGTGGAATGCACGACGGTGGAAGGCAGCGACAAGCTCCTGCGCCTCATGCTCGACGTGGGCGAAGGCCGCCTGCGCCAGGTCTTCTCCGGCATCCGCGCCTTCTACAAGCCCGAGGACATCACCGGGAAGCTCGTCATCATGATCGCCAACCTCGCCCCGCGCAAGATGCGCTTCGGCGTGAGCGAAGGCATGGTCCTCTGCGCGAGCAATCCGCAGGACAAGAAGAGCGTCTACCTCATCGAGCCGCACGCGGGCGCCCAGCCCGGCATGCGCCTGCACTAACGCAAGCACCTGGAGCGGGCGTCTCGCCCGCCTTCCCCAATGCCCGCGAGCTTTCAGCCCGCGGGCTTTTTTGTTCTCTGACGACAATGAAAAAAAGCCGTCGAGGAACGAATCCCAGACGGCTTTTCGGGCTTTCCGGCGGAGTGCCGGAAAGCAGAACATCAACTGCCTTACACAAGCAGAAGGGCGCAGGCGAGCACGGCCACAAAGCACGGCAGCGCGGTGCGCTTGATGACTTCGATCGGGCTCACCATCGCGATGCCCGAGACGAGAATCGTCACGCCGGCCAAGGGCGACATCGTGCGGCCCAGCGCGCCGGTGAGGAACGCAAGGGCGCCCAGACCCGGGATGGACATGCCGAAGGATTCGGCATGCGGCGTCACGGCTTCATTGAAGGCGAGCGTCGCCGCGTCGCCGGAGCCGGTGATGACGCCCATGATCCAGGGACCGAGCGCGCCGCCCCAGCGGGCGTATTCATTGGCGTTCTTGAGCGCATCGACGCAGACGTCGATGAGGCCCGCGGCGCGCAAACCGGCAGCAAACACGCCGGCCGCGATGATGATGCCCATCACGTCAGCGTAGCCCTTGCCCATGCCGTTGAAGAACTGCTTGGAAAAATCCTGCATGTTGCAGCGGCCGACGACGAGCGCGCAGATCGCGCCGATCACCATGGCCTGAGCAACGCCCATCTTGATCGCGGGAACCCAGAGGTTGCCGCAGACGAGGATGGCGATCGGAACCAGCATCACCAGCGCCTTCAGGATGCTCGGCGTGAAGTCCTGCTTCTGCAGCTTCGACTCGTCCACCTTGGCGTTCGCGTCACCCTTGTTGTCGCGCAGAACGAGGCAGACGATGAGCACGCCCACCGTGAGGATCGCGCCGCACATCAAGGAGTAGTTCGAGTGAAAGCCGATGAAGTCCATCACGTCCATGTTCGCCATCTTCGCGACGTACGGGTTGTGAGACGTGCCGGGGGAAAGGTAGGAGCCGATCGTGCCGGCGAGCACCGCGGCAGCCGCCGCCGCGGGCTTGATGCCGGCGCGCAGCATCACGGGGATGAGCGTGGAGCCCACGGCCGCGGCGCAGCCCGCCGCGGACGGAATGGCGATGTTCACAAAGAAGGTGATGATCGTGCAGACCGGGATGAGGAAGATGCCCAGACCGCGCACGGGCGCGGCGAGGTAATGAACGAGCGAGCGGTCACACTGGGTGTAGCTCGCGGCAAACGCGAAGCCCATCGACGAGCAGATGGCCATCACGAGCGAATTGTTCGTCATGGACTTGGCGAACTGGTTGAGACCGGCCATCGGGTCCAAGCTGATGCAGCACAGCAGCAGGCCCGCGCCGATCAGCACCAAGCGCGTTTCATAGCGCTTGATGAGCGCCCAGACCGTCACAATGATGACGGCCAGGGCAATCCAGGCAGTAAGGGACATACATCCTCCGGTATTGATGTCAAATGTTTTTGTTTAATGCTGAGCCGCCGAAAAAACGGGAAATTTCGGCGCCGGCCGGTCTTTTTCTAAATCGGGAACCTCAGACGCAGCCTGCTCTGTCCCAGAGCGCGGCGGAACGCCGCCCCTAAGGCAAACTACTGAGAAGGATTCTACACGCGCAAAGTAACGAGTCGTAACACGACTTCGTCATTTTCCGAACGCCTTCCGACGTTCCGGCGCCCGGACCGCAAAAAAGCCCGTCCGCCGAGGAAGGCAAGACAGGCTTTCGGGCCGTCCGAGAAGCGGACGGCAGCGGCCGCAAAGTATCAGGCCGAGAAAGAGGAGCCGCAGGAGCAGGTCGTCACCGCATTGGGGTTGCGGATCACGAACTGAGAGCCTTCAAGGTCGTCCTTGTAGTCGATCTCCGCGCCGACCAGGTACTGGAAGGAGAGCGAATCCACGAGGAACGTCACGCCGTCGCGGTGCATTTCGGTGTCATCCTCGCCCGGCTTCTCTTCAAACTGGAAGCCGTACTGGAAGCCCTGGCAGCCGCCGCCCTGCACAAACACGCGGAGCATCATGCCCTGATTGCCGTCTTCGGCGAGCAGCTCCTTCACCTTCGCCACGCAAGCGTCCGTGAACTTGATGGGATCGGGGGCGGCTTCGGGGGTCGTCTGCTGCGCCGTCTGGGTCTGAGTTTCAGACATGATTGTTGTCTCCGACAAAGGGGCCGGCGCCCGAAGCGCCGCCCGAAAAATTCATTTGAGTCGGGCGATTATAGGGACGAAAAGCCCGACTTTCCTCAGGGATTTCGCCCGAAGCAGCCTCACTTCACCGTCACATCCGCCGGCGACTTTCCTCGGGGCACGAGCACCCAGCATTTGGCGTCGCTCTTTTGCCGCCCCGCCTGCAGGCCCGCGATGTCGCCGTAGCCCCAGAAGTAGTCAAAGCGGATCACGCCGCGGATGGCGCCGCCCGTGTCCTGCGCGATCACGGGACGCACGAAGTGCATCGCCGGCTTCGCCTGGCTCACGTCCGTCAAGAACGGCACGCCAAGCTGCCAGTAGCGGCGGTCCACCGCCACCGTGGCGCCGCCCGTGATCGGCACGCCCTGCGCGCCGATCGGCCCTTCCTCATCGGAAAAGCCCGTGCGCTCGGCAAAAAAGACGAAGTTGGGATTGGTGTCGAGCAGCTCCCGCGTGCGCTGAGGATTGTCCCGCACCCACTTGCGGATGCGCTGCATGCTCATCTCCTCGCGCTTCAAGCCGGCGTTCTCAACAAGCCACGCGCCGATCGCCTTGTAGGGGTGGCCGTTCTGGTCGGCGTACCCCAGACGCAGGAACGCGCCGTCGTCGAGCAGCACGCGGCCGGAGCCCTGAATCTGCAAGAAGAACGCGTCCACCGGATCATCCACCCAGCAGAGCACCTTCCCCGCGAGGTCGCCGCGCTTTTCAATCTGCCCTCGGGTGTCGTAGGGCACGAGACGGTTTCCCACCACCTTGCCGCGAAGCCTCAGGCCCTTCAACTGCGGATGCAGCGACGTGAGATCCACCGTGATGAGATCGTCGGGCACGCCGTAAAGGGGATACTGATAGTCGCCGTGCTTCGTTCTCGAGCCGCGCAGCATCGGCTCGTAGTAGCCCGTCATGAGCCCCGTCTCCGCGGGCTTTGTCTTGTCTTCGAGGGACGTCACCTTCCAGGCCTCAAACCAGCGGGCAAAGAAGTCGTAGGCCGCCTCGTCGCTCGTCAACTGAGCGTTGGCGCAGGACTCAAGCCACAGGGGCTTTGCGCCCATCGCCGTGCAGGACGTGCGGAAAGCCCGCAGCGCATTGGTCCAGTCCTCGCTGCGGGCGGCCGGAAGCTCCGTAAACGGCACGGACTCAAACTTGGCAAAGGCGGTCGACGCCCGCTTCACCGTCACGGCATTCTCCACCACGCCCGCGTCGATCACGAGCTCCGGCGTCTTCTCCGCGTCCGTTGTCACTTCACCCTCGGCGGGCGTCACCTCGAGCCCCGCCTCCTCGGGCGCCTGCAGCGTCGAAGAGCAGCCTGCGAGCGTCGCCGCACCAAAAATGACCAGAGAAAGCTGCCGCCACCTCACCATGCCTGATTCCTCATTCCTGCAGGAAGGCTTCCTGCACATCACTTAAAAACCGCCGTCCGAGCTCGGTTGCCGCAATGCGATCCGTCTCGGCGACGAGCAGCCCGCGCTTTCTCAAGTCTGAGAGCACCGGCTCGATCGCCGACAACGGCTCCCCCGTCGTCTCCTCCCAGCGAGCGGCCGGCACGCCGTCCGTCAGCCGCAGCACGTTGAGCGCAAACTCAAAGGGGGCGTCCTCGGCGGCCACCGTCCGGCGACTGGCTTCAAAGCGCCCCTGCGCCGCCTTCGCAAGATACTTCGCGGGATGAGATTCGCGCACCGTGCGAACCAGAACGCCGTCTCGCGTCACCTTGCCGTGCGCTCCGGCGCCCACGCCCAGGTAGTCGCCGAACGTCCAGTACGTCCGATTATGCCGACAGCGGCGGCCGGGCTTGGCGTAGCCAGAAATTTCATAGTGCTCGAACCCGCCCGCGGCGAGTCGATCATGCACGAGCTGCCCCATGTCCGCCGCCGCATCTCCTTCGGGAAGCCCGGCGGGCGGCCGCTTTCCAAACGCCGTCCCTTCTTCAATCGTGAGCTCGTAAAAAGAAAGGTGCGTCGTTTCGGCGTCGAGCGCTGCGTCAATTTCCCGCGAGAGCTCCTCCGGCGTCTGGCCGGGCAGGGCGTACATCACGTCAAGATTGATGTTGTCAAACGACCGATGCGCAGCGTCGATCGCCGCCAGCGCGTCAGAGGCTGAATGAATGCGCCCGAGGCGCTTCAAGTGGTCGTCATTGAAACTCTGAATCCCCAGCGACAGGCGGTTCACGCCCGCGGCGGCATAGGCCGCAAAGCGATCCGCCTCCACCGTGCCGGGATTGGCCTCCATCGTCACTTCCGCCTCAGGCGCGAGCGTCACCGCGCCCCGCACGGCGTCCATGAGGCGCGCAAAGCCCGAGGCCGTCATGAGGCTCGGCGTTCCGCCCCCGAAGAAGATGGAGGAAACGACTCGCCCTTGGGCGGCCTCGGCCGCCCAGCGGAGATCTGCGGAGAGCGCCGCCACATAGTCCGCTTCCGGGATGACGGACGGCGCGCCGAAGGAATTGAAGTCGCAGTAGGGGCACTTTCTCACGCACCAGGGCCAGTGCACGTAAAGCGCCAGCGGCTGCGACTCGATCGCAAGACGCCCCACTTACCAGCCCCAGCGGTCGGCGATTTCCTCGAGCATCATGCGCATGGCGCGGCCGCGATGGCTGACATCGTTCTTCTCCTCGGCCGTGAGCTCGGCGGCGGTGCGGTCGAATTCCGGCACGAGAAAGTGCGGGTCATAGCCGAAGCCCCCGGTTCCCCGGGGCTTGTCGACGATTTCGCCGTCCCAGCGAGCGTCCACCACGATGGGCTCGGGGTCCGTCGCGCTCTTCACGGCGACGAGAACGCAGGTGTAGTGCGCGCGGCGATCCGTGCAGCCCGAGAGCGCCTTCACGAGCTTGGCGTTGTTGTCAGCGTCGTTGCCGTGTTCACCAGCGTAGCGGGCGCTCTTCACGCCCGGCTCGCCCCCAAGGGCCTCGGCCGTGATGCCGGAGTCGTCCGCCATGGCAGGCAGCCCCGTCTGACGCGCGGCGTTGCGAGCCTTGGCAAGCGCATTCTCCACGAACGTGTCAAAAGGCTCGTCCGCCTCCTTCACGTTCAACTCCGTCTGCGGAATGACTTCAATGCTGCGGCGCCCGAAAAGCGCGTTGAACTCCCGAAGCTTCCCCTTGTTGCCGGAAGCGAGCACCAGCTTGTTCATGGGCTACTCCTTCGAAAGCGCGGCGCGCTGCGCCGCCATCAGTTCGTCACAGCCCTTCTTGGCAAGGTCGAGCAGGGCGTTCAATTCGTCGCGCGTGAAGGGCTTTCCCTCCGCCGTTCCCTGAATCTCCACAAAGCCCCCTTCGCCCGTCATGATGACATTCATGTCGGTGCCGCTTGAGCTGTCTTCCACATAGTCAAAGTCGAGCACGGGCACGCCGTTGCTGATGCCCACGCTCACCGCGGCGACCTGCGTGTTGACGGGGTTTTCCGTGATGAGGCCCTTCTTCAGCATGCCGTTCACGGCGTCCACCAAGGCGACGTAGGCCCCGGTGATGGACGCGCAGCGCGTGCCGCCGTCGGCCTGAATGACGTCGCAGTCGAGCGTGATCGTGTAGTCCCCGAGCTTTCGGCGGTCCACGATGCCGCGCAGGCTGCGGCCGATCAGGCGCTGAATCTCCATCGTGCGGCCGCTCTGCTTGCCCTTGGCGGCCTCGCGGTCCGTGCGGGTGCCCGTGGCGCGCGGCAAGAGCGAATACTCCGCCGTCACCCAGCCTTCACCCGAGTCCTTCAGAAAGCGCGGCACGCCCGGCGTCACCGTCGCATTGCAAAGCACCTTGGTGCGGCCCACCGACACGAGAACACTCCCTTCGGCGTAGCAGGTGTAATGGCGTTCAAAGGAAATCGGGCGCATGGCATCGGCCGCGCGTCCGTCATGACGAGTTGCAGACATAGCTTCAGAATTCCTCAAAAAAGGTGCCGTCATGCTACACGTTGAACGTGCCTCTAGAATCCCGTCGTTTCGTTTTTTTCATTGCAGGGGTTTTCATGCCGCAGGTTTCTTCCATGACGGGCTACGCGTCGGCGCAGGCGCCTTCTTCTCTGGGCATCATCAGTCTGGAGATCCGAAGCGTCAATTCACGCTTTCTCGATCTCACGCTTCGCACCGCTGACGAACTTAAATGCACGGAATCCGCCGTCCGCCAGCTCGTCACCAAAGCCGTGGGCCGCGGCAAGATCGAAATCCGCACGAACGTGAAGCCTGAGTTGAGCGAATCAAGCGGCAGCGTGAATCCGGCGGCGCTCACGCTTGTGAAGAACCTGCAGGCGGCTGTTCTCGCCGCGCTCCCCGAAGCGCGCGCCATGAGCGTTGCGGAAATCCTCGCCTACCCCGGCGTCGTGCGTCTCCAGGACGCCGATCCCGAAGAGCTCGTGACGGTCGTGACCGGCCTCTTGGAAACAGCGCTTGCGGCGTTCGCGAAGAGCTGCGAGCGGGAAGGCGCAGCCCTTGCTCAAGTGCTCGCCGACTATTGCGTGAAGATCGACGCCATCGCCGACGCCGTCCAGCAGCGCATGCCCGACATCGTCGCCGCCGCACAGGCCAAGCTCACGCAGCGCCTGGAAGAAGCGCTGGCGAAGACTCTCGCCGCCAACTCTCAGCTCACGAGCGAAGAGGTGAGCGACCGCATCCGCACGGAAGCAACGCTCTACGCGATGAAGATTGACGTGGACGAAGAAGTGAACCGCCTCAAGACGCACACGAAGGAAGTGCGCCGCGTCCTGACGGCGGGCGGCCCCGTCGGCAAGCGCCTGGACTTTCTCATGCAGGAGATGAACCGCGAAGCCAACACATTGGGAAGCAAGGCCGCCTCCATCGAAATGACGGACGCAAGCCTCAACTTGAAGCTCTTGATCGAGCAGATGCGCGAGCAGATTCAGAACCTCGCATAATCGATTCGTCACACGCGCCCAGCCGTCCGTTGCTCCCATGAAGCGACGGGCGGCTTTTTCTTTGCCGGCGGCGTGACCAAATCCGACACACGCAAAGGCGCCTCCGGAACTATTTCCGCGCTTCCTTTGACATTAGTCAAAACTCCCTAGTTCAAAGGTAGTACTTCGTCGTACACTCGATTTCAAGAGAAGTCCGCGGCCATGTACTGCGGAACCGCTTGCACCCCGTCCTTCGCCTGATTTATCAAGCGTTGAGACGATCTCCGCGCGACGCCTGCGCGCCGTGCGGCAACAAATGAATAGAGAGAAGAAATCATGACCGATCTTTCCCGTCGCCAACTGCTTCAGTCCTCCATCGCCGGCGCCGCGCTGCTCACCGGCGCGGGCGCGGCCTCCGCGGCCACCGCCCGCAAGTGGGACGAAACCGTTGACGTGATTGTCGTCGGCTCGGGCTTCGCGGGCCTAGCGGCCGCCATTGAAGCCAAGAAGGCCGGCGCCAAGGTGATCGTGCTCGAGAAGATGCCCACCTTCGGCGGCAACTCCATCATCAACGGCGGCATTCTCACCGCCACCGGCTGCCCGCAGCAGAAGATGCACGGCATCAACGACTCGGTGGAACTCCTGGAAAAGGACATTCTCACGGCCGGCAACTACATGAACTACGCCGAGAAGGTCCACTTCATGGCGAGCCAGGCGCTCTCCAACTATGAATGGACGGTGAACGAACTCGGCGTGGAATACCTTCCCGACGCCATCGGCCAGGAAGGCGGCCACTCCGTTCCCCGCTATGTGACGACGAAGAACGGCTCGGGCTCGGGCATCGTGCAGAAGGAGCTCGACAAGTGCAAGGCGCTCGGCATTCCGCTGCGCAACAAGGTGTACGTCGAGCACATCCTGAAGAACGACAAGGGCGTCGTGGAAGGCCTGCAGGTTCGCCAGAACTATCGCTTCCCCAACGAAAACAGCGGCAAGGTTCGCTACATTCGCGCGACGAAGGGCGTGGTTCTCTGCTACGGCGGCTTCAGCGCCGACTTGAAGTTCCGCATGTTCCAGGATCCGAAGCTGAACGAAAAGCTCGACACCACGAACCAGCCGGGCGCCACGTCCGAACTGTGGCGCGAGACGTCCGCTCTGGGCGCCCTGCAGGTGCAGAACGACTGGATTCAGTGCGGTCCGTGGGGCTGCCCGCGTGAAAAGGGCATGGGCATCGGCTGGCAGTTCAACCAGACGGCCGCCGCGGAATACGGCCTGTGGGTGAACGCCGCCGGCGACCGCTTCGTGAACGAACTCGCCAACCGCAAGGTCCGCGCCGACGCCATCATGGTGCAGCAGGCCAACGGCAAGAAGTGCTTCGCCATCTGCAACGAACCCAACGTGCAGCCCTTGAAGAAGCAGCGTCCGGGCTTCCTCGACAAGATGCTTGACCGCAAGATCGTCGAGAAGTACGCCACGCTCGAAGAGCTCGCCAAGGCGGCCGGCATCGACGCCGCCAACCTGAAGAAGCAGGTGGCGGCCTTCAACGAAGTCGTGAAGGCAAAGAAGGACCCGGTCTGGAACCGCTACATCAACAACGATCAGGTTCCGCTCACCGAAGGCCCCTGGTACGTCTGCGAACTGCAGCCCAAGGTGCATCACTGCATGGGCGGCCTCGTGACCGACATGAGCTGCCACGTTCTCGACGTCCAGCACTACGCCCCGATCCCGCACCTCTACGCGGCGGGCGAAGCGACGGGCGGCGTGCACGGCGCCGTGCGTCTGGGCTCCGTGGCCATTCTGGACTGCCTCGTCTACGGCCGTCTCGCGGGCCAGAAGGCGGCAAAGGGCGCCTAATCGCCACTAGCAGTCTCACATAGGCTGACCAATCCGCCGGCGCTTCCTTTCCAAGGGGCGCCGGCTTTTTTCAGCTCCGCCTCGGACGTGAACATCACCGCGTCCGCGCGGGCGACGCTACGCGCGGAACTTCATCTTTTCCAAAATGGCGTCGTCGCGCTTTTTGTAGAAGTCCCGGCGCCCCTCAATGAAGCGATTGAAGTCTTCGGCGAGCGCCTTCTTCTTGATCGCCTGCTCCTTGTAGTAGACGACGCTCTCCTCGTCCCAGACGTCCAGCATCACCCAGTAGAACTCCAGCCCCACCCGAGCCACCATCAGAAAGGTCTTCTCATCCGTCACAAAGGGAAAGCGCCGCGCCAGGCGAATGGTGCCGAACTGGCCGATCATGCCCAGCGCCTTCACGATCGCCGGCCACTGGCTCTCTTTGTTGGGATCAAGCTTCAGCGCCGCACAAGCCTCATCAAAGTGCGCGACCTTGCCGCGGGCGCGGCGGATGTACTCCGCACAGAACTTCGTGGTCATGAGAGTGCCTTTTCCTTTGCCAGAGCGCCCGCGGGCGCCGTAAGCTCAAACAGCGGGCGAGCGTCCGAGATGAGGGGCCGGGATTCCGTGAGCGCCGCCATCACATAAAGAGGCGCAAAAGGCGCCGCCTGCGTGATGCGGATGAGCCCTTCTTTGGCGAGTTCCAGAATCGCGAGATAGTTCACGATCGCCGTCTGCAGCCCCGCCTCCGGCGCAAAGAGCTCGTGAAACTCCATGAAGGGGCGGACGGCGAGCTCCTTCAGGATGCTCGACATGAATTCGCGCACGGAGAGCTCTTGCCGCGTCACCTTGTGGCTTACGTTGAGCTTGGCGCGGGCGATGACGCCCGCCCAGGCCGCCGCAAGGTCCTCCGGATTCACCTGCGGCAGCAGCTTGATCTGCTCCTGCTCGATCAGCACAAAGGCCCGAAAGAAGTCGCGTCCGCAGCGCGGCATTTCATCCAAATCCATGGCCGCGAGCTTCATCTTCTCGTATTCCAACAGCCGGCGCGCAAGCTCCGCCTGCGGATCCTCCACCTCTTCGCCGGTGTCCACGTGCGTCACGGGAAGGAGAAGCTGGCTCTTGATTTTAAGAAGGCTCGCCGCCATCACGAGGTAGTCGGCCGCGAGCTCGAAGTCGCTGTCCTTCAGCCCTTCCACGTACGCCATGTACTGTTCCGTGAGCAGCGCCATCGGAATGTCCATGATGTCGAACTTCTGCTTGCGGATGAGAAAAAGGAGCAAGTCGAGCGGCCCTTCAAAGCTCTCCAAAAGGAGCTTCAGGGCGTTGGGCGGAATGTAGAGGTCCTCGGGCTTCTCAAAAAGCGGCTCGCCGTAAAGGCGCGCAAACACCTCGTCCGCGGCGGCCGAGCCGCCCGGAAGCAGCCGGTCGATCGAATCGGAAGTGAGGTCAGCCATGCAGGAAGTCCGAGAAAAGAGGCCCGAATTTTAGCGAGCTTCTTCCGGACGCTAAGCGCCGCGCCGCCACGGGCAGCAGAGCCGCTCGGCGCCCCAGACGAGCGCGTAGAAGATGAGTCCCAGCGCCCCCATGCCGAGGATGCCGTTGAACATGGAAAGCGTGTCCCCGAGGCCCCAGGCGTCCATGATGAGGTAGCCGAGCCCCGTATTCGTCGCAAAACTTTCTGCGAGAAAAAGCACGGCGACGCCCGTGCCGCTCGCCACCTTGAGGCTCGTGAAGAAGTCCGGCAACGCCGCCGGCACGTACACGTGGCGCACGACGGCGGCGACACCGCCCCCCATGAAGCGCACCGCCTCTTCATAAACGGGATCCAAGGCCTTTGCGGACGCCCGCACGATGACGAGCATCTGATACCCGGTCGTCAAGGCGATGAGCAGAATGCGCGAGGATTCGCCCAGCCCCAGCAGCAGAAAGAACACCGGCAGGAGCACGATCTTGGGAAGGGGATACGTGATGAAGACCAAGGGCGACCCCAGCTTGTCCGCAAGCCTCACGTGCCCGAGCCAGAGCCCCAGCACGAAAGCGCACAGCGCCGCCACGGCCATGCCGACCGCCAGCCGCAGGGTGCTGATCCCAAAGTGCGCAAGGTACGCGGAATCGGCCAGGCTTTCAATGAAAAGCTTGCCGGTGGCGACCGGACTCGGCAGCACGGCGTCCCCGAAGGCGGTCGTGCCCGCCTGCCAAAGAAGGCCGATCACAAAAAAGGCGGCAAGGTAGCGAAGCGCCGCCTTCAGGGCGCCTCCCGCCAAATGCTTCACAGTCACCATGTCGAGCCTCCCGCTGGATGCACCGCCTCGCCGCGGCGCGCCGCCGCGAAAGCCGCGTGCAGCCGCTGCTGCACGGCATAGAAGGCGGCGTCGCTTCGCGCATCGCCTGACGCAGAAAACGCCGGATTGGCGGCGATCGCCGCCACGCGCGTGGGGCGCGCCGACAGCATGAGGATGTCCTGCGCGAGATACGCCGCCTCCCCCATGTCATGCGTCACCATCACGACGCTGCAGCCGTGACGGGCCCACAGGCTCTTCAAAAGGTCCTGCATGCGCTCGCGCAGGATGGCGTCCAGCGCGGAAAACGGCTCGTCCATGAAGAGAATGTCAGGCTTCACGATGAGCGCGCGCCCCAGCGCGAGGCGCTGGCGCTGGCCGCCCGACAGTTCATGAGGGAATCGGTCTTCAAGCCCCGTGAGCTCCATCTCGGCGAGCATCGCCTCAACGCGCTCGAGGATGCGGGATTCCTTCGCGAGCTTCAATGGGAGCGCCATCGTCTCCCGCACGCGCATCCAGGGCAAAAGCGCGAGCGACTGCCAGAGCATCGCCTTGCGGGGCGCCGCGTCGCCGTCGCTCCCCCAGGAAACGCTCCCCGAAACCGCCGGCCGGAGCCCGGCGAGCGCCGCAAGCAGCGTCGACTTCCCGCAGCCCGACTCGCCCACGACCGCGAGCGTTCTCCCCGCCGGGAGCGTGAAGCTCACGTCCGAGAGAATCGCCCGGCCGTCCCAGCCGACCGCAAGGTCCTTCACCGAAAGCGCGGCGCCCATGGTCCGGTCCTTACGGCGTCACCACGTCCGCGTACGCGGGCACGGCGGAGAGCATGCCCTTCGCCTTCATCCATTCGCCCACGCGACGCACGTCTTCCGCGGAAGGAGGCGGCGGCAGGCCGTCAGCGCGGTCAAAGAGCGAGAAGCGGATCATCTTGTAGCCGGGCGCCACCGGAGGCGGCAGGAGCTTCTTCTGCACCATGAGGGCGCGGTACTTCTCCGGATCCTTCTCGATCAGAGCCGCCGCAGCCGCCACAGCCTTGCGAAAGCCCGCAACCGTGTCCTTCGTCGCCGCCTTCTTCGTCAAGGCCACCACCGCAAGCGCCTCATTGAGCTTCGTGTCGTCCCAGATCACGCGGCCCCCCTTCTTCTCCACCACCGTCACGAGCGGCTCGGGAAGAATCGCGGTCTCCACCTGGCCCGAAAGCAGCATCTGCAGGCGGATCGGAATCTGGCGGACTTCGGTGTTCTTCAGCGCCGTGTCCGAGAGCTTCTCCGTTTCCTTCATGCGATCCAAGAGATAGTCGATGATCGTCGCGGCGCTCATCGCCGTCGGCGTTTCCTTCAGGTCAGAAAGCGACTGAATCTTGTCCTTGAACTTCGGCGCCACCACCATGCCGAACGCGCGCTGCGCCTTCGACGTATGGGTCGTCGTGACGACAATCGTCTGCGGCACGCCCGTGGCGTTCTGCGTAAAGACGTTCATGAGGTCGCCGAAATGACCGTCAAGACGCCCCGCGCGCATCGCGGCGCCGATTTCCAGCGCGCTCTTGAAGGGCACGGTCTTCACCGTCAGGCCTTCCTTCGCAAAGAGCCCCTCCTCCACCGCCACGTCAAGGACGATGGAGTCCGCCGCGGGGAGCACCCCGAGCGTCAAGTTTTGCGCCGCCGCACAGAACGCAGCCAGTCCCAGCGCCGCCGCAGCGGCCCACTTCTTCAATTTCATGACACTTCCAATGTGATCAACAAAAGAGCAGGCACTATAGCGAAAAAACGACGCGTGGAACCCATCGAAAATAATAAAAACGCCTGCGGACAGCCGGCCCAAAGCCGATGTCTGCAGGCGTCTTCAGCGTCCAATCTGTCTTACGACAGACCTGGCGTCTTATTCGCAGTCAAAGTGCGGATCCTCCGGCGTCCACATCGCGGCCTTCACCGCGGCGCGGATGTCGGCCGGACGCTCGATGCCGGCGAGGTCGTGGTCAAAGCAGTACTCGGCCACCTTGGCGGCGATCTCCGCCGAGAGCGCGCGCACTTCGGAAAGCGGCGGATAGAGGCTGCCGTTGCCGAGGTCGGATTCGCTCACGAGGTCGGCGAGCGCCTTCGAAGCGGTGAGGAAGATCTGGTTCGGAATGGTCTTCGCACGGGCGAAGATGCACCCAAAGCCGATGCCGGGGAACACGTAGCTGTTGTTGCCCTGGCGCGGCACGAAGGTCTTGCCGTTGAAGGACACCGGCGCGAAGGGCGAGCCGCAGGCGAAGAGGCACTTGCCGTCGGACCACTTGTAGGCCTGTTCGGCGGTGCACTCGGACTTCGAGGTGGGGTTCGAAAGCGCCATGATGATGGGCGTCTCGTTCACTTCGGTCATCGCCTTCACGACCGCTTCGGTGAAGGCGCCGCCCGTAGCGCTCACGCCGATGATGGCGGCGGGCTTCAGGGTGCGGATTGCTTCTTCAAAGCTCTTCGTGTTCGCGACGTCGTGCGCGAAGTCAAGCTTGTGCGCGGCGAGCGCGTCACCGCGAGTCTTCGTGACGAGGCCCTTCGAGTCAAAGAAGTAGATCTGAGAGAGCGCCTGCGCTTCGCTGATGCCGTCTTCGACCATGGCGTCGGCGATGAGGTGGGCGATGCCCGCCGCCGCGGCGCCCGCGCCCAGGAAGAGCACGCGCTGATCAGAGAGCTTCTCCTTCTTCACGCGCATGGCGGAATAAAGGCCCGTGAGCACCACGGAAGCCGTGCCCTGGATGTCGTCGTTGAAGCAGCAGATCTTGTCGCGCCAGTTCGCAAGATGCGTGAACGCCACGGAGTTCTGGAAGTCTTCAAACTGCACGAGCACGTGCGGCCAGCGGGCGCGCACGGCGTGGATGAACTCTTCCATGATGGCGAAGTATTCGTCGCCCGTGACGCGCTTCTGGCGCAGGCCCAGGTAGAGCGGATCGGTGAGGTAGCTTTCCGTGTTGGTGCCGACGTCGATCGTGACGGGGAGCGCCTTCTGCGGATTGACGCCTGCGCAAGCCGTGTAGAGCGCGAGCTTGCCGACCGGGATGCCCATGCCGTTCACGCCCAGGTCGCCCAGACCCAGAATGCGGGAGCCGTCGGTGACGACGATGATGTCAACGTCCTTGTTGGGAACGTTCGCCACGAGCTCGGCGATGTGACCCTTGTCCTTCGCGGACACGTAGAGACCGCGCATGTTGCGGTTGATGTGGCTGTACTTCTGGCACGCTTCGCCCACGGTCGGGGTGTAGATGAGCGGCATGAACTCTTCCACGTTTTCCTGAACGAGTTCGTAGAAGAGCTGCTCGTTGTTGGCGTGGACGCTTTCGAGGGTGAGGTACTTGTTGATCGGCGCCGTTTCAGAATCGATCACTTCCTTCAAACGCTTCGCCTGGTCCTTGAGGCTCGAGACGACCGGCGGGAGCAGGCCGCGCAAGCCCAGGCGATCACGTTCTTCTTCGGTAAAAGCCGCACCGCGGTTCAACCACGGGTTGCGCAGCACTTCCACGCCGCGCGCTTCTTTGCACTGGTGAGTCATAGTTACTTTATTTTTGCAATCAGGAGTCAATTGTCTCCGCAGTCCTTCGTGCTCCCGTATGACGAAGGCTGCCGCCTTTTTTATTCTTCTAGCGCTTTTTTGCCGGCGCCTTGACGCCCAGGCCCTTCAATCGTTCTGATGCGATCTGCGCGGCCTGCGTGCCGGAGTATTGTTTCACGACGTTCTGAAGCGTGTCAACCGCCTCTTTCTTGCGCCCCAGCGCCGTGTAGGACGACGCCATGGAGAGCATCGCCTCCGAGGCGCGCGCATCCTGCGGGAATTCCTTCACGACGCGCTGCTGCACCTTGAGGCTTTCCGAATAGCTCCCCTGAGCGTACTGGGCGTTTCCAAGCCAGCAGAGGGCGCTCGCCATGTAGCCGCTCTTCGGATAGTCCGTCACAAGCGACTTCAAAAGCGCCTCGCTGTCGGCGTACTTTCCTTCGCTAAAAAGCGCCAGCGCAAGATCGTAGCGGCGGCGCTCCTCCGGGGTCACCGTGACGCTCTTGCCGTCGATCGTCTCCATCTGGGACTCAAACGCGGCGACGCGCTTGTCGAGGTTTCCGAAGAGGTCGCGGACGCTTCGCTGCTGCAGCGTCAGGTCGTTGGTGAGCTTCTCGACACGGCCGGTGAGCTGCGCGTTCTGCTCGCGCAGGGTGTCGATCTGGTTCGCAAGCTGCATCTGCGCGTTCTGCAGCGTCTGCGTCTTTTCCCGCAGCTCAAGAATCGCCTTGCGGGCTTCGTCATCGCCAAAAAGCGCCCAGGAGGGCGACGCCGCCGTCACCATCACCACGGCCGCGGCGGCCGTCATCAGAAATTTGGTCTTCATAAACAAAAAGCGGCCGGCGCCTCCCCGGGGAAGCTTCCGACCGTCACTCCTAAGAATCAACGATTGACGATGTCGGCGCGACGATTCTGCGCCCAGGCTTCTTCGGTCTCGCCCTGCGCCACGGGCTTCTCGCGCCCGAAGCTCACCGCCTCGATGCGGGCGGAGGAGACCCCCAGAAGCTGCAGGCGCTGCTTCACCGCCTCGCTGCGCTTCTGCCCCAGCGCGAGGTTGTACTCGCGGCTGCCGCGGCTGTCGGTGTTGCCTTCAATCACGATGTTGGACTTGCCGTCCGCAATCATGCGGCGGGCGTTGGCTTCGATCACCGGCAGGTACTTCGCGTCGACCGTGTAGCTGTCAAAGGCGAAGTAGACGGAGTGCTCGTTGACGCCGGCGAGGCCCGAGCCGCTTCGCGCGGCGCCCGCCTCCCCCTGCGTCGTGCCCTGCTTCAGGGACTCGTCCAGTTCAACGGAGGAGCAGCCCGAAAGGAGCAGCGCGGCCGCGACCGCCGCCGCGGCACCGATCCGATAGAACGTCATGATCTTTCCTTACTTGAGTGCGATCCGGACGGCTTCGCGCCCGGATTCGGTTTTCCTGATGGTTGACAATCCTAGCAAAGCCGCCCGTCAGGCGGCAATTTTTGCGCTGTTATTTCAAAAAGCCTCGGCGATGAGCGGCCCCCAGGTCGGCTCGCGGATGTCGCCCGCGGACCCCGTGAGCCAGGACTTCACCGCGCCGTCGGCGCTCACCGTGGCGAGCACGCCGCGATGATTGCGCTCGGTGGCGTAGACGATCATCTGGCCGTTGGGCGAGAAGCAGGGGCTTTCGTCCACGTCCGTCGTGGTGAGAATCATCTCTTCGCCCGTGGCGAGCGTCAGCGCCGCCACGCGGTAGCGCCGGCCCGACCGCGTGATGTAGGTGAGGAGCTTGCCGTCGGGGCTCAGCGCAGGACTCACAGCGTATTCGCTTGAGAACGTCACGCGCTCGGCGCCGCCCGAGCCGTCCACGGCCTGTCGATAAATCTGCGCCGAGCCGCCGCGGTCGCTCGTGAAGTAGAGCCAGCGGCCGTCAGGCGAAAAGACGGGCTCCGTGTCAATCGCGTAGGAGTGCGAGAAGCGGCTCACGCCCGTGCCGTCCGTGTTGATGAGAAAGATCTGCGTGAAGCCGTCGCGAGAGAGCGCAAGCGCCACCTTCTTGCCGTCCGGACTGAAGGCGGGCGCGGAATTGTTGCCGCGGAAGTTCGCGAGCACGCGGCGCCGCCCCGTCGCCACCGTGTGGATGAAGACGACAGGCTTCTTTTCTTCAAAGGAGACGTAGGCCACCTGCTTGCCGTCGGGCGACCAGGCGGGCGAAATGATGGGCTCGCGGCTCTTCAAAGCCGGAAGCGCGTTGGCGCCGTCGCTTTCCGCGATGATGAGCTCGTAGTTTGACTTGTCGTGCTCCACGACGTACGCAAGACGCGACGCGAACTGCGCCCCGAAGCCTGTGAGCTTCGTGTAGATGCGGTCGGCGATGCGATGCGACGTCATGCGAAGCTGCCGGTCGTCCGAGAGAAACTCCGCCCGGTCGATCTCTTCGCTCTTCACCACGTCAAAGAGGCGGTAGCGGATGTTCCAGTTGCCGTCGGCCTGGCGAATGACGGAGCCCACGGCAAGCATGGCGGCGCCCTTCTCCACCCAGGGCGAAAGCGAAGGACGCACGCTCTCTTCGAGCGACGCCTCCGCGTCGGCCGTCAAAATGCGAAAGGCGCCCGTGCGGCTCAAGTCGGCGGCCACCACCTTCAGGGGATCGATCCCCGTCTCCGCGGTGCCGTTCATCGGAATGAGCGCGAGCGGAATCTGATTCGCGCCGACGCCTGAAATTTCAATCCGAAGCTGCGCGGCCGCCGGGCCCGCGAGGGCCATCGCCGCCCAGGCGGCCGTACCGCCGAGTAAGAAACGTCGCTGCATGCTGCCTCTTGGAAGGGAGTTGTTCGGTACAAAAACACACGGCGTGCGCCGGGGACTTTCGTTCCGGCGCACGCGCTTAGGTCCGCCCTATTTTAGTGGCGGAAGTGGCGTTCGCCCGTGAACACCATGACGATGCCGCGCTCGTCGGCGGCGGCGATCACTTCCGGATCACGGATGGAGCCGCCCGGCTGAATGACGCAGGTCGCGCCCTGGTCGACGATCACGTCGAGGCCGTCGCGGAACGGGAAGAAGGCGTCGGAAGCCGCGGCGCTGCCCACGAGGGAGAGGCCGGATTCCTGCGCCTTGATGGCCGCGATGCGAGCGGAGTCAACGCGAGACATCTGGCCCGCGCCCACGCCGAGCGTCATGCCGCCGTGGGCGTAGACGATGGTGTTGGACTTCACAAAGCGCGCGATATTCCAGGCGAACATCATGTCGGCGATCTGAGCCGAGGTAGGCTGCTTCTTCGTCACGACCTTGAGGTCGGCTTCGGAGCAAAGCTGGATGTCGGGGGTCTGAACAAGGAGACCGCCGCCCACGCGCTTGAATTCGTAGTCGTTGTGCGCGCGGCCCGCGGCCACGGTGAGAAGACGCAGGTTCTTCTTCGCTTCAAAGAGCTTGCGGGCGCCCTCCGTGAAGCTCGGCGCAATCACGACTTCCGCAAACTGCTTCACGACTTCGGCCGCCGCGCTTTCGTCCACTTCGCGGTTGAAGGCAATGATGCCGCCGAAGGCGCTCTTCGGGTCGGTCTTGAAGGCCTTCAGATAGGCTTCGTGAGAATCCACGCCGATCGCCGCGCCGCAGGGGTTGGCGTGCTTCATGATGACGCAGGCGGGCGTCGAGAAGCTGCGCGCCGCTTCCCAGGCGGCGTCGCTGTCGCTGATGTTGTTGTAGGAGAGTTCCTTCCCCTGCAGCTGCGTGTAGCCCGCGATGAGGCCCGGAGCCACGAAGTGCTCGCGGTAGAAAGCCGCCTTCTGGTGCGGATTCTCGCCGTAGCGCATGTCCTGAACCTTCTCCCACTGGCGGGTGAGCACGTCGGGGAAGTCCTTCGTCTTCTCGCGATTTTCGTCGAGGCTCGTGAGATAGTTCGTGATCGCGGCGTCGTACTTCGCGGTGTGAGCAAACACCTTCTTCGCGAGCGCGAGGCGCATGTCGGCCGTGATGCCGCCCGCCTTGAGGGCGGCGATGACGCGGCCGTAATCCGACGGATCGACGATCACGGTGACGGACTCGTGGTTCTTCGCCGCCGCGCGGATCATCGTGGGGCCGCCGATGTCGATGTTCTCAATCGCGAGATCGAACGTGCAGTCAGGACGAGCGATCGTCTGCTCAAACGGATAGAGGTTCACGCACACGATGTCGATCGTGCCGATGCCGTGCTCTTCGAGCGCCTTCATGTGCTCGGGAACGCAGCGGCGGGCGAGGATGCCGGCATGGATGTGCGGATCGAGCGTCTTCACGCGGCCGTCGAGCATCTCGGGAAAGCCCGTGTAGTCGGCGACTTCGCGGCAGGGGATGCCTTCCTTCGCGAGAAGCTTCGCGGTGCCCCCCGTCGAGAGGATGCTGTACCCCAGAGCGACGAGCTCGCGCGCAAAGTCCGCGACGCCCGCCTTGTCGGAAACGCTGATCAAAGCCTGCTTGGTCATTGATAAGTCCTTAAAAAGTTGAAAGTCAAAAAACAAAAGCCAAATTCTTTTCAGCTGCCGCTCAAAAAGCCGTGCATGAGCAACTTCTTGTGCAGCGTGTTGCGGTTGATGCCGAGAAGCTTCGCCGCCGCCTTCTGGTTTCCTTCGCACTTCGCCATCGCCCATGTCAAAAGCGGACGCTCCGCGGCGGAAACAATCATCTCGTACAAGGGCAGCCCGCGGTTGCCCTCCAAATCCCTGACGTAGCTCTCCACGCGCTCGACCACCATCTTGCCAAACGCATCGGCGCGACGCCTCGCCTCTTCGCGAGCGCGCAGCTGGCCGTCGGCGGCGCTCATCGGCGCCGGCGCTTCAACCGTCGTATTTTCGTTGTTTTCTTCGGTCGCCATGGCTTCAATCTTGCAACAAATGGGAAAAGTATGCCTCGATTCCTTCAGCGAGGGCTTCCGCGGTTTCAAGCCGCACCAGTCCGCGAGCCGCCTCGGCGCCGCCCGCGAGCCGTGAAAGATAGGGCGCAAGAAATTTGCGAAAGCTTCTCAACGCAAACAGGGGCTCCACCGAATTCTGCGCCATGTGAAGCTCGAGGTGGCGAAGCAGCACCTTTTGAACGTCGTCCGCCGACGGCTCGCCAGGGTCATTCCGCCCCTGCAGCACTGCCGCCGTGCGGGAAAAAATCCAAGGATTTCCGATGGCGCCTCGGCCGATCATGACGCCGGCGGCGCCCGTGGTCTTCAAAACCGCCTGCGCCTTTTCTGGCGTCGTGATGTCGCCGTTGGCAATGACGGGGATCGACACCGCCTTCACCACCTGAGCGAGCGTCTCGTACTCCGCCTCGCCAGCAAACTTGTCGGCGCGGGTGCGGCCGTGCACCGTGAGAAGCGCGGCGCCCGCCGCTTCAAAGCGGCTCGCGAGCTCCACGGCGTTCTTGTGGGCTCGATCCCAGCCCGTGCGCATCTTCACCGTCACGGGAATCGTCACGGCCTGCACCGTTTCTCGCACGATGGCCTCAGCCAACTCCGGCTCCTGCATCAAAGCCGAGCCGCAGGCCTTGCCGCACACAACGCGCGCTGGGCAGCCGAAATTGATGTCCACCGCTCGGGCGCCCTGCTTCTGGGCATGCGCCGCGGCCCCCGCCATTTCCGCGGGATCGGCGCCCAGCAGCTGCACCACGGGGAAAGGATCCGTCGGATCCGTCTTGAATCGCTCCGTCGTCTTCGCCGTGTCGCGCAAACGGGATTCGCTCGCCGCCATTTCGCCCACGGTCCAGCCGGCGCCGAATTCACGGGCGATCCGACGGCAGGCCGCATCGGTGACGCCTGCCATGGGGGCAAGCACCGTCGGCGCCAGAGGCGAAAAGGAACCGATCTGCATGGGTAGCTAATGGATGGGAGAAAGAGGCACTTCCTTCATGAGCGGGACGTGGTCAGCGTCCGACAAGGAAAAGCAACGGTGGAACCGTCGGGCGGCATTTTAGCAAGTCCGCTCGCCGTGCTCAAAGATTAAGCACAAGACAGCAGCGCTTTTCTACCATTCTAACGCAACGAATGTTAGAAAAGCATGCTTTTGCGTTAGAATACGCGTGAGAATATCCTCACCAACGGAGGCGATGCCGTGTGCGTTATTCCAATAGAAGAATCATTGACCGTTGAATTCAAGAGAGAATGGAACGAGAAGAAGGACGGCGAACCCATCAAGAAAACGCTCGTCGCCTTTGCCAACACCGCAGGCGGTGATCTCTATATCGGCGTAGATGACGACGGCACGGTCATCGGCGTAAGTGACGCGAGTCCATTGGAAGAAAAGCTTGCCTCCACGATTCGAGATGCGATTTCGCCGTCACTCGTGAGCTTTGTCACCACGCAACGGCTCACCGTCAGCGGCAAAACCATCCTGCGGGTTCACGTGGACGAGGGCGCCATGAAGCCCTATTGCCTTGATCCAAAAACTTCGTCAGGCGTTTACATCCGCTGCGGAAATACCAGCGGTCCGGCCTCCATTGACGACGTCGCCCGCATGGTCCGCGAAAACAATCCTGTGCCTTATGAACGCCGCATTGCCTTTGAACAAGATCTCACCTTCAATGACTGTCTGGCGTTTTGCCGCGAACGCGGCGTGGAGTTCGATCCCAAGCTAAACGCCACCTACGGCTTCTGGGATCGCAAGCGCAGCGCTTACACCAACCTCGCCTGGCTCTGCTCCGACCAAAGTCCCGCCGCCGTCGTGATGGTCAATTTTCGGGACAACGACAAGCTCATCATGGCCGACTCCGCTCGCGTCACTGGCTCTATTTTCAAACTTTATGATGAGGCCACGCAATTCATCGCCCGCACCAATTACAGCTGGACGGAGAAGCCAAGCATCGGCCGTGCTGAACGCATTGATCACTACCTCATTGATCCGCGCGTCATTCTCGAGGCACTCGTCAACATGATCGCGCACCGCGACTACAGCCTGCCGCCGCCCAGCCTCATTCACATCACGCCGACCTGCATCGAAATGAAATTCTTCGGCGGTCTCATGTCCAGCCTCAGCGTTGAAGACATCGCCGATCTCATGGCAACCGAATGCCGCAATCCAGAACTGGCCCGCCTGTTGCAGACCGTGCATTTGATGGAAAACTACGGCAGCGGCTTTGCTCGCACTCGCGTCTTTTACCGCCAGCTACAGATCACCGACCTGCTGCGCGTGAACACCAATTCCTTCACCATCCGTCTGCCGCGGCTCGCCGCCGACGCCTGCTTCGAAAAACCGGAATACAAGGACATCGTCACCTATCTGGCAACCCGAGGAACTTCCTCACGACAGGCCATTCAAACTGACCTGGGCCTCTCGCAAACCGTCACCATCAACCTTTTAAGCGAGATGACGAAAGCCGGCCTCATCAAACGAGAGGGCGGCAGCCGCTCCATTCGTTATCGACTTTAACAACGCTCCGGCCGCTCCGTCCCAAGCCTACCGGCCGCTCTGCCTAAGAATCTCCGGCACGTCAGCCGACTGAACAATTCTCACGCCGGCCGCCCGCATCGAATCCATCGCCGCCGCGAGCGACCCGTTCACATCGATCGCCCGGCAGGCGTCCTCCACAAGCGTTGTCTTGAAGCCCGCCGCCACGGCGTCCTGCGCCGTCCAAGCCACGCAGAAGTCAAGCGCCAGCCCGCAGACGAACACCTCCGTCACGCCGCGGCTCTTGAGGTAGCCCGCGAGCCCCGTCGGCGTCTTTCGATCGGCGGCCATGAAGCCCGAATAGCTGTCGCACTGCCAGTCCGTCCCCTTGCGAATGACGGCGTGCGCCAGGTCCTCATAGAGATCAGGCGAAAAAGCCGCGCCGCGGGATCCCGCCACGCAGTGATCCGGCCAGAGCACCTGCGTGCCGTAGGGGCGCTCCACCGTCTCGTAAGGCCTCTTTCCTTCATACTGCGAAGCAAAGCTCGAGTGATCCGCCGGATGCCAGTCCGCCGTCAGCACGACGGTCGAAAACCGCGGCATCAGCTGATTCACGGGATCGATCACCTCGTCGCCTTTCGGCACCGCCAGCGCGCCGCCCGGAAGAAAATCGTTCTGCACGTCCACTACGATCAAGGCTGCCGTCATCTTCTCCACTCCCTACAGAGAAACACCCGCGGCCGCGCACTCCTGCACGAGCCGCTCGACAACGTCCGCGGCCGAACCTTCTCTGGCGAGAGGCGCTCCCTGGCCGCAGGCTGCTTCCATCAAATCATCCCGGCCGTCCCGCAGGGCCGCGAGCTGCACCGGGCGCATCGCCGTCCACATTTCGGGGTACGGCGCGGCCTCAATTTCAGCGCCTTGCAGCGCCTCCGTCAAGCCGCTCACGATGCCGCGCGTCAAGCGTCCCGAGCCGGTTCGATCCCACTGCGGTCCGGTGTCGGTGAGAAACGCGAGCGCCGCCTTGTGCGCTGGATGCGCCCGGCTCTCGATCGTTCTCAAGAAGGCTGTTCCCAATTCCACCGCGGAGGCGCCGGCCACGAAGGCCGCCGCAGCCTGCGCACCCGTGGCGATGCCGCCCGACGCAATGACGGGGAGCCCCGTCGCCCGGTCCGCGGGACCGATGAGGCTCAAAAGCCCCACCTGCGCCTCAGCGTCCGAGACTTCAAAATTAAGGCGCGGACCGCCCGCTTCAACACCCTGCACCACCACAGCGTCCGCGTCGGCGCTTCGCATCACCTTCACTTCCCGCAGACAGGTGGCGGCGGCGATCATGCGCACGCCCGCGGCGGCAAGCCGCTCCGACTGGCTTTCGCGCAAGCCCCCGAACGAAACGTAGACCACGGGCGTCTTCGTCTCGATGACAGCGTCAATCTGCTCCTCGATGTCAGGCAGCGTCGCGCGAGCTTCACAGCCCAGCTCGTCCTTGAGGTCCGCAAGCGCTTCGTTGATGCGATCCACCTCAGCGTCATCCGTCGGCCGCAGCACCTCGGCCCGAATGTGCACGGCAAAGGGCTTCTTCGTCCGGCGGCGTATTTCCGCCACCGCCTCTCGGATGTCATTCCCCGTCATGAAATCGGCGGCGAGCACCCCCAGTCCGCCCGCCTCAGACACCGCGGCCGCCAGCTCCGGCCCCGCAATGTCCGCCATCGGCGCGTTCATCACAGGCCGGCGCACGCCCGCGAGCGCCTTGAATCGCTCAATGCGTTCCGTCAGCGTCATACAAATTGTCCAAAAGCGCCGGCGCCTTCCGATTGGCGCACAGGCGAGCGAGCTCCGTGGGATCCCCCACGTTGGCCCAGAAGCCATTCCAAACGACGCCCTTCACGCGAGCGTTCTGCCAGAGCCACGGAAAGAGCTTGGCAAATTCGGGCTTGAGTCCGGCAAATATTCGAGGCGCCACGATCATGAGGCAGCCGTAGGTGTAGGGCCCCTTTCCCGGCACCACGGCGCCGTCGGCCGCAATGTCCAAGTCGCCCTCTGGGTGATAAGCGGGATTGGGCACCGCCACCATCACGGCGTCCCAGTCGCCCGCCTCCACCGCCGGCGCTTCCTTGAGAAGCGTCTCCCACGGAAAGTCGTGCACCACGTCGCCCGCGGCGATGAGAAAAGGCGCCTTGCCGTCGGTCAACAACGGCAGCGCCTTCACGACGCCCCCGAGGCTCTCCAAAGCGTCCGTATCTACAGATCCCTCGCGGCTCAAGGTGATCGTCACGCCGCGCGGGGCATACTCGGCGGGCATCGATTCAAAGGCGTCCGCGAGATGCGCGGTGTTCGCCACCACCTCCGTCACGCCCGCCCGCTTGAGGCTTGCGAGCTGCCAGTCCCAGAGCCGGCGGCTTCCAACGGGAAGGAGGGGCTTCGGGCACATATCGGTGAGCGGCCGCAGGCGCTTGCCGCGCCCGGCCGCGAGAAGAAGCGCCTTCATGCTGATCCGCGCCTCTTAGAAGTAGGCTTCCTGCGTCGAGGAATCCTCAAAGCAGTCAAGAAGCCAGTTGATCGCCTTCAATTCGTCGTAGCGGTTCGCCGTCTGGCGCACGTAGTGAATGAAGCGCGGCGTGTCCGCGAGGTACTTGGGCTTGCCGTCGCGATAATTGATGCGCGCGAAGATGCCCAGCACCTTCAGGTGGCGCTGCAGGCCCATCCACTCGATGTTCTTCCAGAATTCGCCGAAGTCCTTCGGAACCGGGATGCCCGCCTTGCGCGCCTTGTCCCAGTAGCGAATCGAAATGTCCAGCACGAACTCCTCGCCCCAGCTCACGAAGGCGTCGCGCATGAGGCTTGCGATGTCGTAGCTCACGGGGCCGTAGAGCGCGTCCTGGAAGTCCAGAATGCCCGGCGCCCCGTCCGTCACCATGAGGTTGCGGGGCATGAAGTCGCGGTGCACGAAGACCTTCGACTCGGCGAGGTTGTTCGCCATGATGCGCTCAAAGACCGTGTTCACGACGGCGAGCTGCTTTTCCGAGAGCTTGAAGCCGCGATGGCGCGCCACGTACCACTCGGGGAAAAGCCCCAGCTCGCGCGCGAGCACCGCGTGATCGTACTCAGGAAGCACGCCGGGGCGGGAGGCCGCCTGCCACTTCACAAGCTCCGTCGTCGCCAGGTCAAAAAGCCGGGCGGCGTTCTCTTCGTTCAAGACGTCAAGGTAAGTCTGCCGCCCCAGGTCGCTCAAGAGCATGAAGCCCTGCGCGAGGTCCTTTGCGTAAATCACGGGCACGTTGAGCCCGATCTCCGTCATCAGCGCATCGATGCGCACAAACGGCTCGGAGTCCACCTTGTCCACCGGCGCGTCCATGACGATGTAGGTCTTGCCGTCCGCGGCGTTCACGCGGAAATAGCGCCGAAAGCCCGCGTCGCTCGAGGCGGGCGCCAGCGTTTCCACTTCAAGGCCGTAGCGGCCGTCCAAGGTGCGAAGCCAGGCGGCCGCGGCCGCCTTCCGAGCGTCTTCAGGGTGTGTAGTCTGCGTCATTTTTCTTTTCTATCATTTGCCGTCCCGGCGGATTCTTCGAAAAGCCGAGCCCGGCCTTCCCTATAATCGCAGGATTGGTACCTTTCACTATACAGCCTTATGCTACGGAAATCTCAGTGTCCGCAGATCACGCGCCTTGCGGGCGCTGTTCTCTGCGCCCTCTCCGCATTCCCCGCCGCCGCCCAGATCGACGCGGGGGAAAAGCTTCCCGACGAACTCGTGTCCCGCCTCACGACGGACGCTGAGCTTCCGGAAGGCGCCAGCCTCGTCTCCGCCGAAGTGATCGAAGGATCGCCCGAAACGGTGCTCGTCCTCACGGGCGACGCAGAAATCCGCCGCACAGGCGAGCGGGTGAAGGCGGACAAAATGACCTACACGCAGGAGACGGACGTCGTCACCGCCGAAGGCAACGCCCTCGTCTCGCGCGACGGCACGACGGTGAAGGCGCCGAGCCTCTCCTACAAGCTTGACGAAAAGACGGGCGAAGCCAAGGACGCGGACTACGAGTACGCGCCCCGCAAGCTGCGCGGCAAGGCGAAGGAAGTCTGCCTCAAGAACGACGGCATCACCGAGCTTTCCGACGTCTTCTTCACCACCTGCCCCGAAGGCGACAAGAGCTGGTGGATCGAGATGAACGAGCTCACGCTCGACCAGTACGATCAGGAAGGCTACGGCACGGGCGCTGTTCTCAAGGTGGCGGGCGGCGTTCCCGTGATGGGCTCGCCCTGGTTCACCTTCCCGCTGGGCAATGAGCGAAAGTCGGGCTTTCTCACGCCGACGCTGGGCTGGAGCTCCGAAAAGGGCACGGAAATTGCGCTGCCCTACTACTTCAACATCGCGCCCAACTACGACTACACCCTGACGCCGCGCGTCGTCTCAAAGCGCGGCGTCATGCTCGGAAACGAAGGCCGCTTCAAGTGGTCTCACCTTGAAGGCACCCTCGTCGCGGACTACATGCCGCACGACCGCCGCTATGACGACGACCGCTTCGCTCTGAAAGCGAACGTGTCGGGCGCCTGGAACGGCTTCGGCTACGGCGTCAACTACAACCGCGTGAGCGACCGGGACTACATCGACGACTTCGCCAGCGACATCCGCACCTCGAGCGACAACATCATCGCGCAGGACTACTGGGTCACCTACGGCCAGAAGTACTGGAATTCGTCGGTGCGCGTTGACAAGCACCAGGCCCTCCGAAAGATTTCCGACACGTCCCGCCCCTACGAGCGCGAGCCGCAGGTGAACTGGAACGCCTACGTCGCCGACCTCGGCGGGCTCGAGCTTTCCACTCACTTGGAAGCGACGCGCTACCGCCATGCCGTGGGCACGAAGAAAAACTACCTCTGGAAGACCAACGGCGAGCGCTACGTCGCGCACCAGCAGATCAGCTACCCCTTGTCGGGTCCGGGCTGGTTCTTCACGCCGAAGACCGAGCTGATCGCCACGCACTATTCGCTTGACCACAGCTATCGCTCAAAGGACAACGACACGAGCCTCACGCGCACGACGCCGATCTTCTCGGCGGACGCGGGCCTCATCTTCGAACGGAACCTCTCGGCGTTCGGCCGCGACACCATCCAGACGCTCGAGCCGAGGCTCTTCTACGCCTACATCCCGTACCGCAAGCATCAGGACGCCATTCCGCTCTTTGACTCGAGCGCGCAGGACGTGAGCTTCGGCCAGCTCTTTCAGGCGAACGAATTCGCGGGCTATGACCGCGTGAGCGAGACGAACCAGATTTCCGGCGCCCTCACGACGCGCTTCCTTGATTCCGACACCGGCATCGAATGGGTGCGCGCGGAAGTCGGCCAGCGCTACTACTTCAACGACCAGCGCGTGGGTCTGGACGGTCTGCGCCATGAGCTGAACGATCAGCGCGGCGACCTGATGGGCAGCGTGGCGACGCGCCTCACGCGCTCGCTCTCCGCAAGCACCTACGCGCAGTACTCCTACGACCGCAAGTCCTGGGAGAAGGCGAACGCAGGCATCCGCTGGCAACCGAAGCCCATGAGCGTCATGGGCCTCTACTACCGCTACAACCGCGCCACCTACAACCAGCTCACGTACCCCGGCAACAGCAAGTACTGGGGCTACGACGAAGACAAGTACCTGCGCCAGATCGACTTCTCGGTGCAGTGGCCGCTTTCGGACCGCTGGTACGTCCTCGCGCGCCAGAACTACGCGCTTGACAAGCATCGCTTCGTGGACGCGCTCCTTGGGTTTGAGCACCGCTCCGACTGCTGGACGGCCCGCCTCGTCGCGCAGCGCTACCTTGACGACTACACCAACGACAAGGGCCAGCAGGAATTCAAGTACAACACGACGTTCTTCTTCCAGGTTGAACTCACCGGACTCGGCAGCGTCGGATCGAGCCCGCTCGAAACGCTGCAGCGCAGCATCCGCGGCTACCAGACCCAGACGCCCACTCCCTCCACCTACGGAACCTATGACTACTATCAGTAATTTCCTCACCGCGACCGCCGCGGCCGTTCTTCTCGCCGTCGGCTCGGCGCAGGCTCAGACCGCGCCCGAAGCGCCGGCTGACGCCGCTCAGGCGCCCAACGAAGCCGTCGTGCCGCTTGACCGCATCATCGCCGTGGTGAACAACGACGTCATCACGGAATTCGAGCTGCAGAACCGCGTGCATCAGGTGGCGATCAACCTGCGCCGCCAGAACATCGAACTGCCGCCCATGCCGCAGCTGCGCGCCCAGGTTCTCGACCGCCTCATCACCGAAAAGGCGATGCAGCAGCGCGCCAAGGAAGTGGGCATCCGCATCGACGAGCAGATGGTGACGGCGTCGATCGAACAGATCGCGCACAACAACCAGATGACCACGGACGAGCTCCGCGACCGCCTCCGCGAGGAGGGCGTCGCCTGGAGCCAGTTCCGCAGCCAGATCCGCGAGGAAATCACGCAGCAGCGCCTGCGCGAGCGCGAAGTGGATTCGAAGATCAACATTCCGGAGAGTGAAGTCGACGCCTATCTCGCCGAGCAGGCGGGCTTCACCGGCAGCGACACGACGGAGTACCGCGTGGAGCACATCCTCATCCCCTACACGGACGACGCCTCTGAACGCGCCGCCCGCGACACCGCCGACGACCTCGTCGCCCGCGCGAAGAAGGGCGAAGACTTCGGCAAGCTCGCCGCCGCCTACTCCAAGGCGCCGGACGCCCTCGAAGGGGGCGACCTCGGCTGGCGCGACTCAACGCGCCTCCCCTCCGTCTACTGGAAGGCCATCAAGGACCATCTCAAGCCCGGCTACGTGACGCAGACCGCCACCGACGGCGCGCTGCACGTCCTGAAGCTCGTGGAGCAGCGCAACGGCGTCGAAGCGAAGCTCGCCGGCGCCCCGGTCGAACAGACCCACGTGCGCCACATCCTGATGTTCGTCTCCGACCTCATGCCGGAAGACCAGGTGATCCGCCGCCTGAACGACATCAAGCACAAGATCGAAAAGGGCGAAGGCGACTTCGCCACCTACGCTCGCCTCAACTCCTCGGACCCGTCCGCCACGCGCGGCGGCGATCTGGGTTGGCTGCAGGCGGGCGACACGGTCCCTGCGTTTGAAGACGCGATGAAGCGCCTGCAGCCCAACGAAATTTCAGATCCAGTGCGCACGCAGTACGGCTACCACCTCATTCAGGTCCTGGACCGCCGCGTGCAGAAGGCGGACGCAAAGCGCTCGCGTCTAGCGGCGCAGCAGACGCTTCGCGAAAAGAAGCTCACCGAAGCCGTCGCCACCTGGCAGCGCGAGCTTCATGACCAGGCTTACGTGGAAATCCGCCGCGAAAATCTTTAAGGCGCTGAGCCATGCGTGAAAAACCGATTGCGATCACCACGGGCGAACCCGCCGGCATCGGCCCCGAGGTCGCCCTGAAGGCGGCTTTTGAAGCGGACTTTCCGCTCGTTCTGATCGGCGATCGGACGCTGCTTGCGTCAACCGCCGAGAAGCTGGGGCTCCCGGCCGAGCTGCCCGGCCACGTGTCGATTCTCGACATCGCGACCGCGGCGCCCGTCGTTCCCGGACGCCTTGACGTCCGCAACGCCCCTTATGTCGTCAAGATGCTCGAAGCCGCCTGCGACGGCGCGCTCGCCGGGGACTTCGCCGCCGTGGCGACGGCGCCCGTGCAAAAGAGCATCCTCTGCGACGCCGGCCTCGACTTCACAGGCCACACCGAATTCTTCGCCGACCGCAGCGGCGTGAAGCGCGTCGTGATGATGCTCGTCTCAAGCGCCGAAGACGACGCGCTCAAGGTGCCGCTCGTGACGACGCACCTGCCGATCGCCGCGCTCTCCGCCGCAATCACGGGCGAGCGGCTTGACGAAACGATTGACATCCTGCACCGCGCCCTGCAGACCTTCTACGGACTGGCTCAGCCCAAAATCGCCGTCACGGGGCTCAATCCCCACGCAGGCGAACAAGGCCACATGGGGCGCGAGGAGATCGACGTGATCGAGCCGGCGCTTGCGCGGGCCAAGGCCCGGGGCATCGCCGTCACCGGCCCGTGGCCCGCGGACACGATCTTCGTGCGCGAGCACGAGCGCCAGTACGACGCCATCCTCTGCATGTACCACGACCAGGGGCTGCCGGTTTTAAAACGCGAAGGGTTCGGCCACGGCGTCAACGTAACGCTGGGACTTCCCTGGATCCGCACGTCGGTGGATCACGGCACGGCGCTTGACATCGCAGGCACGGGCCGAGCGGACTCGGGGTCCATGACGGCGGCGCTCGTTCTCGCGCGGCGCATGGCGCATCGCGCGCACCTTCTTTAACTTCTTTTGCCCGTCGGGCTTCGGAAACCACCCATGCAGATGATGGAAGGCCACAAGGCCAGAAAACGCTTCGGCCAGAATTTCTTGAAGGACGAATACTGGATCGGCCGCATCGCTCAGGCCGTCGACGCCGAGCCCGGCCAGGCCGTGGTCGAGATCGGCCCGGGACAGGCCGCTCTCACCCGAGAGCTCATTGCGGGCGCGAAGCACGTGCGCGCCGTGGAAATCGACCGCGATCTCGCGGGCTGGCTGCGCACCCAGTTCACCGAAGAGCAGCTCACGCTCATCGAAGCCGACGCCCTGACGCTTGACTGGCGTGAGGTCGCCGGGAGCGAGCGCCTTCGCGTCGTCGGCAACCTCCCCTACAACATCTCCTCGCCCCTGCTCTTTCACCTCATGGAAGCCGCGGACGTCGTGATCGACCAGCACTTCATGCTGCAGCGCGAAGTCGTGGACCGCATGACGGCCGAGCCCGGCACGAAGACCTACGGCCGTCTTTCCGTGATGCTGCAGTGGCGCTACAAGATGCACAAGCTCTTTGACGTGCCGCCCGGCGCCTTCACGCCGGCGCCGAAGGTGGTGAGCTCCGTCGTGCGCATGATCCCGCGCAAGCCCGAAGACGTGCCGCAGGTGGACTTCACGCTCTTTTCCTCCGTCGTCGCCAACGCCTTCGCGCAGCGCCGCAAGACGCTTCGCAACGCCCTCTCCGTTCTCATGACCGAAGAAGACATTCGCGCCGCCGGCGTCAATCCGCAGGAGCGCGCCGAAAAGCTTCCGCTCGAAGCCTTCGTCTCCCTCACCCGCAAGGCCGCCGAGCTGGGCGTGAAGCCCTACATTCCGGGCGGCATCAACGACTGACTTTTTTCTAAAGAGGCCTCTCTCATGTCTCAGCTTCCCAAGGTTGTCATCTTCGCCACCGGCGGCACGATCGTGAGCTCGGGCGCGAGCGCCCAGCAGGTGACGGGCTACTCCATCGACAAAGTGAAGGTCTCGGACCTCGTGGACGCCGTGCCCGCCTTGCAGGACGTCGCCCGCGTGTCCGTGGAGCAGATCAGCAACATCGACTCAAGCTCGATGACGTCCTCCATCTGGGTGCGGCTGGCCGAGCGCATCGAGGCGCTTGCCTCCGACCCCGAAGTGGCGGGCTTTGTGGTCACCCACGGCACGGACACAATGGAGGAGACGGGATTCTTTCTGCACCTCGTCGTGAAGACCGAAAAGCCCGTCGTGATGACGGGCGCCATGCGTCCGGCGTCAGCTCTGAGCGCCGACGGTCCCTTCAATCTCTACGACGCGGTGCGCGTCGCCGCGGATCCGGAAGCAGCCGGCAAAGGCGTTCTCATCGTCATGAACGACCGCATCTATAGCGCCCGCACCGCGGGGAAAGTCCATCCCACGAACTGCGACGCCTTCGGCAGCTTTGACTACGGCTGTCTGGGCCTCATCGCCGGCGATCGGATCGACTTCATGCAGGCGCCCGTCAAAAAGCACACGACGCAGACGCTCTTTTCGATTCCGAAGGCGGCGCTGCCGCGCGTTGACATCGTCACAAGCCATGCCGACGATGACGGCGTTCTCATTCGCGCCTCGATCGCCGCAGGCGCCAAGGGCATCGTGCACGCCGGCACCGGAAACGGCTCCATTCACGAATCGGCCGAGCCGTGGCTCTTTGACGCCGCGGAAAAAGGCCTGCTCGTCGTGCGCGCGTCGCGCCTCGGCTCGGGGTGCGTCACTAACGGTCTCGCAAAGTGGCAGAAGGCGGGCTTCATCCCCGCAGGCACCCTGTCCCCGCAGAAGGCGCGAATTCTTTTGCAGCTCATTCTCACGGTGACGCAGGATCCCGCGGAAGCCGCGGCGATGTTCGCGCAATACTGACCGTGCCCGCCTCCCGCGTCCTGCTGGGCCTTTCGCTGCTCGCGGCCGTGCTCATGATGCGCGGCCCCGTCACCTGCGTGGGCCCCGTCGCTGACCTCGTGATGCGGGAGTTTTCACTCGGCTACGCCGCCTTCGGCGTCCTCACGGCGCTGCCCATCGCCGCGTTCGGCCTCTTCTCTTTTGCGGCGCATCCGCTTTCCCGCGCCGCGGGCTCCGTCAACACCGCGCTCGCCGCGGCGCTCGCGGCCGTTTTCGCCGGCAGCCTTCTGCGGCTTTCCGACGCCGCGCCGCTGCTCTACGCCGGCACGGTCGCCGTGGGCGCGGGCATTGCGCTTCTCAACGTCTCGATGCCCGTCGTGCTGCGGGCGCGCTTTCCTGAACACCTCAACCGCGTGATGGGCGTCTTCACGGCGGTCATCAGCGTATCGGGCGCCATCGGCGCGTGGTCCGCGGCGCCACTTGCCGCCGCCACCGATTCAGTCACTCCGCCTTTTGCCCTCTGGTCGGCACTAGGCGCGCTGGCGCTTGTTCTGTGGCTTCTTGCTTCGCCCGCCCGAGGACTGGAATCCAAAAGCGGGCGTCTCACGGACGCGCTGCGGCTCCTTTTCCGTCCCGCCGCCTGGCCTGTCATTCTGACGATGGGCATGCAGTCGCTCACTGTCTACACCGTGGGCGCCTGGCTGCCGACGCTGCTCGCCGTGACTTCGGACTTCACGTCCTCGCAGTCCGGCACCGCCGCAGGCGTCTTTCTCGCAGCCGGCTTCTTCGCCAGCCTCGTCACGGACGAATTCCTGCGCCTTTGCCGACACCTCCGAACCGCGGCGCTCCTTCTCGGCGCCCTCTTTCTCTCGGGCATCGCCCTGTGGCTTGCGGGCGGCGTCTGGGCCTGGGCGGGCTGCGTCCTCGCGGGCGCTCCGCAAGGCCTCATGTTCAGCGTGGCGCTCATCGTCATTTCACAAAAGAGCCCGAATCCCGCCGCGATGATGGCGCTTTCCTCGGCGGCGCAAGGCATGGGCTACCTCTTGGCCGGCCTCGGTCCCTGGGTGTTCGGCCTTCTCTTCGGCGCCTCGGGCGTCGCCGCCGCGTCGCTCTTTCTTGCGTCGATCGTGGTCGTCTGGACCGCGGCCGCCGTCCTCGCTTCCGGCGCCTCCCGCGTCTTTTCCTAAGCTTTCGTTGCGGTATTACCTGCGACAAACGGCGCGCCGCCTGTCACAATGCCCCCATCAACAACTTACTGTGGAAGTCCTGTCATGGCCCATGTGAATCCCCCCTATCGCGCCGACATCGTCGGCAGCTTCCTGCGTCCCGAAGCGGTGAAGGAAGCCCGCCTTCGCTTTGCGGCCGGCCTCATCACGAAGGATGAGCTCACCGCCGTTGAAAACGAAGCGATCCGCGACCTCGTCGCCAAGGAAAAGGCGAACGGCCTCATCGCCGTCACGGACGGCGAATTCCGCCGCCACATGTGGCATCTGGACTTCCTCGCCGAACTCACCGGCATCCAGCACGTGAAGGCGCAGGCCTGGTCCGTGCAGTTCAAGGGCCACCAGCCCAACGCCGAGACGATCGTCATCGCCGACAAGATCGCCTTCCCGAAGGATCATTCCTTCCTCGCGCACTTTGACTTCCTCAAGGAAGTCGCCGGCGGCTCGCCCGTGAAGCAGACGATCCCGTCGCCCTCGATGCTGCACCTCATCTGCTGCGTGCGCTGCACAAACTATCAGCCGATCGAGCGCTACAAGGACAATGAAGACCTGTTGATCGACGACATCGCGCAGTGCTGGACGGACGCGATGCTCACCTTCTACGAGCACGGCTGCCGCTACCTGCAGTTCGACGACACGAGCTGGGGCGAGTTCTGCTCGGAAGAAAAGCGCAAGGCCTACGCCGACCGCGGCATCGACGTCGATCACGTCGGCCGCCTCTATGTGAAGTGCCTCAACAAGATCCTCGAAAAGAAGCCGGCGGACATGACCGTGACGATGCACATCTGCCGCGGCAACTTCCGCTCCACGTGGTTCAGCTCCGGCGGCTACGAACCCGTGTCCGAGATTCTCTTCGCAAACTGCAACATCGACGGCTTCTTCCTCGAATACGACTCCGACCGCTCGGGCGGGTTCGAGCCCCTGCGCCACATCAAGAACCAGACCGTGGTGCTCGGCCTCATCACCTCGAAGTTCGCCGATCTGGAAGCGAAGGAAGCCGTGAAGGCCCGCATCGCTGAAGCCGCGAAGTACGTGCCGCTCGAGCAGCTCGCGCTGTCGCCGCAGTGCGGATTCTCCTCCACGGAAGAAGGCAACATCCTTCCGGAAGACGCCCAGTGGGCGAAGATCCGCCTCACGGTGGAGATCGCGAAGGAAGTCTGGGCTGGCGCATAAAAGCCGCCAACCACAGCCTTCAGCCAGAGCCCGGGAAACCGGGCTCTTTTCATTGGCGCGATTGATTCCTCAGAAGCAAACAATAGAAATACATAGTTTAAAATCTATCGGCACTATTGTTTTATTTCATAGGTCGTTCATTCGCCAATCATTGAGGTATTGCCAGCGACAAATCCATCAAAGTCCTACACAATGAGCCTTCCATTCACTTCAACAAGGAAGCCCATCATGGCTCAGGTTAATCCTCCTTATCGCGCCGACCACGTCGGCAGCTTTCTTCGTCCCGCCGCCCTGAAGGAGGCGCGTCTTCGCTTCGCCTCCGGCCTCATCACAAAGGCAGAGCTCACCGCCGCAGAAGACGAAGCCGTCCGAAACCTCATCGCCCAGCAGCAGGCCAACGGCCTCCGTGTCGTCACGGACGGCGAATTCCGCCGCAGCCTGTGGCATCTGGACTTTCTCTCGGAGCTCGCCGGCATCCGCTGCGTGACACCGACCGTCGCCCCCGGCGCTGACACCTCGGCGGTCAACGACAAAATCGCCTTTCCGAAATT
>CAVJUB010000006.1:0-57770 GCA_963652545.1 Hallella faecis | reverse complement strand
GCGCGCTTCAGGCGCTCGTAGTTGATGCGCTCGTGCGCAGCATGCATGTCCACAATGAGCAAGCCGTCCTCGTTTTCAGCAAGGATGTAGATGCCCGCCAGCTGCGCAAGCGCGCGCCCCAAAGGCGCCGTCTCCTTCACCTCAGGGAACTCCGCCTCGCCTTGCGCGAGCGAATCCGTCCACATCGGCGCCGCAGGCTTGGGTTGCGACGCCGACCCCCGCTGGGGCTGCAGCGAAAAGTCCGTGTCCGACGCGCTGCGCTCGGCGGCCTTGTCGTCGCGATCGTTCGAGGTCGTCTCGTGCCGGCCGTAGAGCGCCATCCACTGCTCCTGCGTGAGCGGCGCGGGGCGCCCCGAGGCCGAGCCGCCGAAGCGCCGCGACTGCAGCACTTCGCGCCCCGTGGGCTCCTTTACGACCGTTCCGTCTTCTGCGGACGGCGGGGGCTCGACGCCCGCGTTTTCTTCCGAGCCGCCGCCCGCCGCGAGCGCATCCTGAATGGCATGCGTGATGAAGCGATGCACCGAGCCGCTGTCGCGAAAGCGCACTTCCGACTTCTGCGGATGCACGTTGACGTCCACGAGCTGCGGATCAATGTCAAGCATCAGGCAAAAAAGCGGCTGCATCGCCCCGTGAAGCACGTCGGCGTACGCCGCGCGCACCGCGTGCTGCAGCACCTTGTCGCGCACGAAGCGGCCGTTCACAAAGAAATACTGCGCCGTCGCCCGCGCTTTCGCCGCTGTCGGCAGCCCCGTGAACCCCGTGATCCGCATCGCGTCGTTTTCCGAGAGCACGCCGCGGCAGGCGTCCTTGAATCCCTCGGGCATCACCGCAAAGACGCGCTCGTCGGCGGGCTGCGCAGGCAGCGTGAGCACGGGCGAGCCATCCACCACCAGCCGCAGGTCAATGTCGGGGCTTGCAAGCGCCATGCGCTGCAGCTGCTCCTTCACATGCGCCGTCTCCGTGCGCTCCACCTTGAGGAACTTGCGCCGCGCAGGGGTCTTGTAAAAGAGGTCCTCCACCTTCACGGTGGTGCCAAGATTGCCTGCTGCGGGCCCCACGTGGCCGTCAGGATGAATGGCCGAGGCTGACTCCGCGTCCGCCGTGCGGCTCGTCACCGTGACGTCCGCCACGGAGGCGATGCTGGCGAGCGCTTCGCCGCGGAACCCATAGCTCGCCACCTTCTCCAAATCAAGCAGCGTGCCGATCTTGCTCGTCGCGTGCCGGGTGAGCGCGAGCTTCAGTTCCTCCGCGGGAATTCCGCAGCCGTCGTCCGCGACGGTGAGCTCCTTGACGCCCCCCTCGCGCAGCCGCACCTCGATGCGGCGGGCGCCCGCATCCACGGCGTTTTCCACAAGCTCCTTCACGACGGAGGCCGGACGGTCAATGACTTCGCCCGCCGCAATCTGGCTGATGAGCTGGTCGGACAGGGCATGAATGGGCCGGCGCTCCGGCAATTCGTAAGACATGGCAACACTTCTCAGTAACGATGAATCGATTATACGGACGGGCTTCCGTTATGATGCCGAGATTTCTTCGCTCACTTCAGGCGATCGTCATGGATTTTCTTTCCCTCATCACCGAACTCTTCACCAACGCCGACCACTTTCTCGTGACGCTGGCGACGGACTACGGCTGGCTCGTCTACGCCGTGATGTTCCTCATCTTCTTCTTTGAAACGGGCTGCGTCGTCTGCTCCTTCCTGCCGGGGGATTCGCTGCTCTTTGTTTCGGGCACCGTCGCCGCCGCGGGCACTGTGAGCCCCTGGGGCCTCATGCTCGCCGTCATCCTGGGCGCGTGTCTGGGGAACACCACGGGCTACCGCACCGGCCGCTGGCTCGGCAACCGCATCTACGACGGCTCAGTGAAGTGGATCGACGCGGAAAAGCTTTCCAAGACGCAGGTCTTTTATGAAAAGCACGGCGGCAAGACGATCGTTCTCGCCCGCTTCGTGCCGATCGTGCGCGCCTTCGCGCCCCTCGTTGCGGGCGCGGCGAAGATGCCGATGGCGCGCTTTGAGCTTTTCAGCGGCCTCGGCGCCGTCCTCTGGGCCGTGCTCATCATCGGCATCGGCTACCTCTTCGGCAACATTCCCGTCGTGAAGAACAACCTCTCCATGATCCTGCTTCTTGGCGTCGCCGCCGCGGCCGCGGGCCCCGTCTTCGTGGCGATTGTCTGGAAGTACCTGCAGAAAACGGGGCTTCTCAACCAGAAGAACTGATTCCGACCGAGCGCCGGACAGCAAAAACGCCGCGAAATGCGGCGTTTTTGCTGTCTTTTTTCGGCTCGCTTACCCAAGCAGCAGCGCGTCTCCGATGTCGTCCGTCGATCCCGCCTTCTTTTCAAAGAGAGCGAGCAGATCGGGCACCGTGAGCTTCGCCTTTTCTTCGCCCGCCACGTCCACGACCGGACGGCCGGCGTGCATCATGATGAGACGATTGCCAAACCGCAGCGCATCGCGCATGTTGTGCGTGATCATGAAGGTCGTGAGCTTTTCCTTTCTCACGATGCGGTCCGTGATGGCGAGCACCTTTTCCGCGGTCTTGGGGTCCAGGGCTGCGGTGTGCTCGTCAAGAAGCAGGAGCTTCGGCCGTACGAGCGTCGCCATCAGGAGCGTGAGCGCCTGGCGCTGGCCGCCCGAAAGCAGCCCCACGTGCGCCGTCATCCGGTCTTCGAGCCCCAGGTCGATTTCCTTCAGCATCTCCCGGAACTGCGCCGTCTGCTCGGGCTTCGAGCTCCAGCCCAGCCCCGGACGGCTGCCGCGGCGGGCGGCGATGGCGAGGTTTTCCTCGATCATCATCCCGGCGGCGGTGCCCTTCATCGGGTCCTGAAAGACGCGGCCGATGTAGCGGGCGCGCACGTGCTCGGGAAGCTTCGTGACGTCCGTGCCGTCGATTTCAATCGAACCGGAGTCCACCGGGAAGACGCCCGCAATGGCGTTCAGGAGCGTGGACTTCCCGGCGCCGTTGCTGCCGATCACGGTGACGAAGTCGCCGTCGTTCAACGTGAGGTTCACGCCCTGCAGCGCCTTCTTCTCGTTGACGCTGCCCGGAAAAAAGGTCTTCTTCAAATCTTTGATAACCAGCATGAGTGTTCCTTCTTTCCGAAATCAGCGGTTGCGGGCCTTGGCGATCTTGGTCTTCATCATGGGCATCGCGAGCGCGCACGCCACGAGGATCGCCGTGAAGAGCTTCAGGTCATTGGGCGGCATGCCCATCTGAAGCACGACGGCGATGACAAGACGGTAGACGATGGAGCCGAGAATCACCGAAATGAGGCAGTTCTTGAAGCTCTTCGTGCCGAAAAGCACTTCGCCGATGATGACGGACGCCAGGCCGATCACGATCGTGCCCGTGCCCATGCCGACGTCGGCAAAGCCGTTGGACTGAGCGACCAGGGCGCCCGAAAGCCCCACGAGCAGGTTGCTGATGAGAAGCCCCAGCACCACCATGGAGTCGGTGTTGATGCCCTGGGCGCGTGCCATCTGCGGATTAAAGCCCGTGGCGCGCACTGCCGTGCCCAATTCCGTGCCGAAGAACCAGTAGATCACCACGCCCACGAGCGCCACCGCAACGAGCCCCACGATGAAGGTCGCCATGGTGTCGGTGAGCCCCCAGTCGCGCACCGTCGAGAAGACGGTGTCGATGCGCAGGAGCGAGACGTTCGCCTTCCCCATCACGTGAAGATTGATGGAGTAAAGGCCGATCATCGTCAGAATGCCGGACAGAAGCGCCGGGATCTTGAGCTTTGTGGTGAGCACTGCGGTCACGACGCCGGCGACGCCGCCCGCCACCGCGGCGAGCAGAAAGGCGGGCACGATGCCGAGCCCGGCGGTGAGCGCCGTGGAGGCGACGGCCGCTCCCAGCGGGAACGTGCCTTCAACAGACAAGTCAGCGATGTCGAGCACACGGAACGTGATGTACACGCCCAGCGCCATCAGCGCCCACAAAAGCCCCTGGGAAACGGTGGGAACAATGAGATCCAGCATCGTTACTTCACCCAGGTCACGGTCTTGGCGATGTCTTCGGGCACCACGAGGCCGAGCTCCTTCGCCACGGATTCATTCATCACGACGTTGAATTCCGTCTGATAGCGAATCGGCATGTCCTGAGGCTTCGCCTTGCCTTCGAGAATGTCGGCGCCCATGTTGCCGGCGATCTTGCCCAGGTTGTAGTAGTCCACCGCCACCGTGGCCGTGGCGCCGCTCTTCACCATGCCGGCTTCGCCCGCCACGACGGCGAGGTTCGCGGACTTCGTCACGCCGTAGAGGGTGGGCATGGCGCTCGCGACAACGTTGTCGGTGGGCACGTAGAAGACGTCAGCCTTCCCGATCAAGCTCTGGGCGGCCTGCTGAATGTCGTTCACGCTCGAAATCGTGGCCTCAACGAGCGCCACGCCGTGCTTCTCAAGCTCCTTGCGGAGAATGTCCACCTGCAGCTGGGAGTTGATTTCCGAGCTGTTGTAGATCGTGCCCACGGTCTTCGCGGTCGGCACGAGCTTCAACAGGAGCTCCGTCTGCGCCGCGATGGGATTCATGTCCGACGAGCCCGTCACGTTCGTGCCCGGCTTTTCGTTGCTCTTCACGAGCTTCGCGACCGCGAAGTCCGTCACGGCCGTCGCCACGATCGGCGTCGTGGACGTGGCGTTTGCCACTGACTGCGCCGCCGGCGTCGCGATGGCGAAGATCAAGGGGTAGTTGTGGGAGACGAAGCGCTGCGCGATGTTGCGCAGGTTGGACTGGTCGGCCTGCGCATTCTGGCGGTCGATCTCCATCTTCACGCCGCGCTCCTTCAACGCATCGACGATGCCGCGGTTGGCGGCGTCCAACGCGTCATGCTCAACGAGCTGCACGATGCCGATCGTCTGCGGCGCCTCCGCCTTCTTGTCGCCACACCCGGTGAGTGCCGCAGAAACCATGCCGGCGACGAGCGCCGCTTTCACGAATCGAGTCAGACGCATCTGAATCTCCTACCCTTCACAGTGTCAAAAAAGCCGATAAGCCTGCCCGAGCGGGCAGGCTTGGTCTCGCGATTATGCCCGAAAGCCTAGGAAAACTGCCCACAAAACTCCTTAGAAAATCCGGTTTTCGTCAGAATTAGCGCGGCTTGCGGCCGTCCCTCTCACGAGCTTTGACCGCTTCCTCGGTCTCCCTATAATCAGTCCGCTATTTTTTGGAGACACGACATGTCCGACGTCACTCACTCGCCCCTCATCATTCTGGGCTCGGGCCCGGCGGGCTACACCGCCGCGGTCTACGCCGCCCGCGCCAGCCTGAAGCCCCTGCTCATCACTGGGATGGAGCAAGGCGGCCAGCTCATGACGACGAGCACCGTTGACAACTGGCCCGGCGCCAAGGACGGCATCGACGGCCAGCAGCTCATGGCCGACCTGCTTGCGCAGGCCGAGCGCTTCAAGACGCAGATCGTCTTTGACGTCATTCACACGGCGCACCTCAAGGAAAAGCCGATCCGCCTCGAGGGCGACATGGGCTCCTACACATGCGACGCCCTCATCATCGCCACGGGCGCATCCGCCAAATACCTGGGCCTTGAGAGCGAAACCCGCTACCGCGGCCGCGGCGTCTCCGCCTGCGCCACGTGCGACGGCTTCTTTTACCGCGGCAAGCCCGTCGCGGTGGTCGGGGGCGGCAACGCCGCGCTCGAAGAAGCGCTCTACCTTTCCGAAATCGCCTCCGTCGTGCACCTCATTCACCGCCGCACGACGTTCCGCGCCGAACCCATCATGGTGGACCGTCTCATGAGCGCCGTTGATGCAGGAAAGATCGTCCTGCACACGCCCTATACGGTGGCGGAGGTGCAGGGGGACGGCAAGGGCGTCACAGGACTGGCGCTCAAACAGGCAGAGACGGGCGAAGACGCGTCGCTCGCCGTGGACGGGCTTTTCGTCGCCATCGGCCACACGCCCAACACGGCGCCCTTTGCCGAAGTCGCGCAGGAAGCAGGCTACATCGTGACGGAAACCGATCCGCGCGCCCGCACGGCCACGAGCCTTCCCGGCGTCTTCGCCGCAGGCGACTGCGCCGACCCCCTTTATCGCCAGGCGGTGACGAGCGCCGCTTCGGGCTGCAAGGCAGCCCTCGACGCCCAGCGCTGGCTGGAAGCACAATCAAAGTGAGACACCCATGAATGGATTTGAAGCATTGAAGCCGATCGCTGCGCAGCTCAAGGCGCAGCATCGCGAGCGCACGGAAGAAAAGCGTCGCGAAGAAGAAGTGAAGCAGTCCATCGCCCGCGGCACCCGCGAATTTCTGGACACGATGCAGCGCACAGGCGTGCGCGCCGCCGAAGGCGTGAAGGTGAAAAAGACGGTGAACGACCGTGACATCGACTTCGCGTCGGCCATGAAGGAAGCGGGCATCGAGCCGCTGGGCGCCGTGAAGCGCACCACGCACAAGAAGGCGGCCGCCGCCCCCGTTCCACGCCAGACGATCGCCGATCAGGCGGCGGTGTTGGAGGAGTCGCTTTCGGACGAAGCGGACTCGACGGAGTTTTTGGAAAGCGAGGACGGCCTCTCGTTTCGCCGTCCCGACGTCGGCCCCGACGTGCCGCGCGATTTGCGCCGCGGCCGCTGGGTCGTGATGGGACAGCTCGATCTGCACGGCATGTTCGTGGAAGAAGCTCGCGAAGCCGTGGTGGACTTCATCAAGAAGTCCCGCGCCAACGAACGCCTCTGCGTGCGCATCATTCACGGCAAGGGGAACGGGTCGCCTGACCGGCAGTCGATTCTGCGCGAAAAGGTGCGCCGCTGGCTCAAGCAGTTTGACGAAGTCGTCGCCTTCGCCGAACCCTTTGAGCGCGACGGCGGCGCCGGCGCCACGGTCGTGCGCCTGAAGCCCCCGGTGCACCCGAGCAAGCGCGGCTGGTAAGCCTCAGTCCACTGGACCATAAGGTCCCGCGGCGCGGACGGGCACCTCGGGAAAATCCGGGTACGACGCCCCGATGAAGTAGAGACCCGCCGCATCAAACGTGGGCGCTGCGAGCGCCCTTTTCTTGGCGGCGAGCACCTCGCCCACCCAGGCGGGGCGCTCTCGTCCGATGCCAACATAAATGAGCGTCCCCACGATGTTGCGCACCATGTGCTGCAGGAAGGCGTTTGCGGTGAGCTCAATCCCGATCAAAGGGCCCCGCCGCACCACGCGAATGTCGTGAATCGTGCGCACGGGCGTCGCCGCCTGGCATTCCGCCGCGCGAAAGCTCGTGAAGTCGTGTTCGCCCAGGAGGGCCTTCGCCCCTTCGGCCATCGCCCGGTCGTCGCAGTCGCGCCACACCCAGCCGGTGCGGCCGGCGTAAAGAGGCGAGCGCACGCGGTCGTTGTAAATCCAGTACTGATACGTCCGGGAGACGGCGCGAAAGCGCGCGTGAAAACGGTCGTTCACCGGAACAGCCCAGCGCACCGCGATGTCGTCGGGCAGGAAGGTATTGAGCCCCCTCACCCACGATTCCGGCCGCCGAAGGCCGGCGCTGTCCACGTGCACCACTTGTCCCGCGCCATGAACCCCCGCATCCGTGCGGCCGGCGCAGATCGTCGCCGCGGGCGCCGCCAGAAATCGCGCCAGCGCCCGCTCCAAGTGGTCCTGCACCGTGCAACCGTCCGGCTGGGTCTGCCAGCCGTTGTAGGCCGTGCCGCAGTAAGAAACGCCGAGCGCCGTGCGATGACGGCAGCCCGGCGCCAGCGGAAAAATTTCCTCAGCCACGCTTCACCGTGTCAAGAAGTCGTTCGGCGGCGGCTTTCTGCTCGGCCGTCCCCGTGAGCATCACTTCCTTTAAAAGCGGCGCCGCCTCGTCAGGCAGCCCGGCGTTCACCTTCGCGATCGCTGCTTCAAGCTTCTGAGCCGCCGGCGAGGTTCCGTCCGGCTGCTCCACCTCAAACTGCATCCCTTCTGCGGTCGAGCGGATCGTGAAGGGCTTGGGCTCCTCGGGCTCCGGCTCGCCCAGCGGCTGCACGGAAGGCGTCGGCGCAGGCGTAAACGTCGAAGCCGCCGTCACTGGGGTCGGCGCAGCTTGAGCCGTGACGCCCGTCGTTACGCCGGCCGTGGCACCAGTCTTCACGCCAAAGCCCTTCTGCGCCGCGGCGTCAGCCGCCATCCGATTGGCAAAAAGCTGATCCATGCCCTTCATCTGCTCGGGCGTCGTGGGTTCCGGCTGGCGGAAGCTCACTCGAGCTGCCTGAGCCGCTTCGTAGTTGGCCTTTTCTTTCTTGCGGCGCCACCAATAGAAACCGCCGCCCGCCGCTGCGATCACGGCGAGGAGAAGCCCCCAGAGCCAGCCGTGGCCGCCCTCGTTCGCCGCCTTCGGCAGCTCTTCGTTGCGGATGTTCGTCGTGGTCGTGGTCACCGTCATGGCGGGCTCTGCCTTGACTTCGGACGCTGCCGGAGCCTTGGGCTCCGGCGCGGGTTCGGGCGCCGCCGCAGGCGCAGTAGCCGGCAACGGCTCGGCAGCCGGCGCTTCGGGAGTTGCCGGCGCAGGCGCGGGTTCCGCCGGAACAATGGGCTTCACCGGCTCTGCCGCAGGCTTCACCACAGGCGCCGCTGGCTTCGCCACGGGCTTCACCGCAGGCGTCTGGTCATAAGCGATGCCGAGCTTGTCCATGCGGGCGTGCGCCTTCGCCATCGCCGCCGACGACGGCTTCTTGCGCGCATCCGCATTCGGCGTCACGTGAACGATGCACCAGGCCGTGTCCGTTCCCACCGCCTTCACGGCTTTTTCAGAGGGCGGCACGAGACGCGCCCCCTTCTTCACGCCCGTCACGCGGCCGCCTTCAAAAGCCTTCGGATTGGCGCGCACCAGCGCCACCAGCACTTCTTCGGTGCGGGCGCCTTCATAGCGCGGCTGATACATTCGGGCAATGGACCACATGGTCATGCCGGACTTCACCGTCACCGGACGCGAAAGATCATTCAGGCCGTAGAGTTCGTCGGTCGAGGCCGCCGGCACCGGCGCCTTCGCCGTTGTCTTAGGCGCGGTCTTCACGGCCGTCTGAGTCACCGGCTTTTCCACGGCTTTCACAGCGGGCTTGACAGCTGTCGCAGGCTTTTCCGCCGAGGGAAGCGCTGCGGTGCGCTTCACGGCCGGCGTCGCCGCCTGCGCCGTCGGCAACTTCGCCGCGGACTTGGCGGCCGCCGTCTGTGTCGCAGACTTCGCCGCCGTCTTTGAAGGCTCCAGCTTCACGCGATAAAACTTCGCCGAAACCTTCCCTGCTTCCGACATCTCCACAATGAGCGGCATGTCTTCTTCGGTGATGGGCTTCGCGCTCGTCACGCTCACCACCCAGGGATTGCGGCTTGCGAGCGTGAGCTTCACGCCGAGATCCGCCGGTAGCGGCTGGCGCCCCACCTTGGCATAAACCGCATCCGACGCTAGGCGCAGCACCAGAGGCTGCGACGCCTCCGTCACCTGATTGATCGTCAGCTTCGCCGCCAGCGGCTCGTTGAGACGAGACGAAACAGACAGCGTCCCCAGTTCGGCCGCCCAGGCCGACTGAACCGTAAAGCCGGCCGCCGCCAGAAGGGCCGCCGCAGCGCACAAACGCATAGTGAATCTCCGAGTGTCAGAAATGCCGACAAAGAACTGAAATTATGCCCGTTCGGCGCCCGAGGAAACAGGCCTCGCTAGCGCAAACGCATAAAAAATTAGCGGCCTTTCCGTCGAAGGGAGTTCATCCCTCGACCGAAAGGCCGCCGGCTTGCAGCACGGAAATTGTCCGTCCGCCCTTACTTCGCCTCGCTGTCGCGGGACGCGTTCATGGCATCGCGGACTTCCTTACCTGCACGGAAGTGCGGTACATACTTCGCCGAAACCTCGACCGTCTCACCGGTCCGCGGGTTGCGGCCCTTGCGGGCCGCACGGTACTTCAGGCTGAAGCTGCCGAAACCGCGGATTTCGACGCGAACTCCGTTGCTCATCGCCGAGATAATCGTCCGGAGAATTTCGTTCACCGCCTCTTCCGCCTCACGATTGGTGAGGCTGCCGTGGCTCGCGAAAACCCGTTCGATCAATTCAGACTTGGTAAGAGCTCGCATATTCCGTCTCGATTACTTCTGTTCGAGCTTCGCCTTGAGCAGAGCACCGAGATTGGTCGTGCCGGAAGAGGAGTCGCTGTTGACGCGATCCAGCGCTTCGCGAGTGGCCGCGGCATCCTTCGCCTTGATGGAGAGCTGGATGGAGCGGTTCTTGCGATCCACGCTGATGATGAGCGCTTCGACCGTGTCGCCGACGGCGAGCTTGGTCGTGGCGTCTTCCACGCGTTCAGCGGAGATTTCGGAAGCGCGCAGGTAGCCTTCGGTCTCGTCGCCGAGATCAACGACGGCGCCCTTGGCGTCAACGGACTTCACCGTGCCCTTCACGATGGAACCCTTTTCATGGGTGCCGGCGAAGGAGGAGAAGGGATCGCCGCCCAGCTGCTTGATGCCGAGGCTGATGCGTTCGCGTTCGGTGTCGATGCCGAGCACAACCGCTTCCACTTCGTCGCCCTTCTTGTACTTGCGCACGGCGTCTTCGCCCTGCTCGTTCCAGGAGAGGTCGGAGAGGTGCACGAGGCCGTCGATGCCGCCAGGCAGGCCGATGAACACGCCGAAGTCGGTGATGGACTTGATCTGGCCCTTCACCTTGTCGCCCTTCTTGTGGGTCTGGTTGAATTCCTGCCACGGATTGGCCTTGCACTGCTTCATGCCGAGGCTGATGCGGCGGCGTTCTTCGTCGATGTCGAGCACCATGACTTCGACTTCATCGCCGAGCTGGACCACCTTCTTCGGATCAACGTTCTTGTTGGTCCAGTCCATTTCGGAAACGTGCACGAGGCCTTCGATGCCGCTTTCGATTTCAACGAACGCACCGTAGTCGGTGATGTTCGTGACCTTGCCGAAGAGGCGGGTGTTCTGCGGATAGCGGCGGGAGATGCCGATCCACGGATCTTCACCGAGCTGCTTCAAGCCGAGAGAAACGCGGTTCTTTTCCTTGTCGAACTTGAGAACCTTGGCTTCGATTTCCTGGCCGACCTGAACAACTTCGCTCGGGTGACGCACGCGACGCCAGGCGAGGTCGGTGATGTGGAGCAGGCCGTCGATGCCGCCCAGATCAACGAACGCACCGTAGTCGGTGATGTTCTTCACAACGCCCTTCACCACAGCGCCTTCGGCGAGGGTTTCGAGGAGCTTGGCGCGTTCTTCGCCCATGCTGGCTTCCACCACGGCGCGACGAGACACAACGACGTTGTTGCGCTTGCGGTCGAGCTTGATGACCTTGAATTCCATGGTCTTGCCTTCGTAGGGCGTCGTGTCCTTGACAGGACGCGTATCCACGAGGGAGCCCGGGAGGAAGGCGCGGATGCCGTTGGTCATGACGGTGAGGCCGCCCTTGACCTTGCCCGTGATCGTGCCGGTGACGAGTTCGCCGGATTCGAGGGCCTTCTCAAGGTTCATCCAGGCCGCGAGGCGCTTCGCCTTGTCACGGGAGAGGATGGTGTCACCATAGCCGTTTTCAACCGATTCGATCGCCACGGAAACGAAGTCGCCGGGCTGGACGGTCACTTCACCGCGGTCGTCCTTGAATTCCTCTATGGGAACGTAGGCTTCGGACTTGAGGCCGGCGTTGACGACCACGAAGTTGTAGTCGACGCGCACGACTTCGGCGGTGATGACTTCACCCTGACGCATTTCCTGCTTGGCAAGGCTCTCTTCGAAGAGCTGGGCAAAGGATTCGGTATTGTTAATGTCGGACATGTATAAAGTCGCAGTAAAAAATTCTCGCCCTTCCGGGAGCCGCTTCGGGCCAGCGGGGCGGTGTTTTTCAAAATTAGCCGGCGAAAACCCGGTTTTTCGTCGGCATGAATTCGGTCTACAAAGCGCTCGCTTCACGCCACCAGCCGAGGATCTTTTCAACCGTCTCCTCAATGGTGAGGGAGGAGTTGTCAAGCACCTTGGCGCCGGCGGCCGGAACACAAGGAGCGACCGCTCTTTCGCGGTCGCGGCGATCGCGTTCCAAAAGGTCGCGCGTAAGGTTCGTTAGGTTAGCAGAAATTCCCTTCGCGATCAACTGCTTATATCGGCGCCCCGCGCGAGCTTCCGCCGAAGCAGTCAAAAACACCTTGAGCCGGGCTTCCGGGAAGACGACGCTCGCCATGTCGCGGCCGTCGGCGACAAGCCCCGGGGCCTGCGCGTAGCGGCGCTGAAGCTCCAGCAGCTCCACGCGAACCTGCGGCAGCGCCGCCACCTTGCTCGCCGCAATGCCAACGGCTTCCGCGCGGATCGCCTCCGTCACATCCTCGCCGTCCATCATGATGCGGCCGTCCTTGAATTCGGGGCGCATGTCACGCGCTTCCTGAGCGCACGCCGCTTCATCCGTCAAATCGAGCGACTTCTTCACGCAACGCAGAGCGCAGAGCCGGTAGAGCGCGCCGCTGTCAAGGTAGTGAAACCCCAGCGTCTTCGCCACGATGGCGGAAACCGTGCCCTTGCCGCTTGCGGTGGGGCCGTCAATAGCCAGAACAATCGTCATGACAATTCCTAAAGTCACTTTTGTGAAAAAACAATTCTTTTGAACTCGTCAAAATACGTCGGATACGTCTTCGCCGTGCACCCCGGATCCCGAATCACCACCGGAACCCCTGCCGTCGCCGCAAGCGAAAAGCTCATCGCCATCCGATGGTCATCGTAAGTGTCCACCGCGACGTTTTCGTTCACTGTCGCGCCGCGCGCCACTTCGATCCAGTCAGGCCCGCAAGCGACCCGCGCGCCGAATTTCTTCATTTCCGTCGCCATCGCCGCAATGCGGTCCGTCTCCTTCACTCGCCAGGAGGCGATGCCCGTGAGCTTCACGGCGCCCGTCGTCTTGAGCGCCATCGGCACCAGCGTCATCGCGGCGTCCGGAATCCGCGTGCAGTCGAGCGTGATCCCCTTCAAGAGGCGCTCCGCCGGCCGCGACGCTTCGATGTAGTTGTCGCCGCGCACGATCACGGCGCCCATCTGCTCCAGCACGTCGGCAAAGGCGGCGTCGCCCTGCAGCGCCTTCCGGCCGACGCCCTCCACGCGAACCGGACCGCCCGCCAGCGCCCCGAGCGCCAGAAAGTAGCTTGCGCCTGACGCGTCGCCCTCGACGGCGTAGTTTGGCTGCGCCTCGTAAACGCCGGGCTGCACCAGAAAGCCTTCCGGCGTTTCCGTCACTTCGGCGCCGAACGTGCGCATCATCGACGTCGTGATGTCGATGTAGGGCCGGCTGATGAGCTCGCCCTCCACCGCCACCGTCAAACCGCCTTCCGGCGCAATGAGGGGGGCCGTCAAGAGAAGCGCCGTCAAGTACTGGCTTGATACGTTGCCCTTCACGCTCACACGGCGCCCGTTCACTACGGAGGGACGGAATTCAAGCGGCAGAAAGCCTTCCTTTAGCGTGCAGGTGATGTTCGCTCCAAGCGAGCGCAGCGCCGCAAGCAAGTCGCCGATCGGCCGCTCGCGCATGCGCTCGATTCCGTCCATGCGGTAGCTTCCGCCCGCAAAGGCAAGCGCCGCCGTCAGCGTTCGCGCCGCCGTGCCAGCGTTGCCCACAAAAAGATCCGCGGACTTCACCGGAAAAAAGCCGCCGGCGCCCTCCACCGTCGCAGAGTCTCCTTCGGCCTTCACGGCAACGCCCAGCTTCCCGAGGCTTTCAATCATGCGCTCCGTGTCGTCCGCGCGCAGAAGCCCCGTCAACTGCGTCCGCCCTCTGGCGAGTGCCGAAAGCATCAGCGCTCGGTTGGAAATCGACTTGGAACCAGGGAGGCGCACGGTGCCGCGGGCGACAGACACCGCCGGCAAATGCATCTCAGCAACGCAATTTTTCATGATGGGCGAACTTGAAATTTTCAGACCTTCAAAAAAGCCGCCGAAGCGCTCAGGCCTGCGGCGGCTCTTTTCTCAACGGACTATTCCTCGGACGGCGACTCATCCGTCGGCGCATCCTCTGCCGGAACATCCGACACGATCGGCTCCGCCGCCGGTGCTTCAGGCGCCGCCTCCGCGGGAGCGCTTGCCGGCGCTTCGTTCACGTCATCGTCCGCCACGCGCACGATGTGGATGAGGCGATCCTCGCCGCGCACGTCCATGAGCACCACGCCCTGAGAGCCGCGGCTGCAGACGCGGATGTCCTTCACCGGCGTTCTCACGATGTTGCCCGCGAGCGACAGGAGCATCACGGAGTCATCCGGACGCACCAGCGTCGCGCCGATCACGCGGCCGTTTCGCTCCGTCGTCGCGATGGCGATCATGCCCTTCGTCTTGCGTCCGTGGCGGTTGTACTCGGAAACCGGCGTGCACTTGCCGTAGCCGTTTTCGCAGGCCGTGAGCACCAGCTGGTTGTCGTCTTCAGCCACAAGCATCGCTATCACCTTCTGGCCTTCTTCCAGACGCATGCCGCCGATGCCGTGAGCCCCGCAGCCCATGCTGCGCACGCAGCTCTCTTCAAAGCGAAGCGCCTTGCCCGCGTCAGAGAAGAGCATGACATCGTGCTGGCCGTCCGTGATCGCCACGCCGATGAGGCGGTCGCCTTCGTCAAGTCGAATGGCGTACTTGCCGGAGCGCATCACCTGCGCGAATTCCGAGAGCGGCGTCTTCTTCACGACGCCGTTTTCAGTCGCCATGAAGATGTAGTGGTTGTCTTCGAAGACGTTCACGGGGAGCGCGACCGAAATCTTCTCGCCTTCCTGCAAGGGCAGAAGATTCACGATCGCCTTGCCCTTGGCGGTGCGGGCGCCTTCGGGAATGAGGTAGACGTCGAGCGGGTAGACGCGGCCCAGGTTGCTGAAGAAGAGCACCTTGCCGTGCGTGTTCGCGACGAACACCTGCTCGATCACATCGCCTTCCTTCATCTTGGCAGCGCGCCGTCCGGCGCCGCCGCGGCGCTGCTCCTGATACTCGGTGAGCGCGAGGCGCTTCACGTAGCCTTCGCGAGAGAGCGTCACCACGACGTTTTCATTCGCGATGAAGTCCAGCGGATTGAAGTTGGGATCGGTCGAATTGTCGATTTCGCTGCGGCGCTCGTCGCCGTAGGCGGTCACGAGCCCTGCGAGCTCCTCGTCCATGATCGCCTGAACTCGCTCGGGCTTCGCGAGAATGTCAAGCAAGTCAGTAATCGTTGCGTGCACTTCGCGATAGTCGTCGTAGAGCTTGTCCTGCTCGAGTCCGGTGAGCTTCTGCAGGGCCATGCGCAAAATGGCGTCCGTCTGCTGCTCGGAGAGGTGGTAGAGCCCCTCGGCGTCCAGTCCGCAACCCGCGGCGACGTCCGTGGGCATGTAGAGCTTCGGATCGCCGACGTTCAGAAGCAGCGACTTCACGAGCGGCGAATCCCAGCCGCGCGCCATGAGCTGCTGCTTGGCAATCGCAGGCGTGGGCGCGTTCTTGATGACGGCGATGAATTCGTCGATGTTGGACAACGCGACGGCCTGGCCTTCCAAAAGGTGGCCGCGGTCGCGGTTCTTCTTCAAGCGGAAGATCGTGCGGCGGTTCACCACTTCGCGACGATGGCGCAGGAAGTATTCGATGATCTGGCGAAGGTTCAAGAGGCGCGGCTGGCCGTCCACGAGCGCCACCATGTTCATGCCGAACGACGTCTGCATCGTGGTGAGCTTGTAGAGCTGATTGAGGATCACCTCGCCGAAGGCGCCCATCTTGAGCTCCATCACGATGCGCACCTTGTCGGTGGACTCGTCGCGAATTTCGGAGATGCCCTCGATCTTCTTTTCATGCATGAGGCGCGCGATCGACTCGACGAGCACCTTCTTGTTCACCTGGTACGGAATGTCGTCCACCACGAGCACCTGGCGGCCGGTCTTCGTCTCCTCATAGTGCGTATGGGAGCGAATCACGACGCGGCCGCGGCCGGTGCGATAGCCCTCGTGCACGCCCTTCAGGCCGAAGATGATGCCCCCCGTCGGGAAGTCCGGCGCCGGCATCTTCGCAATGAGCTCTTCGATCGTCGCGTCCGGATGGTGCAGCAAGTGGCGGCAGGCTTCGACCGTCTCCCGCAAATTGTGGGGCGGAATGTTCGTCGCCATGCCCACAGCGATGCCGGCCGAGCCGTTCACAAGAAGATTCGGCAGCTTCGCGGGGAGCACCACGGGCTCCTGCTCGGAGTTGTCGAAGTTCGGAATGAAGTCCACCGTCTCTTCGTCCAGGCCGTCCAGCATCGAATCGGCGATCTTGGAGAGGCGGCACTCCGTGTAACGCATGGCGGCCGCGCCGTCGCCGTCGATCGAGCCGAAGTTGCCCTGGCCTGAGACGAGCGGATAGCGCATCGAGAAGTCCTGCGCGAGGCGCACCAGCGTCTGGTACGCCGCGGAGTCGCCGTGCGGATGGTATTTGCCGAGCACGTCGCCCACCACGCGGGCGCACTTCTTCGTGGGGTTGTTGAACGTATTGTTCATCTGGTGCATCGCAAAGAGCACGCGGCGATGCACGGGCTTGAAGCCGTCGCGGACGTCAGGGAGCGCGCGGCCCACGATCACGCTCATGGCGTAGTCGAGGTAGGCCTGCTTCATCTCCTTTTCAAGGGCGACGGGCAGCGTTTCAAGCGAATAGGAAATGGGCATGCCGTTGGATTCGCCGGCATTGATGTCGCCCAGCGCCTCGGACGCTTCAGCCTCCTTCGAGACCTCTCCGTTCACGTCGGCGTTCACATCATCTTTGTTGTCTTGATCCATCATGAATTCCTGTTGATAACGCTGCGGCGCCCTGAAAGCGCCCGTTTAATTCTGCAAAGCGGTTTATTTTAGCTTTCTTTCTTGCAGAAAACAGCCGTCGAAATTTTCCTTTGACCGCTTCGCTTCACTCGCGCAAGAAGCAACGAAAACGGCAAAGCCTTCTGCCATCGATCAAAAAATCCGGCCGCTCTACTTTCGTTTCTCTGATTTTTGGTGCAAAATGGCATGAGTTCATATTGTTTGTTCCGCTTGCAGGTGTCGCACTGCGCCCTTGCGGGACATCTCCTTTTTTCGGAACCGGCCGAAGCTCGTTGTTTCAGGCCTGAGGCCGGGAAAGAGGACGCTAACACCAGTGCCCCTGTTTTTAAGGAAGAAATAACTATGAAGACTTCTCTGAAGTGCAGCATCATCGCTGCGGCTCTCGTTGCGGCCTCCGGCGTTGCCATGGCGGCGCCTGTCACCCCCTACGTGCAGAACTCCACCAACGCCACCGTGATGAACCCCTACGGCCTTTGCTGGCGCACCGGCTTCTGGACGCCCGCTCTCGCCGAGCAGGCTGGCGTTGAAGGCGCTGGCTGCACCTGCGACAAGGACATCCTTTCCGCCGGCGCCTGCGCTCCCAAGGCCGCTCCCGTGGTTGAAGTGAAGGCCGCCAAGGTGACCCTCTCCGCTGACACGCTCTTCGCGTTCGACAGCGACAACCTCTCCGCTGAAGGCCAGCTCGCCCTCGACGACCTCGTCTCCCAGCTCGCCGGCGTTGACATCGAAGTCATCCTCGCCACCGGCTACGCTGACCGCCTCGGCTCTGAAGGCTACAACCAGAAGCTTTCCGAAGCCCGCGCTCAGGCCGTGAAGGACTACCTCGGCACGAAGGGCATCGCCGCTGACCGCGTTCAGACCGAAGGCCGCGGCTCTGCCGAAGCCGTCGTTGAATGCGCCAACCCCAGCAAGTCCGGCGACATCAAGACGAAGGCTGAACTCATCGACTGCCTCGCCCCGAACCGCCGCGCCGTGATCGAAGTGATCGGCACCCGCGCTGCTCAGTAATCGGCGACTGCGCTGAATCCTCTTCTTCGAGGATTCGCCGTCAAAGCCCCGTCAGGCTCCGGCCCGGCGGGGTTTTTCTTTGCACCGCCAAACGACGGAGCCGAAAAAAAAGGCGGTCCCCGTCAATAGAGACCGCCCGCCGCGTCAAAAGACGCTCACTGAATCAATGATGATGGCAGCCGCAGCCCTTGCCGTCAGCACGCATGCCGCAGCCGCAGGGAGCGCCGTCAAAGCGGGCCTCCACCCACTTCCAATTGACGAGCTTGTCAAAGAAAGCCTCCACAAAGGCCGCCCGGTTGTTGCGGTGGTCAAGGTAGTAGGCGTGCTCCCAGACGTCCAGCGCGAGCATCGGCTTCATGCCGTGGGCGATGGGATTGTCGGCGTTGGACGTCGCGAGAATCTCCAGGTCGCCTTCCACGGTCTTCGCGAGCCACGCCCAGCCGCTCCCGAACTGCCCCAGCGCCGCCTTCGTGAAGGCCGCGCGGAATTCCGCGTAGGAGCCCCACTTCGCCTTGATGGCCTGCGCGAGATTGCCTTCAGGCTCGCCGCCCCCATTGGGCGTGAGGCACTTCCAGAAGTAGTTGTGGTTGTAGACCTGCGCCGCGTTGTTGAAGATCGCTTCACTGCCCTTCATGATGAGGTACTTCATGGGCTTCGTCTCAAACTCCGTCCCCTCAATGAGCTTGTTGAGCGTGTTGACGTAGTTGGCGTGATGCTTGCCGTAGTGGTACGCAATCGTCTCGGCGCTCATGACGGGCGCGAGAGCGTCTTCCGCATAGGGAAGCGGCGGCAGAATGAATCCGTTTTCCATAAGGTCTCCTTACGAGGGAATGAGTCCCCGATTGATGTTGCTCATGATAGCGGCGAAGCGCTTAGCGGAGGCTTATCGGCGCCATAGCCGGCCTCGTCCCAGGGCTCGCAAGCGCCGATCTCGGCAACTTTCTACGTCCGCTACTCCTTCTGACGTCTGAAGGCTGGCCGAATCGCTTCACCGATCCAGCCAGTCCGTCACTTCTGCACGCTTTCCACACGGGCGCCTACGGCGCCCGTTTTCAATCGCACGGTAAGCGCGTCACCCGTCTTCACGCGGGCGGCGTCGGTCACCACGCGCCCCTTCTCATCCAGCGCCAGCGCGTAGCCGCGTGAAAGCACAGCGTCGGGCGCAAGCGACTTCAGCCGCTTTCTCAATGCTTCCGTCTGCTCGCGCTTTAAAGCCACCTCGCCTCGCGCCAGACGCGCCAGCAGCCGCTCGGCGCCCGCCACGCGCTCTCGGGCGCTGGATAACTCAGGCTTCACCTGAACCAAGCGCAGCGCCAGACTTTCCACGCCCGCGGACTCCGCCGTCACCGCTTTTCGCGCCGCGGTCCCAAGCCGCCCCGCAAGCGCCGTAATGCGTTCTGCGGCGGCGCCCGCATCAGGCGCAGCCGCCGAAAGTCGGCCGGCGAGGCGCTCCAACTGCATCACCTTGTCGGACAGCACGCGCTGCGGCAGGTGCGCGATCGACGTGGACGCCGCATCCACGCGCCGCTCCCACGTCTCCACCGCCCGCTCAAAGAGCCGCACGAAGGCGGTCGTCTTGTTGAGCCGCAGTTCGTTCACCGCGAGCACGCCGCGAATGAGGCCGCGAAGACGCCGCTCGCACTCAGGCACCGTAGTCTTCGCGAGGTGCCATCCCGCCATCGCCTGCGTCGCCGCCGCAGTGGGCGTCGCCGCCCGGAAGTCCGCCGCGAGATCGGCGATCGTAGTATCGGTTTCATGCCCCACGCCGGAAATGACGGGAATCGTCATGGCGCGCAGCGCCCGCGCCAGCCGCTCGGAATTGAAGGTCCAGAGGTCAGAAAGAGAGCCTCCGCCTCGCACGAGCAAAATCACGTCGCAGGCTTGCGCGTCCTCCGCCAGCCGAAGCGCTTCCAGAAGCTCGCCTTCCGCGGCGTCGCCCTGCACGCCCGCAGGATACAAAATCACATTGACGCCGACGCCCGCGCCGCGAATGGTGCGCACAACGTCCCGCAGCGCTGCGGCCTGCGGGCTCGTCACAAGGCCGATCGTCTTCGGAAAGCGCGGAATCGGACGCTTCACGGCGGCGTCAAAGAGCCCTTCTGCAAGGAGCTTCTCCTTGAGCGCCACAAAGCGCGCATACAGGTCGCCCTCGCCGGCCTTCTTCATCGTGCGAACGACGAAGTTGAGCTGTCCACGAGGCGCATAGATGCTCGCCTCGCCCGTCACCTCCACCTTGTCCCCTTGCCGCGGCGCAAACGTGAGCCGCGCGGCGTTCCCGCGAAAGAGGGCGCAGCTCAAGTGCGCCTCCTCCCGCTCGTCCTTCAGGTCAAAGTAGATGTGCCCCGCCGCCGACCGCGTGATGGAATGAATTTCGCCGCGAATGGTGATGCCGGAAAAGTCCGGCGCGAGCAGCGCCGTGATGCGCCGCAGCAGCTCGGCGACGCCGAGCGCCCGCGGTTCGGCGCGAGGCTTCGTGAGTTCGTCAAAGTAGCGCAGCGCCTCTTCGGCGCTCAAAAATCCGGGACCGGGCATGGAGAAAGAAACAGAGCGTCCAAAAAGAAAAAAGGCCGCCGGCAGCGTCGCCAGGCAAGCCTTTTTCAGGAATTCAACCGCGCTGAAGCGATCAGCGGCGGCGGTTCTGCTGGCCCTGAGCGGGGGCAGCCGCCGGACGTCCCTCGATGTGGCGGAACGTGATGCGGCCCTTCGTGAGGTCGTAGGGCGAGAGTTCGAGAGACACCTTGTCGCCCGCGAGAATGCGGATGTGGTGCTTGCGCATCTTGCCGTTGGTGTACGCAATGAGTTCGTGGCCGTTGTCAAGCTTCACGCGATAACGGGCGTCGGGCAGGACTTCAAGAACCTGGCCGGCCATTTCAATAAGGTCTTCTTTTGCCATAAATCTTCAGTTGGTGCGGCTGCGGCTCCCCTTTGAAACCGTTCCGCCTGTATCAGGTTTTGCGCCGCCTCTCACGCTTCTTTGGGGCGCAGAAACCGGCTTTGAGTGGTTCTCCCGCGGGAAATGCCTTCCACGGGCAAACTGAATTTTTAATTTTAAAGGGTTTTTTCGGAGTTTTGGGCCTTTTGCGACCGCAGGCGGCGACTTTTTTGCGGTCTTTCGCCTACCGGCCCTGTCGTTTTAAGGAAAATTTTGGCTGAAACCGCCGATTTCTTCACGAACGCCGCGCCGCGCCTTTAGAATATTCGGACTTGCGCCTTCGGAGCGCTCCGTTGTCCATTCTGGGAGCACGATGTTGAAGAACGTTCTTCTCGCCTACTACAGCCACGCCGGCCACACCGCCCGCATCGCCCGCACCATCGCTGAAACGATCGAGGCCGAAGGGCATCGCTGCGACGTCATCACCATGATGGAAGCCGTGCGCGAAGGCGTGAACTGGGACAAGTACGACATCGTGATCGTGGGCTCGCCCATCGTCTACGGCGTCTACAACCGCATCGTCTGGGAGTTCTGCTCCGCGTTCAAGAACCGTCTCGAAGAAAAGCCCAATTCCTTCTTCAACGTGTCGGTCGTCGCGCGCACGCCCATCAAGGCGACGCCAGAGGGGAACCGCTACCTGCAGAAGTTCGTGAAGAACTCCCCCTGGAAGCCCCGCGACCTGAAGTGCATCGCGGGCAAGGTGGATTACCCCAACTGGAACTGGTTCGAGACCCTCATGATTCAGATCATCATGAAGATCACCGACGGCCCCACGAACCCCAACACCGTGGCGGACTTCACGGACTACGACGACGTGCGCCGCTACGCGCGCCACTGTCTGACGCTCGACGTTGCGCAGGGCTTCACGAAGTAGCGCACTTTCGCTTTTTCCTCTGCACGGCGCCCGGTTCGATTTCCGGGCGCTTTTCATTTTTGCGAAGGTCTTCGCAAAACGACGAACCTTTGACGAAAGGCATGCCGGCCGCCCTGCCTCCTCTAATCCGCCGCCCGGTTTCGGTGCAAGAATCCGCCTCTTTCGCCGCAGCAGCGGCGCTTTTTTGCTTCAGGTAACACAAAGCCATGGTTCTCACCATTGCTCTTTTGCTCGCTTTCCAGCTCGCCGGCAGCGCGGTCACCGCGCTCTTCGGCCTTCCCGTGCCCGGCCCCGTGATGGGCATGGTTTTCTTTCTGTTCGCGCTCATGGTGAAGGACAATCTTCTTCAGAAGACGCTTCCCGTCGTGAACGTGCTGCTCGCGCACTTCGCGCTTTTGTTCGTGCCCGCGGGCGTGGGCATCATGCAGCACGGCGCGCGGCTCGCCGCCGAATGGCTGCCGATCGCGGCCGCCATCGTCATCTCCTCCATTCTCGCCATGGCGGCGACGGCGCTCACCATCCGCTGGGTGATGAAGCTGATGCACATCGAGGGGTGAAATCATGGAAGCACTGCATTCGTTTCTCCATTTTCTTGCGGCATCCTTCACCCCGGTGTGGGAGAGCCTGCGCACGCAGCCCTCGCTCTGGCTGGCGGTGACGCTCGTCGCGTACGCGATCGGCATGTGGCTCTACAAAAAGAGCGGCTACAAGACGATCTTCACGCCGCTTCTCACGTCCATCATTCTCATCGTGGCGGCGCTTCTCGCGACCCACACGGACTACGCCACCTACATGCAGGGCGGCCAGCACATCAACTTCCTGCTGGGGCCGGCCACGGTGGCGCTCGCGGTGCCGCTTTACGAGCAGCGCCTGCGTCTCGCAAAGCTCTGGATTCCGCTCACCTGCGGGCTCGCCGTGGGCGCCGTGGTGGCGATCGTCTCCACGATCGGCATCGCGGCCCTGCTGGGCGCCTCGCGTGAAACCGTGGTGTCGCTTGCGCCAAAGAGCGTCACCGTGCCGATCGCCGTCGGCATCAGCGAACACCTGGGCGGCATTCCGGCCCTCACCGCGGCGCTCGTCGTGATCACGGGCGTCACGGGCGCCCTCCTTTGCCGGCCGCTCTTTGCCGTGCTGCGGGAAAAGAACGAAGCCACCCGAGGCTTTGCGATTGGTCTCGCGGCCCACGGCGTGGGCACGGCAACCGCCTTTCAGATGAGCCGCGACACAGGCGCCTTCTCGGGGCTCGCCATGGGGCTCACCGGACTTCTCACGGCCTTCATTGCGCCGTGGATTCTGAAGCTGATGCTGCCGCTTTTCTTCTGAAGCCCAGCACGACGCTTTCCGGCCGGGACGAAGTCCGCTTCGCGCCCGGCCTTATTTTTCCTGCAGGAGGCTCAAGTCCGCGCCCTGCACCTGCGCCTGCAGTTCCTGCAGGTTGTGCACTCGAAGCTTGTGGTAGATGTTGTTGCGGTGGCCCTGCACCGTGCGCTCGCTCACGGCGAAGCGCTCGGCGATCTCCTTGTTGACGACGCCCGCTAGGAGCAACTGCGTCACCGCCTTCTCCCGTGCGCTCATCTCTTCAAAAATCCGGTTCACTTCCTGCGGCAGCAGCCGTCCCAGCGCCTGCGCAAGGCTGATGCCCGACGCGTTCTCCACCGCCTTCTCCATCACGTCGGCGTCCACGGGCTTTTGCAGAAAGTCGAGCGCCCCGAGCTTCAGCGTCTCCACCGCCGTGTCCACGTCCGCGTGCCCCGTCATGAAGATGATGGGAAGCCGCATCCGATGCGCCTTCATGTGCCGCTGCAGCTCCACGCCCGACATGCCGGGCATGCGGATGTCAAGCAGCAAGCACCCGGGGCGTCCTGAGACGTCCGCCCGCAGAAATTCCTCCGCGCTGTCATAGACCGCCGCTTCCCAGCCGCGGCACTGCAGCATGAAGCTCGTGGAGTCCCGCACGTCGGGGTCGTCGTCCACGATGCGAATGAGCACCTTTTCTCGGATGTCGTCAGTCATCCGTCTCTCCTTGAAATTCGATGAGCGTCACTTCCGCGATGAGGCCGCCCGCGTCGCGGCACCGGAACGACACGTGTCCCCCTGACGCCTCCGCAAGCGCCATGGCAATCGACACGCCCAGACCGTGCCCCGTCGCCTTGGTGGTTGTAAAGGGCGTCTGCATCTTGCGGATGGCTTCCTCCGTGAGGATCGGACCAGAATTCTCGATGACGGCGACTATGTTCCGCCCCTCGCGCCGCATGTCCACGCGCACAAGCGCCTCGGGCGTCTCCGCCGCGGCTTCCGACGCGTTCTTGAGAAGGTTCGTGAAGAGAAGCTCGATTTCGAGCGGATCCCCCGTCACCCAGACGTGGCTCACGCCCGTCACCGTGATGTGCACGCGGCTGCGCAGCCCCGGGTTGAGTCCGGTCGCCACCGTGTGCAGCGCCGCTTCCAAGTCCACCCCCGCGCCGCGCTTCATGCCGCCCTTGTTGTAAGAGCGCACCTTGTCCACAATCGCCACCGTGCGCCCGAGCACCTGCTCCATGCGATCGCGGCTCATGGCCAGCATCCGGTCGCGACGGTCGGAGGAGGGCTGCTGCAGCAGCGACTTCTGCCCGTCGCAATAGTTTTTGAGCGCCGCAAGCGGCTGCGCGAGCTCGTGCGCGATCATGTTGGACAACTGTCCCACAATCGTCGCCTTCTGCAGCCTTTCCGTGCGCTCGCGCAGTTCGTCCGCCTTCTGCTGCACACGGTTGCGCTCCTCCATCGTCGTCACGAGCTCGGCCGTGCGGCGCTTCACGAGCACCCCGACGCGCCAGCTGTGCCACACCAGCCCGAGAACCGACATGAGGGCGATGAACACCCAGTGCCAGTGCGCCTGCAGCCAGCGCTTCACGCTCCAGTCCCGCAGGTAGGCGTAGTTCTCAAGCTTCAGCTCCCGGTAGGCCCTATCCACCGAGCGCATGTCGGTCGCAAGCCCCCAGTGGTAGCCGCCCGAGAGCTTTTCCATCGAAAGCAGCGTCTTCGCAATGAGATGCGCCGCCCCGGGATACGCCCCCTGCGTCACGGCGAACATGATGTTGGGATAGGTGCGGGTGGAGTGAGCGCATTTCAGCGCATCAATTCGGGGACTCACGACGCGATAGCGTCTTTGCTCCGCCTCGGGCAGCGACTCGAGCCAGCAGCTCGTCACGAAAGCGACGTCCGCCTCCTGGTTGTCGAGACGCGCCGTCACGCCCTCGTTGCTCGCCGTGCCATAGAAAAGTATTTCAGAAAAGAAATTCTCCGGATCAAACCCCGCGTGCGCAATCTCCGCCAGACCGCTGCGGTACCCCATGAAGGCCGTGGCAAACGACGCCGACAACCTCTTTCCCCGCAAGTCAGCGATGCTCGTGATTTCATCACCGATCGGATCATTGCTGCGCACCAGAAACACGCAGGCCGTGCCGTTGTTGGGATCCGGCGCGTGGCTCGAAATCATCGTCGCCACGCTGATGGCGCCGTACTGCGCCATGCGGGCGTAGTAGCCGGGACTCGCCACAAAAGCGTCAACCGTCCCCGCGCGGATGCCGGCTTCGAGCGCTTCGGTGGACATCACCTCAGACACCACCGGCTGCGGCGCGAAGACCTGTTGCAGATGCAGCATGGTTTCATTGATGGCGCGCTTTGATTCGAGCGTATTGGAAAGGGTGATGATGCCGATGTGAAGCGGCTTCTGTGACACCGAAAGCCGCGAGGCGGCGCTCACGGCGTCGGACTTCGCCGCGGAAAGGGGCGGCGGCTGGCTGGCCTCCGGCCACGCGGCGTGCGAAACCGCGGCGGCAAGAAGCCCTATCACGGCAAAGAGTCCCGCCGTCAGGCGCATGAAGCTTCCTCAACTTTAATTGGCAAAAAATTCAGCTTTCACGGCGTCTCCAGCGCCAAAGCCCCGGCCGTTGAGTTTAACCACCCCGTTTGCCAATTCAAAAATTCGGCTGCGTCCCGTGGACTTCAGCACGGGCTCGGCCTGCCAGACGCCGTCCACTTCATAAAGGGACACGCAGAGTTCGCCCGTCACGCCGTCGTCAATGGCTTCCGTCATGAGCGCTTCGCACGTCACAGGCGGCACTTCCGGCAGGTCAAACGCGTCCTTGAGCATCTTGAGAAGCACCCGCTGCGCAATCATCATGGAGCCGAGGGGATTTCCCGGAAGCCCGATGAGCGCGGCCTCGCCCACTTTCGCCATCACAAAGGGCGGCGCCTTGTCTTCCAGAAGGGGCTGCTCAATGAGGCGGCCGCCCGCCGAGAGGACCGCCGTGCGCGTGAAGTCGCAGGAGCCGCGCCCCGTGCCGCCGATCGTGATGATGACGTCGCAGACGCGGGAGAGCGAGGCCACGCAGGCCGCGATCGATGCGCAGTCGTCCTTCACCGTGCGCCAGAAGACTTCCTCGATGCCGATGCGCTTCATGAGCGCAGTGAGGTAGACAGCGTTGCTCGTGCGCTTCTGGTACACCCCCTTCACGCCGCCCGGCGCCGCGATTTCGTTGCCCGTGGAGACGATGCCCACCACGGGCTTCGCGTACCCTTCAACGTCGGCGACATCCGCTTCGAGCAAGAGAGCCTGCTCTCTGGCGCCGATGCGGCGACGGGCGGCAAGCACCACATCGCCCGCCTTCCAGTCGCTGCCGCGGGCCTGGATGTTGTCGCCCGCCACCGCAGCCGCTCGGCAGGCGGCGGGATCAAGCGTATTGACGGAGGAAATGACGGCGTCGGCGCCCTCCGGGATGACGCCGCCCGTATTGATCCAAACAGCGTCGCCCGGCGCAAGCCGCGGCGGCTCGGCGCCGTTTTCCACGGCGACCGACAAGGGGCGCCTTGTCTGCGGATTGTCGCCGGCGCGCACGGCCCAGCCGTCGCGGCGCGCGAAGGCAAAGCGCGGAATGTCCGTGCGGCTCACCACGTCGCGGGCGAGGACCAGCCCCAGCGCCGCCTCGGGCGTCACGCGCAGGATGCGGGGGCGCATCCATCCCGCCGGCAGATCAAATGGCTTCAAAACAAAGTAACGCATAAAGAGGGCGGCAAACGAAGCGGGCCCGAGTCACCCCCGGCTCAAAGCCGCTTCGTTCGTCATTTCAGGCTGAACAAAAAGTCATCGTCATTCTGACGGGAAATCAGCGTCTTCGTTCGTCTTTCTGACGCTTTGTTGACTTCACCCGAAATTACTCGAGTAGTTCTTCCCGAAGAATTCCATCGTGCACCGCGGGGACTTTGCACCCCGCCCCGCCCTCCCGGCATCTCACCCCGACGGAAGGGCGACCGAACCCCACGGCCAGCCGGCATCGACCGCCTCTTGAAGAAAACCACAGCGGCGCGCGGCGCCGGCCGGCCTTCCGCCTCAAGACCTACACAAGGAGAGAGATCATGGGCGTCAAGGAACTTCTCGAAAGTTTCGACCTCCCGGGCGACCTCACGCGCCGCGGCTTTTTGAAAGCTGCGAGCGCCTCAGCCGTCGTCGGCATGATGGCCGAAGCCCGCGCCGCGGGCGGCAACCGTCCGTACATCATTCTGGAGACCGCCGGCGGCCTCATTCTGGGCGATCCCAACCTGTGCGTGAACTGCCAGCGCTGCGAGCTCGCCTGCACCGACTTCAACGAAGGCAAGTCTTCCCCGAAGCTCGCCCGCATCAAGATCGGGCGCAACATCCCGTTCGGCGGCGAAGGCGCCGGACGCCTTCCGCCCGTGAACGGCGTCTGGGGCAACGGCGTCGTCCCGCAGGACACCTGCCGCCAGTGCCAGCACCCCGTCCCCTGCGCCAACGCCTGTCCTCAGGGCGCGATCCAGCCCGATCCCAAGACGGGCGCCCGCGTCGTCATCACCGAGCGCTGCACCGGCTGCCGCCTCTGCCAGAAGGCCTGCCCCTGGGGCATGATGACTTTTGACGAGGAAGAGAAGAAGGCGAGCAAGTGCCATCTCTGCCACGGCAATCCGAAGTGCGTCAAAGAGTGCCCCGCGCAGGCCCTGCGCTTCGTGAGCTGGAAGGATCGGACGCGCGAAGCGCCGAAGTCGCCGGTTCACGGCTACCTGCCGGAAGAAAACCGCCGCCAGTGCGCCGCCTGCCACAGCTGATTCACCTTTTGACGAGAACACATCATGCAAACCGAAAAACGCTACGGTTACACGGGGCGCGGCCTTCGCGTCAACCTCACCACGGGCAAGATCACGCCCGAGCCCACCTTCCCGCGCTTTGCGGACTTCATCGGCGGCACAGGCCTCGGCTACAAGGTCTTCTGGGACGAAGTGCCTCCGGAGACGAAGCCCTTTGACGAAGCCAACAAGATCGTGATCGCCCCGGGCCCCCTCTCGGGCACCGCCGCCGTCTGTTCCGGCCGCACCGCCGTCACGACGATCTTCCCCACCACGTGGCCCGTGCCGATGATCTGCTCGGCGCACATGGGCGGCGACTTCGCGCACAAGCTGAAGTACGCGGGCTGGGACTTCATCATCATTGAAGGCGCTTCAAAGACGCCCGTCTACCTCTACATTCACAACGACCAGGTGGAGCTGCGCGACGCCTCCTTCATCTGGGGCCAGGGCACCCGCCGCTCCACCGAGCAGCTGCTCGCCTCGACGACGCCTGAAGCAAGCGTCGCCGTCATCGGGCAGGCCGGCGAAAACAAAGTGCCGATGTCGATTCTTCTCTGCATGAAGAGCCACAGCGCCGGCGGCGTGGGCGGCGTCTTCGGCGCGAAGAACCTCAAGGCCCTTGTCGCGTTCGGCGACGAGACGATCCACATTCACGCCAACCCGAAGGACTGGGAGGCGCTCTGCGACCGCAACCGCGCGCTGCTCGGCGCCGTCACGCAGACCGTGGTGCCGAAGTTCCCCAACCCACTCTTTGAGTACTCCTCCCCCGGGAGCCGCTGGTCGGGCATGCCGGGACGCGTCTGGGGCGCGGCAAATCCCCCCGTCACGCTCACGTCCGACATGCGCAGCTTGAACCGCATCGCCTACCGCACCTGCGCCGCCGACCACTACCTCGGCCCGCAGACCTGGAAGTACGTCGTGCGCAACAACGGCTGCTACGGCTGCCCCATCCGCTGCTACTCGGTGATGCGCGACGATGAAACCGCCGCCAAGTACAAGGTCGATCCGATCACGGAGCAGACCTGCATGTCGCTTTACTTCGGCCGCCGCTTCTTCCCCAAGATCGCGGGCTCCAAAACCGATCCCCGCAGCCGTCCCGCGTCGCTTGTAGGCATCCAGATCCTCGACGACCTCGGCATCTGGTGCAACTACGGCCAGCTGCACCGCGACTGGTGCAGCTTCTACACGAAGGGCATCTGGAAGAAGGTGCTGCCTGAAAAGGAATACGCGTCCTTTGACTGGCAGAAGATCGAAGACTGCGATCCGATCATCCTGCACGACCTGCTCCCGCGCATCGCCTACCGCAAGGGCGAGCTGGGCTACTGGCTGGGCGAAGGGTGCGTTGCGATGCTGAACCACTTCGGCCTCAGCGAAGACGACTGGCGCAACGACCACGGCACGGCCTACTGGAACCTGTCGCACCCGAAGCATCACGCCAACGAGGACGACGGCCAGGCGGGCTGCATCTTGAACTGCATGTACAACCGCGACCCGATGTGCCACGGCGGCGTGAACTTCACGCGCTCGGGGCTGCCGCTCGCGCTCCAAAAGCAGATCGCCAAGAAGTTCTGGGGCAGCGAAACCGCCGTCGACGCGATCGGCGACTACAAGCCCACGAACCGCTACAAGATGATCCGCCTGCGCTGGATCATCGCCCGCAAGGAGCTCCACGACATGCTGGGCCTGTGCTCCTGGTCCGCGCCCTGGTACACCTCTCCAAACAAGGAGGACGGCTACGTGGGCGACGTGGAGATGGAGAGCAAGCTCTATCAGGCCGTCACCGGAAAATCGACGACGCAGGACGAGCTTGACCGCGCCGGCCTTCGCGCCTTCCTGCTGGAGCGCGCCTATACGCAGCGCCAGATGAAGGTGAAGGACATGCGCCACGAGCATGACCGCTGCCCAGAATGGATCTACCACGACGCCAAGGGCCGCAAGCCCTTCACGAAGGGCACGATCGTCATGGACCGCGAGGACATGGAAAAGAGCTTCGACCTCTTCTACGACGTCATGAAGTTTGACGTGAAGACGGGGGCCGCGACGCGCGCCGCCTACGACGAGTTCAATCTGGGCTACGTCGCCGACACGATGAAGAAAGAAGGGCTTCTTCCCTGAGGACCTGCGGAGTGAACCATGACCGAAACGCTTGAAGAAAAGCGCCTGTCGCGCTTTCGCGCCGACGTGCTCCTTCTCGTTGACCTCGTCGCCGCCGACAGCGACGCCGTGGCGCTCACGCCGATGGACTCGCTCGAAGCCCGCTTTGCCGAAAAGGCGGCGGACGCCGAGGCGCCCACCGAGGCGAGCCTGCGCGCGGAGCTTGCCAAGAGCACGGACGAATTCTTCCGTCAGAAGCTCGAAGCCGCCCCGAACCTTCCCGTTCCCATCCGCGAGAAGGGCAAGAAGGAAGAGGCGCTTCCGCCCACGACCCGCTCGCAGCGCAAGATTCTTACGCGCCGCGAGCTGCTTCGCTCGCTTCTGGACGGCCGCCTCGACGAGACGGTCGCCAAGGCCGAAGCAGCTGAGCCGTCGGCGGACGAAAAGCGCGAGATCACGACGGAGTACTTCAACGCCGTGCTCGACGCCGCGCTTTCCGGCGATTTCGGTCTCGCTCGCCTCACGTCCTGGGACCGGAAGGAATTCGTGCACTACAAGCCGCTTCTTTCGCAGTCCTACGCCCGTCTTTTAAGCGCCGAGAACAATCCGCTCGAGCAAGTTCGGGAGACCGTGCGCGAAAACGCCCGGATCTACCCGCGCCCGACGCCGCTCGCGAGCTTTGAAGACATTCCCTTCAACTTCAAACCCGAAACCATCCAGGAGATCCTCGACGCCCTGAGCGCGGACCCTGAGAGCAGCGACATCCGCTTTACGCAGAGTTCGCTCGGCACGGTGTTCCTCTACTCCACCCAGTACCTGGACGACGCCTACGCCGACTTTTTAGCCGAGCACCTTGACGTCACCGTCGGCGAGAACCCGTAAAGCGCCCGCTGCGAACCTCCGTCCGCCCCGCTCCGTCGCCTGAAATTCCTCGGATCCGGGCGGACTACTGAAAGGATTTGAAAAATGACTCGATTGATGAAAACCTTCAGCGCCGGCGTCACCGCCGCGCTTGCCGCCATCGCCTTCTCAGGCACCGCCGCGGCCGCCGACTCGTACCCGCCGGTCGCCTTTGACATGCCGGAAAAGGCTGACTTCGTGAAGTCCCTCAACCTGGATCCGGCGCGCCATCAGCTGCCCGCTGACGCTGAAGCCGTGAAAAAGGCGCTCGCCCCCGTCTACAACGAAAAGACGGAGCAGCACGCCATGACGAAGCACTACGAAAAGGGCATGACCTGCGTCACGTGCCACGACGCCAAATCGATCAAGAACCCCGCGTGGATGCTCCCCGTCACGGCGCCCAAGATGGCCAAAGACTGCGGCGACTGCCACACGGTGCAGGCGGACGTCTTTGCCCAGACGGACACGCACCAGAAGATCGACTGCATCGCCTGCCACATGCCCAACATGCCGTCCGCCGCGAGCTTTGCGGGCGAACAGCAGGGCGCCACTTACTATGAAGCCGTGCGCCGCGCCCACGTCTACAAAATCAACGTGGATCCGAAAGCCGCCTCGCTTCTTGCGAACGCCGCTCCCAAGGAAGGCGAGCGCCCCTGGAACTGGGCGACGGACAAGGACGGCCACGCCTTCGTGGACGTGATGTGGTCCTGCGGCCGCGCCACGCCCGCCGACCACACGCTCTCGGGCGACGGCCAGGGCTGCCACAGCCCGGTCACGTCAACGCTTGACAAAGGCCTGCAGTTTGCCGACCGCGAAGCCCTCGCCGCCGAAATCGCCAAGTGGCAGAAGCCGGTGAAGGACGCGTACGAGGAGATCGGCGCGGGGCTGAGGCGCCTTCCGAAGCTCCTCGAAGTCACTCGCCTCTCCTATGACGATCAGACCGAAGTTCGCCTGATGCTGGACAAGGCGCGCGAAATTCATGACCAGATCGGCAAGGACGGCTCCTGGGGCGCCCACGGCCCCCGCTTCCTGAAGGACCGCGCTCTCACGGGGCTTGGCTATATCGCCAAGGCTCAGAAGATCATCGACCGCGCCGGCTACGCCGGCAAGTGAGGATCTTTTCCCGCACGGCGGGGAAGCCGGCCTTCCCCGCCTCACCCCGAGGAGAATCAAATTGACTGACACCACCTTACAGCGACGTGCGCTTCTCACGGGCGCTGCGGCCGCCGCGGCTGCGCCGCTCGCGGGCTGCAGCCTCACGTCGGAAAAGACCGTTCACCGCTACACGCTCGTGTTCGACCAGAACAAGTGCGTGGGCTGCGGCGAATGCAAGCGCGCCTGCAATGAAACCAATGCGCTGCCGCCGGGACGCTCCCGCGTCATCCTGCAGCGCGCCTCAGGCGAAGAGCGCCATTACATCCGCGTCTCCTGCCAGCAGTGCGAGAAGTCGCCCTGCGTGAGCGTCTGCCCGACGGCCGCCTGCCATCGCGATCCGACGACGGGCCTCGTCACCATGAATCCCGACCGGTGCGTCGGCTGCAAGTACTGCATCGCCGCCTGCCCGTACAACGCGCGCTTCATGAACGAAGAGACGAAGACCGCGGAGAACTGCGACTTCTGCATGAAAAAGAAGAACCTCGCCGCGGGCGAGCTGCCGGGCTGCGTCGAGCGCTGCCGCTTCGGCGCCCTCACCTTCGGCGACGCCGCAGACCCGAAGAGCCTCGTCTCGCGGCTTCTTGCCGCCAAGGACACGGTGCGCGTGCGCCCGTGGCTCGGCACGGAGCCCCGCGTGCGCTACATCCCAGCTGCTAAAACCGGAGTTTGATCATGGACGGAAGCATTGATTTTGCCATCGGCCTTTCGGAAGGCGTGGCCTGGCCGTGGCCGATTGCGGTTTACCTCTTTCTCGCCGGCATCTCCGGCGGCGCCCTGGGCGTCGTCCTCACGATGCGAAAGCTGCGGGGCGAGACGGGCGTGACGCCGCTTTTCAAAGCGGCGTCCTGCATCGCTCTCGGGACCATCCTTCTCGGCATGGTCTGCCTCGTGCTCGACCTCACGAATCCGCTCTTTTTCTGGCGCATTCTCGTCTTCTACAACCCGACCTCCGTCATGAGCGTCGGCGTGATGATGCTGCTCGTCTACATTCCGACGTCAGCCTTCCTCACGATCTACGTGATGCGAGACGAAATCAACGCCCTGCTGCGCTGGCTGCGCCTTGGCTGTCTCACAAAGCTCATCGACTTTCTGGCGTCGCTTGTCGGCCGCTTTGAAGGCGTCGTGAGCTGGGTGGGCCTCGTCTTTGCCTTCGGCGTGTGCGCGTACACGGGCTTTCTCATTTCCGCCCTCATCCGCTACCCGCTCATCAACACGGCGGTGCTCCCGGCGCTTTTCGTCGCCTCGGGCGTTTCCGCGGGCACGGCGGGCGCGAAGCTCGTCGCCGCGGCCTTCTTTGGCGAAAGCCGGGATTCGCACGCCATGCACCTCCTGCACAAGGCGGAGTGGCCGATGATGAGCGCCGAAATCGCGTTCCTCTTCATGATCGGCATGGCGATGCTCTTCGGGTACGCCGGCCACCATGACGCCGCGCGCGCCTTCACGACGGGCGTCTGGGCCGCGGAATTCTGGCTCGGCGCCGTAGGCGTCGGGTTCGGCGTGCCGCTCGTGCTGGGGCTCTTGAACCTCAAGTCCTCCTGGGCCTTCTGGGCGTCGGGATTGGCGGGCGTCGCCGGCATGATGTGCCTGCGCCTCTTCATCCTCTACGCGGGCCAGATGAATTCCGTGATGCTCACGGTGCCGTAGGCCCGACCACAAATCGCGTCTCCTCTCGCCGCCCGCCTTCGCTTCTCCACTCGAAGACGGACGGCTTTTTTTCGGACGCAAAAAAGGCGCCGTCCCGTTTTCGAGAAAGCGCCTTTTCAAGGCAAACGCCGCTTCGACTAGCCGCCGAAGAACTTCTTCAGCTTCTCCTTGAAGCTCGAGCTCTTCGGACTGTGCTTGTCCGCGCCCTTCACAAGCGACTCGTTGAATTTCTTCAAGAGGTCCTTCTGCTCGGCGCTGAGGTTCACCGGCGTCTCCACATACACGTGGACGTAGAGGTCGCCCTTCACCGAGTTGTTGTGCACGTTGGGAACGCCCTTGCCGCGCAGGCGGAAGATCTTCCCGGACTGCGTCCCTTCGGGAATCGTGATGCGGGTTTCCGTGTCCATCGTGGGCACGGAGACTTCGCCGCCCAGCGCCGCCGTCGCAAAGCTGATGGGCAGGTCCGCGTGCAGGTCGTCGTCTTCGCGCATGAAGATGTCATGCGGCTTGATCACGATCTGGACGTAGAGGTCGCCCGCGGGACCGCCGTTCACGCCCGGCGCGCCCTTGCCGCCGATGCGGATGCGCTGGCCGTCGTTGATGCCGGCGGGCACGCTGATCTCAAGCGTCTTCGTGGTCTTCACGCGGCCGGTGCCGCCGCATTTGCTGCAGGGGTCGGAGATGATTTCGCCCGAGCCGTTGCAGTACGGGCAGGTCTGCTGCACGGAGAGAAAGCCCGAAGACATGTTCACCGTGCCCGTGCCGTGGCAGTGCGGGCAGGTCTTCTTCGAGGTGCCGGGCTTGCAGCCCGTGCCGTGGCAGCTGTCGCACTCGTCCCAGACCGGCACGCGAATGTCGGTCTTCATGCCGTGGACGGCCTGCTCCAGCGTCACCTCAAGCGAATAGCTCAGATCGTCGCCGCGGTAGACGCGCGGGCCGCGCCGCGACTGACGAGCGCCGCCGCCGAAGATGTCGCTGAAGATGTCGCCGAAGTTGCTGAAGTCGCCGCCGCCAAAGCCGCCGAAACCTCCGCCGAAGCCGCCGGCGCCGCCCGCCGCGCTCGGATCAACGCCGGCCTTGCCGTAGCGGTCATAGGCCGCGCGCTTCTGCGGATCAGAGAGCACGCTGTAGGCTTCGCCAACGGCCTTGAACTTCTCTTCCGCCGCCTTGTCGCCGTTGTTGCGGTCAGGGTGGTACTTCATCGCAAGCCGGCGATACGCCTTCTTGATCTCGTCGTCGCTCGCGCCGCGGGCGACGCCCAGTACCTCGTAATAATCCTGATCAGCCATAGTTCTGACAATCGTCCGTAGAAAAACAAACAAAGGCCGGAAGGCTCAGTCAGCGTCTTCCGACCCGGTTTGAAATGAACCAACTTCCGCCGGCGCCTTCCGGAGGCTCAGCCCCGTCAGAGCGCCGGCCGGGCCGGCTCAATCTCAGTGCTTCACTTCCTTGTAGTCGGCGTCAACGACATCGTCGTCCTTCTTGCCGGCATCGGAAGCCGCCTGCTGAGCGCCCTGCGGCTGCGCCTGCTGGGCCTGAGCCGCCGCCTGATTGAGCTTTTCGCCAATCTTCTGAGCAGCCTGCATCAGCGCGTCCACGCTCTTCTTGATCGCGTCCTTGTCTTCACCCTTCACCTGGGACTCGACATCCTTGATGGCGGATTCGCAAGCGGCGCGGTCGGCGGAGTCAACCTTGTCGCCCAGATCCTTCAGGGTCTTCTGAACCTGAGCCACGGCGGCGTCGGCTTCGTTGCGGGCCTGCGCGAGCTCAAAGCGGCGCTGGTCCTCGGCCTTGTTCGCCTCGGCGTCGGCCACCATGCGCTTGATCTCGTCTTCGCTCAAGCCGGAGCTCGCCTTGATGGTGATCTGGTTTTCCTTGCCGGTCGCCTTGTCCTTGGCGCTCACGTGCAGGATGCCGTTGGCGTCGATGTCGAACGTGACTTCGATCTGCGGCAGGCCGCGCGGAGAGGGCGGAATGCCTTCGAGGTTGAATTCGCCCAGGAGCTTGTTGGAGCCCGCCATCTGGTGTTCGCCCTGGAAGACCTTGATCGTCACCGCGGGCTGGTTGTCTTCCGCCGTGGAGAAGACCTGCGAGTGCTTCGTCGGGATCGTGGTGTTGCGCTTGATCATCGCCGTCATCACGCCGCCCAAGGTTTCAATGCCGAGGGTGAGCGGGGTGACGTCAAGGAGCAGCACGTCGTGACGGTCGCCCGTCAGAACCGAGCCCTGAATGGCGGCGCCGATCGCGACCGCTTCGTCGGGGTTCACGTCCTTGCGGGGCTCCTTGCCGAAGAACTCGCGCACCACTTCCTGCACGCGGGGCATGCGGGACTGGCCGCCCACGAGAATCACGTCGGAGATGTCGGAGACGGAGGCCTTCGCATCAGCCAGCGCCTTGCGCACCGGCTCGATCGTGCGCTGAACGAGATCCTCGACGAGGCTTTCGAACTTCGCGCGGGTGATCGTGATGTTCATGTGCTTCGGGCCCGTCGCATCCGCCGTGATGTAGGGAAGGTTCACTTCCGTTTCCTGGCGGTTGGAGAGCTCGATCTTCGCCTTTTCAGCGGCGTCCTTCAAGCGCTGCAGGGCGAGCACGTCCTTCGAGAGGTCGCAGCCCGTGTCCTTCTTGAATTCGTCCATCAGGTACGTCATCAGGCGATGGTCGAAGTCTTCGCCGCCCAGGAACGTGTCGCCGTTCGTGGAGAGCACTTCGAACTGCTTGTCGCCGTCCACGTTCGCGATGTCGATCACGGAGATATCGAACGTGCCTCCGCCCAAGTCATACACCGCGATCTTGCGGTCGGCCGCGCCGGCCTTGTCAAGACCGAAGGCGAGCGCCGCAGCCGTGGGTTCGTTGATGATGCGCTTCACGTCGAGGCCCGCGATGCGGCCGGCGTCCTTCGTCGCCTGACGCTGGCTGTCGTTGAAGTAGGCGGGCACCGTGATCACGGCTTCCGTCACGGGTTCGCCGAGGTAGTCTTCCGCGGTCTTCTTCATCTTGCGGAGCACTTCAGCGGAAACCTGCTGGGGAGCGAGCTTCTTGTCGCCCTGAACCTGCACCCAGGCGTCGCCGTTGTCGGCCTTCACGATGGAGAACGGCACGCGGGAGATGTCCTTCTGGACTTCCGCGTCTTCGTAGCGGCGGCCGATGAGGCGCTTCACGGCAAAGAGCGTGTTCTTGGGGTTGGTGATGGCCTGGCGCTTGGCGGGAGCGCCGACGATGATCTCGCCCTTGTCAAGGTAAGCGACGATGGAGGGCGTCGTGCGGGCGCCTTCCGAATTTTCGATCACGCGAACCTTGTCGCCTTCCATGATGGCAACGGCCGAGTTCGTGGTGCCAAGGTCAATGCCGATAATCTTTGACATCTGTCTAACTTCCTTTTCATCGGCAGAACGCCCGGAAGCATTCCGCTCACAGTTGAAACCCGATGCCGCCGGAGCTTTTGCCCGCCCCGCCGGCTGATAAACCCTATATGGGGACGGGGGTTTCTTTTTCAACCGCCCCGCCGAAAATTTTTTCAATCCGCCGCTTTTTCGTTGTCCGAACACGAAAAAAGCGGCCGGAGCCCGCGCTCTCAAGCCGCCTTTGCGAGAAAAAGCTGAAAAAGAATCAGCCCTGCACCACGCTCACCATCGCCGGACGCAGCACGCGCTCGTGGATGAGCCAGCCGCGCTGGAAGACTTCCGCGACGTGTCCGGCTTCATGACCTTCGGAAGCCGGCACCATGGCGATCGCCTGCTGCGTGTTGGGATCGAACTTCTCGTTCTTCGGATCGATCGCCTTCATGCCGCTCACTTCGAGAGCGTGCATGAGCTGGCGGTGCGTCGCCTGAATGCCGTCCTTCATGGGGCCCTCGGCTTCGCTTGCGACTTCAATCGCCTTCTCGAGGCTGTCCACCACCGGCAGAAGGTTCTGCGCAAACTTCTCGATGCTGAACTTCTGGGCCTTCTGCACGTCTTCGGCGCAGCGGCGGCGAACGTTCTCCATCTCCGCCACGGCGCGCACGTAGAGGTCATAGCTCTCCGCAGCGCGGGCGTTGGCCGCCTCGATCAGCGCGGCCTGATCCGCGAAATTCTCCGCCGGAGCCGCCTCCGCTTTTTCACCGCCTTCGCAGGCGCAGGCCTTTTCTTCACAGGCGCAGGGCGCTTCCTTTTCGCCGCCGCACCCGCAGCAACACGCCTCGGCCTGCGCCTTGTCAGCCACCTCAGCGGCCTGAGCCGCCGCCTTCAACGCTTCGGCCGCCTTGTCGGCGCCGGCAAGATTCTGTTCATTGATATCGGCCATTTGGTCAAACTCCGCCAAAAAAATTAGGTATTCATCATGTGGGGGCAAGGACCGTCTTTTTCAAGCCCCCGCCGCCCGCGCGCCTACTCGGCGCCTTCCTTCTGCATCGCGCCGCGCACGATGGCGGCGTAAGCCTTCACCGCACGCTCGCCGTCGTTCAACGACGGAATGTAACGGAATTCCGTGCCGCCCGCGGCGAGATAAACCGCCTTCAGGTCCGTCGCAATCTCTTCGATCGTTTCAAGACAGTCCGCCGCAAACCCAGGGCAAATCACGTCCAGACGCCGCACGCCTTCCTTGGCGAACCGCGCGGCGACATCCACCGTTGCGGGCTTCAGCCATTCGCCGCGCCCGAACTTTGACTGAAAGGCAAGACTCCAGGCCCCCTCCCGCAGCCCCAGCCGCTCAGCGATGAGCCGCGCCGTCTCGCGGCACTCTTTTTCGTAGGGCGATCCCTTCGCCACGCTCGCCTGCGGAATGCCGTGAAAGCTGAAAAGAAGCCGCCCCTTCCCCGTGAGAAAGCCCTGCGCGTCCCAATGCTGGCGAATGCTCTCCGCGAGCGCCTCGATGTAGTCCGGGTGGTTGTAGTAGCTTTCGATGCGGACGACGTCGCCCTGCCATCCCGTCTTTTTCACCACGGCGTCCACGGCGTCATAGACGGCGGCCGTGGTCTGCGTGGCGTACTGCGCAAACATCGGCAGCACCACGAGACGCTGAAAGCCGCCTTCGGCAAGCAGCTGAGGCAATTCATCCGCCACGCGGTGCGTGCCGTAGCGCATGCCCCAGCGGACGACAAAGTCGTCCCCCAGGGTCTTTTGGAGCGCCTCGGCGCACTTTCGGGTGACGGAAACGAGGGGCGAGCCCTCTTCCGTCCACACCGTGCGGTAGCGCGCGGCGGATGCTTCGGCGCGCTTGGGGAGGATGACCCCGTGAAGAATCGGCCACCAGACCACTTTCGGCAGCTCCACCACGCGGTGATCACCCAGAAATTCGGCGAGGTAGCGCTTCAAGGCAGCCGCCGTCGGCTCAGCGGGCGACCCCGTGTTCACCATCAGAACTAGCGTCTCTGAGCGTGGGGCTGCCATTTTTCTCTCCTCAACCGATGTTTTCCGTTTATGTTAAACAAAAACAGCCGCAAAAGCGGCCATTTCTGCTTTGAGCGGGCCGAAATTTTAGGGCCCGCTTCTTAACAAAGGCTTTTCTCAGGAACGCGCGGCCGCGCCCTGCAGCAGCCCCGTTTTCGCCGTGCGCCACATGATGATGAGGATCGCCGCGAGAACGCTCATTTCAAACTTGCCCAGCACCTGGCCCACGATGTAGTCGAGGCTGCCGAAGGCGAGCGTCAAAAAGAGCATGGAGTCCACCACCGAGCCCGCAAAGCCCGAGGCCACGATGGCCCACGCGGGAAAGCGCTTTCTCAAGGGGGTGTAGACGATGAGGTCAGCCGTTTCCGAAAAGAGGAAGGCGACCGCGGAGGCGATGACGAGGTTGGGCTCGCTCACAAATCCGGAGAGAATCGTGCCCGCGATGATGCTGTAGAAGGCCCAGCGGGTGCCGAGAAAGTGATGCACGCCGTCGCGAAGCACGAGGGCCAGGCCCGCGAGAAGCACGGCCGAAGGCGCCATGATGCCCGGCCACACCGGCACGAGGCAGGGTCCGTCCTGCGAGCAGACGAGGCCCACGTTCATGACAACCCAGTTGCTCAGCGGAATGGTGAGAATGAAAAGAAGGCCGAAGATCCAGCCCTTGATGCGGTTCGCTTCCGAACCCGTTTCGCTCATATGCTGCATATGGCTTTGCTCCCGACCGCAGACGGTGCGATGAACCGAAGCGATCTTGTCAGTTGAAAAGAAGGGGCGGATTTTAACGGACTCCGCCCCGCTCTGAAATCACCCGTAAGTATGGGCCGAGATGCCCCGAGCGCGCACAAGATCCGCGATGCGCTCAAGTTCTTCCAGGCTCGCCTTTCTCAGGGCCTTGTCGGGCGTGTCGCGCGCCACGGTATAGATGTCCACGCCCGCAGGCGCGATGTCCGCCACCGTCTCCACCCAAGGGAGCACATAGTCGTCCGTCGTGTTGTCCACGGACTGCCCCTGCCACGTCCCCTTCATGAACATCGTCTGGATGATGCAGCGGCCGCCGCAGGCCTTCATGCGCTCGATGACGGTCGCCACGTCATAGGGGCAGTTGGGCCGGTCCACGAAGCGGATGTAGTCGGGGTTCACCGTATCAAGCTTCAGGCACGCCTTGTCAAGCTGCTTCACTGCTTCAAAGACGCGAGGCTTCGTAAGGTGCGTGGCGTTCGTGAGAAGGCAGACCTTCGCCGTCGGAAAGTACTGGTCACGAAGCGCCTTCACGTCTTCGCAGATCTCATCAAAGTGCGGGTGCGACGTGGGCTCGCCATTGCCCGAAAAAGTGAGCGCATCAAGCACCTCGCCCGCCGTTTTCATCGCCGCGAGCCGCTTCTCGAGCTCCGTTCGCACGAGCTCGCGCGTGGGCAGCGGCGACTTCGGACGAAAGTCCGCGTTGAAGCCGCACTCGCAGTAGATGCAGTCAAAGCTGCAGACCTTGCCGTCCTCGGGCAGCAGATTGACGCCGAGGCTGCGCCCCAGACGCCGGCTCTTCACAGGCCCGAACACGGGCGAGGGATAAATCACCGTAGCCATGATGTCTTCTTCAATTTTTGCCGATGACATGAAGACGGATCGACGCGTCCGTCATTTCCAATTTCTTTGAAAGCGCCGAGCTCACCCAGGCCTCCTTCTCGTCGCCTGAAAGCAGAAAAGCCTGAATGTCGTCGCGGCGCGCCAGAAACGCGAGGGCCTTTTCCTTTCCCATCGCAAAAAGCGCCGTGCACCAGCCGTCCGCCTTCGCGCCGTCCGCGTCCACAATCGTCACGGAGCTGAAGGAAAGCGGCGCCGGGCGCCCCGTGGCGCCGCTCAGAATGTGGCCGTAGCGCTTGCCATCCTTCAAAAGATAGCGCTCGTAGTCCCCGGAAGTGATGACGGAAACGTCGCCCTCCGTTTCAATGACGGCGAGCATCTCGTTGCGCTCCTTCTTCGGGTCCTGCACGCCGATGCGCCAGCGACGGCCGTTCTCGCCCTCGCCCAGCAGCACGACGTTGCCGCCCAGATCGAGCACCGCGCGAATGGCGCCCGCCTTCTGCAGATCCTTCGCGAGCGCCGTGCCGATCCAGCCCTTCGCGATCGCCCCCAAGTCAATGTTCTGCCCCGGACCAATTTTCACGCGGCAGCGCCCCATCTCATCGGGCGTCACGTCCGTCTCAATATTTCGCCAGTCCACCAGCTTGCGGGCGGCGTCAATCGCCTCGTCGCTCGGCACAGACTCGCCGCCAAAGCCAATCTTCCACGCGTTCACCACGGGACCGATCGTCGGATCAAAGGCGCCGCCCGACTCGCGGGCAATCGTCTTCGCGGTCGCCATGAGGGAGGCGATGCGGCAGTCCGTTTTCTGCCAGACGCCCGGATGCTTGTTCACTTCCTGCAGAGGGCCTTCGCCGTGCACCGTAAAAAGCGTCTCGTAGTCGCCGATGAGATCGGCGTAGCGCTCCGTGAGCGCCGTCGCCTTCGCTTCATCCGCGCCCGTGATCGAGCCGCGGATGATGGTGCCCATGGCAAAGCCCAGATAAGGCGCCTCCGCTTCCGCCATCGCAGAGAAAGACGAGATCGCCATCACGGCGCCCGCAAGGAAAGCCCATTGATTCTTCATCAAGTGTCTCAGAGGTCAGTTTTGAAAAGTTTCGCCATTGTCCCACAGACGGACAGCCCGAAAACAAAATCTGCCGCGAGCCCCGAGAGGAACTGCGGCAGATTCCTGACGTCATCAGCCGAAGAAAGCCCTCGGCCGCGCGTGAATTACTTCGCCTTGGCGAGAGCCTGGTTCACAGCGGTGATGATGCCCTTGGAAGAATTGGAAGCGCCCGTCACGGTCTTCACGCCGTTCGTGCCGTTCTTCTTCACGATGTCCTTGGCGAGCTTCTTTTCAGCCGCGCCAATGAGCATCGGGGTCTCGCCGTGCTTCACGACCTTGACGGAAGCGACCTTGCCGCCCTTCACCTGCACCTGAACGGTGATTTCAGAGGCATTGCCCGTGCCCACGCCTTCGTACGTACCATCCTTGTAGGCCGCGTTGGCGCCAGCGCAAAGAAGAGCGGCGGAAGCCGCAACGATCATCTGCTTGATCATGTCTTTTATTCCTTGAAATGATTGAGGAAGCCGGCTAACGGCTCCCTGCGCGACTGAACCCTCGTTCAGTCGCCTGAACGGAGGCGAATGGTAAGCGAGATTTCTTGTTTTTGGATAGCTCTTAGTGAGTACTGGTCTGCAAATTTTTGTTAACCCGATGACGCTTTGTTTCCGCCCGCCGCACCCATAAAAAAACCGGACTCCCGATCGCTCGGAAATCCGGCTTTTCGCTGGAAAGCTTTCGACGTGAACCGCCGAAAGCTTCTCACGTCGTCTTAGTGCTTGGCGTAAGCCGCGGCGTTCTGACCGGCGATGCGGCCGTAGACGATGATGTCAGCCTGCGCGTTGCCGCCCAGACGGTTGCCGCCGTGCACGCCGCCCGTGACTTCACCCGCAGCGTAGTAGCCGGGGATGACGTGGCCGCGGAAGTTGTACACCTGCGCCTTGGTGTCGATCTTCAGGCCGCCCATCGTGTGGTGCACGGCCGGGGTGATGCGGATTGCGTAGTAGGGGGCCTCCGTGAGGGGACGCTCCATCTTCGTGCGGCCGCAGCAGCTGTCCTTGCCCGCGGCCTGATCCTTGGCGTACTGAGCCATGGTGGCCTTGAGCGCGTCCGCCGGAACCTTCATGTTCGCAGCGATTTCATCGAGGGTGGCGCCCTGAACCACCATGCCGGGCTTCTTCAGATAGCCTTCAATCGCCTTCAGGCTCTTGCGAACGCTGTTGTCGAAGAACATCCAGGCGTGGGCCGTGGGCTGCTTCAGAATGGCAGCGGACACCGCGTCACGAGTGGAGAGCTCGTCGTAGAAGCGCTTGCCTTCCTGATTGATCAGCACGGCGCCGTTGCCGCGAACGGCTTCGGTCACCATCACGCCGGTGGATTCAACCACGGTCGGATGCGTCTGAATTTCCTTCAGGTCAACAAAGGCCGCGCCCACCTTTTCGGAAAGGAGCAGGCCGTCGCCCGTGGCGCCCGGATGGTTCGTCGTCGCAAAACCCTTCAGGCGGGGGATGATGCGGGAGACGAGCTCGTTGTTCGCGCCAAAGCCGCCCGCGGCGTTGACCACAGCCTTCGCGTTGATCGTGTAGACCTTGCCGTCAGCATCCTTCACCTTCACGCCCGTGACGGCGCCCTGCTTGTTCTGCAGGATGTCAACCACCTGGCTTTCGGTGCGCAGATCGATGTGGCGGGCTTCCACCGCGTTCGCGAGCGTCTTCACGACTTCGGGGCCGACCGCCGCGCCGCCCGTGGGACGATGGCAGCGCTTGTTGGTGGCGCCGCCCATGAAGCCGACGTCATTGAAGTCGCCGCCCAGCTTGATGAGCCACTGCACGGCGTCAGAGGAGTTTTCCGCGAGAACCTTCACGAGGTCGGGGTTGTTCTTGTTGTGGCCGCCCTTCATCGTGTCCTTGATCATCTGATCAATGGAGTCCTTGATGCCCATCTTGGCCTGCTGCGGGGTTTCCGCGGCGTTGATGCCGCCCGTCGCACGGATGGTGTTGCCGCCCACGAACGGCATCTTTTCAATGATGACCACCTTGGCGCCCGCGTCGTGCGCGGTGATGGCGGCCGCCATGCCGGCGCCGCCGGCGCCGATCACGACCACGTCAGCGTGCTGAGCCGCCTGAGCGCAGCCGAAGGCCGCGGCGATCATCGATGCAATCAAAATCTTCTTCATGTTTATCTCCCCTCCTCATCGGGACGATATTTTTTGTATGCATTGCAAAAGAGGAGCTTCTGCCGAAATCCCGGCGCTCCTCCTTCTGCGAACTGCTTTGATTATACGGCGCAGGCCCCGCCGCCCCGCGCCGCCTGTGCCCTTTTTGCGACACGAAGGACCGAACAGTCGACCTTTTTTCACCAAGGTGATTGATGCAAGTCAAGCGCGGCCGAGCCATTTACTGGAGAGCCGCCGCATCGTCTTCCAAACGGCGGCCGTGGGACCGTCTTTCGTCGCCGGATCGACGCCGTTTGCGTGCGGCGTAAAGCCCTCGAAGAACTTGAAGATGTGCTCGGGCAGGTATGTGAGATCCCCGGGCGGATTGCCGCGCGGAAAGCCGATGTGTCCGCCCTCCTCGGGCTGCTCCAGGTACACGTCGGCCGAAACGTCCTTTTCGCCCGGGAGCGCCCAAACGGGAAGAAACGGATCGTTCTTCGCATTGAGAAGAAGAAGCGGCACGCGCACGTCGGGGAGCACGGGCTTTGCGGAGCACTTCGTCCAGTAGTCCAAAGCGCTCTCAAACCCATGAATCTTCGAGGTGTAGACCGAGTCGAAGTCAAAGAGCGTGCGGCAGTTCTTCACGGCGTCGGCCGCGATGACGTCCGGAAAGCGCTTCGCCTTGTCAATCAGCTTGTCCTTCAGCGTGGAGAGGAACATCTCGGAATAGAGCTTGTTCGCGCCCAAGCTCATCACTTCGCTCCCCGCCACCAAGTCCACGGGCGCTCCCACGCTCACCGCGGCGGTGAGAAACTTCGCATCGCTTCCCAGATCCCCCAGGCAGCGCGAGAGCTGGTTGCCGCCCAAGCTCACGCCCACGGCGTACACGGGCGCCAACGGATAGCGAGCCGCCGCCGTGCGCATCGCCCAGCTGTTGTCCACGGTGTCGCCCGCAAAGTAGGCGCGCGGCAGCCGGTTCATGAGGCCGCCGCAGCTTCTGAAGTGCGCGACGACGCCGCGCCAGCCGCGGTCGGCGGCGTAGCGCATCAAGGCTTCGGCGTAGTGGCTTTCGGAGCTGCCTTCCAACCCGTGGAAATGCACGAGAAGCGGCGCCGCGGGATCCGCGGGCTCGGGCGTCGCCCAGTCAAAAATCATGAAGTCCCCGTCGGGCATGTCGATGATCTCCCGCCGATACTTGACTTCAGGACGCGGAAAGAACCGCGCGGGGATCACGGTCTGCAGATGCGCCCCCGGCAGCCACCGGGGCGCGACATAGTCGGGCTTCACAACGGGCATGGTCGCTTCTCGTTCATTCAGGTTGTTTTTGAAAACGCCTGATTGTAGTTCCCGAGCGGCGCCGCTCCTCGCATGAAAACCGCCCAATTGCGACCATTTGTTTCGCTCGGCGGCCGATAGGCGAAAATCCCTACGAACGACCGAAGAATTTGCCTCGCCGCGGAAAGCGGGAGTAAAGTAAGCCGTGCTTGTCGCTGAAAAGGCTTTCGGCTGACAAAAAACAACTGCTTCGGAATACCGCTGTGAACTGCGTTCGCTTCGACTTTTATTACTTTAGCTTTTTCTGCTTAACCAGGCGGAAGAGGTAGGAGCACGCGTCAGAAACGACGAGATTCCGACAAGAACCGCCAGGCCAGAGCCCCGGCGGTTTTTTTATAACTCAGAAGATCGTCGGCAGGGCCTCTTTAAACGGCCGGCACAAAACGAATTTCATTTACGAGCAAAGGAACCCCAAACATGCGCTACACCACCGACGACCTGCGAATCCGCGAAATCCGCGAGCTGACGCCTCCGGCCCACCTGCTGCGCGAATTCCCGTGTGAAGAGATCGCCGCCGCCACGGTCCACCGCGGCCGCCTCGCCTGCCACGACATTCTCCACGGCAACGACGACCGACTGATGGTGATCGTCGGCCCCTGCTCCATCCACGATCCGAAGGCCGCCCGCGAATACGCCGAGAAGCTCGCCGAAGTGCGCCGCAAGCTCGCGGGCGAACTCGAAGTCATCATGCGCGTCTACTTCGAAAAGCCCCGCACCACGGTGGGCTGGAAGGGCCTCATCAACGACCCGGACCTTGACGGCAGCTGCCGCATCAACCACGGCCTGCGCATCGCCCGAGAGCTGATGCTCGACATCAACAACATGGAAGTGCCCGCCGGCGTCGAATACCTCGACATGATCACGCCGCAGTACATCGCCGACCTCGTGAGCTGGGGCGCCATCGGCGCCCGCACGACGGAAAGCCAGGTGCACCGCGAGCTCGCAAGCGGCCTCTCCTGCCCCGTGGGCTTCAAGAACGCCACGAACGGCGCCGTCAAAATCGCCGTCGACGCCATCGGCGCCGCCGAGCACCCGCACTCCTTCCTCTCCGTCACGAAGGGCGGCATCTCCGCCATCGTCACGACGACCGGCAACGAGGACTGCCACATCATTCTGCGCGGCGGCAAGGAGCCCAACTACGACGCCGAGAGCGTGAAAGCCGCCTGCGAGCTTTTGAAGGCCGCCGGCCACCGTGAAGTCGTGATGATCGACGCGAGCCACTCCAACTCGAAGAAGATCTGCCGCAACCAGATCGACGTCGTGAACAACATCTGCGGCCAGATCGCCGACGGCTCCCAGGCGATCGTGGGCGTCATGATCGAATCGAACCTCGTCGAAGGCCGTCAGGACATCTCCCTTGAAAAGCCCATGGTCTACGGCCAGTCCGTGACCGACGCCTGCCTCGGCTGGGACGACACCGTGGCCCTGCTGCACAACCTCGCGCGCGCCGTGCGCGACCGCCGCAGCCGCAATTCCTAAACAGGGTTCGCTCTGAAATCAAAACGGCGCCGAGGCCTTCACGACCCGGCGCCGTTTTGCTTTGCGCTATCGGCTCAGTCCACGCCGCGAGCGCGGTCGCGGTAGAACTGCTCGCGCCACTCGGCAAAGCGACCGGCGTCGAGCGCGTCGCGGATCTCCTGCATGAGATGCACGTAGAACGTGAGGTTGTGGATGGAATTCAGGCGAGCGCCCAGAATTTCATTCACCTTCTGCAGATGATGCAGGTACGCGCGCGTGAAGCCCTTGCAGCAGTAGCAGTCGCACGTCGGATCGAGCGGCCGCAGATCGTCCTTGTACTTCGAGTTGCGAATCTTGACGTCCCCGAAGCGCGTGAAGAGCCAGCCGTTTCGCGCGTTTCGGGTGGGCATGACGCAGTCAAACATGTCCACGCCGCGCCAGACGCCTTCCACCAAGTCTTCGGGCGTGCCCACGCCCATCAAGTAGCGCGGCCTGTCCTGCGGCATCTCGCAGACGATTTCGTCCATGATGTGAAGCATCTTCTCCTTGGGCTCGCCCACGGAGAGTCCGCCCACGGCGTAGCCGTGAAAGCCGATGTCCTTCAGGCCCGCAAGCGACTCGCGCCGCAATTCCGGATACATGCCGCCCTGCACAATGCCAAACAAGGCGTTTGGATTCTCGAGGCGGTTGAATTCGTCCAAGCTGCGCTTGGCCCACCGAAGCGACATGCGCATCGAGGCGGCCGCCTCATCCTTCGTCGCCGGCCGGTCGCCGATCATGTAGGGCGTGCACTCGTCAAACTGCATCGAGATGTCGGAATTGAGCACCTTCTGAATCTGCATCGACACTTCGGGCGTGAGAAAGAGCCGGTCCCCGTTGATGGGCGACGCAAAGCGCACGCCCTCTTCGCTGATCTTTCTGAGCGCGCCGAGGCTGAAGACCTGAAAGCCGCCCGAATCGGTGAGGATGGGCTTGTTCCAGTTCATGAAGCGGTGCAGGCCGCCGTGCTTGGCGATCACATCGAGCCCCGGGCGCAGCCACAGGTGGAAGGTGTTCCCGAGAATGATCTGCGCATGCATCGTCTCGAGCTCCATGGGCGTCATCGCCTTCACGGTGCCGTACGTGCCCACGGGCATGAAGATCGGGGTCTCCACGACGCCGTGATTGAGCGTCATGCGGCCGCGGCGGGCCTTGCCTTCCGTCTTGAGAAGTTCAAAGGTAAGACTCATGTTGTTTTCCTATCGAATGTCTTCAGGCTTGACGCGTCGAGCCTCGGGGAGTTCAAAGAAGCAGGCGTCGCCGTAGCTGAAGAAGCGGTACTTCGCCTCCACGGCATGGCGATAGGCCTGCATGACGCGGTCGCGCCCCACGATCGCCGAAACAAGCATCACGAGCGTGGACTTGGGCAGGTGGAAGTTCGTGATCATCACGTCGATCACGTCAAAGTGATAGCCCGGCGCCACGAAAAGCTTCGTGTCCATGGCGCCCGCGCGGATGACGCCCGGCGCCACGGCGGCGCTCTCAAGCGCTCGAAGGCTCGTCGAGCCCACGCTGATCACGCGGCGGCCTTCCTTCTTCGCGCGGTTCACGAGATCCGCCGTCTCCTGAGGCACGGTGAGCCACTCGGAGTGCATTTCATGCGTCTCGAGGTTCTCCTCGCGCACGGGCTGGAAAGTGCCGGCCCCGACGTGAAGCGTCACAAACGCCTCTTCCACGCCTTTTTCGCGCAGTTTTTGAAGGAGCTCTTCCGTGAAGTGCAGACCCGCCGTCGGCGCCGCCACGGCGCCCGGGTACTTCGCGTACACCGTCTGATAGCGCCCCGCGTCTTCGTCCTTCGCCTCGCGCTCGATGTAGGGCGGCAGCGGCACCTTGCCGAACTTGTCCAAAACGCCCAGCACGGGTTCGTCAAACTTCAGAAGGAAGAATTCGCCCTGGCGCCCCTCGACGGTCGCCGCCGCGGTTTCGCCCTCGGCGTTTTCCGCAAAGAGCCGGCCGCCCACCTTGGGCGTCTTGCTCGCGCGCAGCATCGAAAGGGCGGTGTATTCGCCCGTGACGCGCTCGATCATGAATTCCACGGCGCCGCCCGTCTCCTTGTGCCCGCGCAGGCGCGCCTTGATGACCTTGGTGTTGTTCATCACCAGAAGGTCGCCGGGGCGAAGCAGGTTGAGGACGTCCGTGAAGTGCAGGTCTTCCATCACCGAATCCGTCACGTGCAGCAGGCGCGAAGCCGTGCGGTCCGCGAGCGGGTACTGCGCGATGAGTTCGGGGGGAAGATCAAAGTCATAGTCGGACAAGTGCTGCCCGACCAGATAGTCTGGATGCAGAGTAAATGACATAGCTGGCTTTACCGGCCGCAAGTAAAAGAAGGCGGCATTCTAAAGGCCCGGCCTTCAGAAAATTCGGAGAGAAACAAGCGTCTGATCGTTTTGTTACATTTGGAAACAACTCCGGGCCGAACTACGTCAAAGTAGTTATTGAGAATCGTTCTCATTCGCTCTATAGTTTCGCCAACTGAGAAGCACGGCGAAGACGCGCAAACGGATCCCATGGGGTCGGATCTGGTCTTCGAACACTTGAGTCGCCACGAACTGTTTCTCCTGCAGGTCGAGGCTTTCGGCTTCTTTGGTTTTCTCTTCACGCCGTCGAACTTTTCAGGCTGTTCGACGGCGTTTTTTTCCGCCCGCCGGGGCGATCGAACGATTCGCCGCCTCTACGCGAGGTCTTTCGCCAAAACTATCTTTTGTTGAATTTCAACCGTCTTGACGCTTTCTCAGCTTTTGTAGTTGCGAATGATTCTCATTTAGATTATAGTGTCGGCAACTGGGAAACGTTCTGCCGAAGACAACGCAAACGAGGCCTATGGGGTCGGCTTCGGTCTTTGGTCAGGAATGCACTGATTCTCCTGCAGTCCATTCCAATTTAGTTTCTTGGGGTTCTTCTTGACGCCGCCGAACTTTTCAGGCTGTTCGGCGGCGTTTTTTTGCCCGTGCTCTGGATCGCAGGAATATGTAGTCTACTATATATTTGCAAAAAATATACTTTACTACATAAAATTCCCGGCAACTGATTTTTCAAGGAAATCCCCATGCGCTGCGCCACTCCCTCCGCGCTGGCGGCCTGGTTCGCCGGCCGGCGCAAGTCGCTGGGCCTCACGCAGGCCCAGGTCGCCGCATCCGCGGGCGTCACACAAAAGACGATCTCCGACTTCGAGCGCGGCAAGACCGACATTCACCTCACCACGCTCTTTCACCTGCTCGCGATCGTGAAGCTCAACCTCGAGCTCGTGGACAAGCCGACCGAAGAAGAGCTGGCCGCCCAGCCATGGTGAAGGAGCTCGTCGTCCGCCTGAACGGCGTGCCGGCCGGGCGCCTCATCAAGGATTGTCACGGCATTCTGTCATTTGTCTACGAACCGGCCTGGCTGGCGCATCCGCTGCGGCGCCCCCTCTCGCTGTCGCTGCCCCTTTCGCCGCGCCCCCTCTCCAGCCACCGCATCTTCCACTTCTTTCAGAATCTGCTGCCCGACAGCGAACCCGTTCTCGCCCGCCTTGCGGCGTGCTTCAAGGTCCCCAACGCGCATCCTTTCGACCTCCTCTCGGCGATCGGCCGCGACTGCGCCGGCGCGCTGGAGCTTCTGCCGGCCGATGCACCAGCGTCCGCTTCCGCCGCCCTCGCCGGCGACCGCCTCACCGACCACGACGTCGCCCAACTGCTGGGCCATTTATCGGAGCGACCGCTCGGCCTGAATCCCAACGCGGACTTCCGCCTGACGCTCGCCGGCGCTCAGTCCAAGACGGCGCTGCTCCGGCATGGAGACTGCTGGCTTCGCCCGACCGGCGCCACGCCGACTTCACACCTTCTGAAGCCGCCGATCGGTCGGCTCCCCGGCATGAATCCCATCGACCTGCGCCTGAGTTGCGAAAACGAATGGCTGTGCCTGATGATCACCCGCCTCTTCGGCTTTGAAACCGCCGAAGCGGAAATCCAGCGATTCGGCGACGCCAAAACGCTCGTCGTGCGCCGTTTTGACCGGCGCTGGAGCGACGACGGCCGCCAGCTCTTTCGCCTGCCGACCGAAGACCTCTGCCAAGCGCTCGGCGTTTCGCCGCTCATCAAGTACGAGGCCGACGGCGGCCCCGGCATCGCCGACATCATGGCGCTTCTGCAGCTTTCCGAAACGCCCGACGCCGACCGAGAAACCTTCTTTCGCTCCCAAGCGCTCTTCTGGCTGCTGCAAGCCACCGACGGCCACGCAAAGAACTACTCCGTCTTTCTCTTGCCGGGCGGCGGCTTTCGCCTGACGCCGCTCTACGACATCCTGTCCACGGCGCCTCTCACGGCTTCGGGCGCCCTCTCGGAGCGCCGCGTGAAAATGGCCATGGGCCTGCTCGGCAAAAACAAGCACTACCGCTTCCACGACATCGAGCCGCGGCACTTTCTCACCACCGCCCGCGCCATGAACTTCCCCGAAAACCAAGCGCGCCGAGCCCTGACAGACCTTGCGCAAAAGACGCCTGGCGTCATCGAAGCCGCTCGCGCCGCGCTCCCGCCCGATTTCCCAGAAGAAGTCGCCGAGCCGATTCTCACCGGACTCGCCAGCCGCAGCCAGCGCCTCCAGGCGTTTCTCACCGCCTGAACAAGCACCCAGAAAAAACGGCCTCTCTCCCAACAAGGAAAGAAGCCGTTCTTCAGAAACCAGAGAAACTGATCAGGCGCGATGCCGGATCTGATGCTCCGTCACGCCGGCAGAGCCCTCCACCGCCTTCTGGCTTTCCAGAACGTGTCCGCTCTGTTCGCAGAAAAGCCGCAGATCCTCCACCGCGTGGGGGTCGTCCGTGAGCACGGTGACGCGGTCCCCCGCCGCCAGCTTGGCGAGGGCCTTCTTCGTCTTCAGAACCGGCATGGGGCAGAGCATGCCCCGCAGATCCAATGCGTCGCTCATGACGGACTACGCCAGCTTTTCGGCGATCCAGGTCTTCGCAGAAGCCATCGCTTCCGGAAGCTTCGCCACGTCGGTGGCGCCGGCCATCGCCATGTCAGGCTTGCCGCCGCCCTTGCCGCCCGCCTGAGCCGCGGCGAAGTTGACGAGCTCGCCCGCCTTCACGCGGCCGACGAGATCCTTCGTCACGCCGGCGCAGAACTGGATCTTGCCGTTGGCGGAGACCGCGAGAAGAATGACCGCCGACTTCAGCTTGTTCTTCAGGTCGTCCATCGTCGTGCGCAGGCTCTTCGCGTCCATGCCGTCCAAGATCGTCACGAGCACCTTGACGCCCGCCACGTCTTCGGCCTTCGCCACAGCGCTCGCGCCCTGCTCAGCCGCGAGCTTCTCCTTGTAGGAGGCGACTTCCTTCTCGAGCTGCTTCGCGTCTTCGATGAGACGGTCAATCTTGCCCGGGAGCTCTTCCGCCGGCGTCTTGAAGCGCGCCGCGGCTTCCGCGAGGAGCTTCTGCTGATGCTGCAGGAGCGCGAGGGCATTCAGGCCCGTCACCGCCTCGATGCGGCGCACGCCGGCGCTGATGCCCGCTTCCGCGAGAATCTTGAAGCAACCGATGTCGCCCGTGCGAGACACATGAGTGCCGCCGCAAAGCTCGGTGGAGGTGCCCACCGTCACGACGCGCACAGTCTTGCCGTACTTTTCGCCAAAGAGCATCACGGCGCCCGTGGTCTTCGCCTCTTCCAAGCTCATCACGCGAGTGACGACCTCGGTGTTAGCGAGAATCTCGGCGTTCACGATCGCTTCAACTTCAGCGATCTGCTCAGCGGTCACGGGCTTGTCATGGAGGAAGTCAAAGCGCGTGACCTTGTCGTTCACGAGGCTCCCCTTCTGGGCCACATGAGCGCCCAGCACTTCGCGCAGGGCCTTGTGCATCAGGTGCGTGACGGAGTGGTTTCGGGCCACGGCGGCGCGCGTTTCCTTCGAAACCTGCGCCGTGAACACGTCGCCCACCTTCACCGTGCCTTCCTTCACGTGCGCGACGTGACCGAAGACGCTTTCCTTGATGCGGTAGGTTTCAGAAACCGCGAGCAGCGTCGTGCTGTTTTCGAGCACGCCGGCGTCGCCCATCTGGCCGCCCATTTCCGCATAGAAGGGGGTCTTGTCGAGGACGACGATCATGTCGTCGCCCGCCGTGCCTTCCTCCACCTGCACGCCGCCCTTGTAGAGGGCGAGCACCTTGGCGTTTTCTTCCGTGAGCGTTTCGTAGCCCTCGAAGACGTTGTTTTCGCCCGTGTAGAGCACGTCCGCCGCAACCTTGAACTTGCCGGCAGCGCGAGCCTTCGCCTTCTGCTCGGCCATGGCGCGGTCAAAGCCCTCGGTGTCCACCGTGAGGCCCTTTTCGCGGCAGACGTCGCCCGTGAGGTCGACGGGGAAGCCGTAGGTGTCATGAAGCTTGAAGGCGACGTTGCCGTCCAAGACGCCGTTCTTCGTTTCCGCAATGGCGGCTTCGAGGATCTGCATGCCGTTCGAGAGCGTCGCGAGGAACCGCTCTTCTTCGGCCTTGATCACGTCGGCGATCTTCGGATTCTTGATTTCCGGATAGACGTCGCCCATTTCCGCCGAGAGCGCCCCCATCAGCTTGTAGAAGAAGAGGCCGCGAGCGCCGAGCTTGTAGCCGTGACGGATGGCGCGGCGGCAGATGCGGCGCAGCACATAGGCGCGGCCTTCGTTCCCGGGCGTCACGCCGTCGGCGATGGCAAAGCCGCAGGAGCGGATGTGGTCGGCGATGACCTTGAGGGACGGCGACTGCGGATCGACGTTCTCGGCGCCCGCCTCTTCCACGGCGCGCTTGGCGGCCGCCATGATGTTCTGGAAGAGGTCGATGTCATAGTTGGTCGGCACGTCCTGAAGAACAGAGGCAAGGCGTTCGAGCCCCATGCCCGTGTCGATGTTGGGACGCGGCAGGCGGTTGAGCTTGCCCGAGGTGTCGCGGTTGAACTGCGTGAAGACGAGGTTCCAGATCTCCATGTAGCGGTCGCCGTCTTCGTCGGGGCTCCCCGGAGGGCCGCCCTGAACCTTCGGGCCGCGGTCGTAGAAGATTTCCGAGCAGGGGCCGCAGGGGCCGGTGTCGCCCATCATCCAGAAGTTGTCGGACATGTAGCGGGCGCCCTTGTTGTCGCCGATGCGGATGATGCGCTCTTCGGGGACGTGAATTTCGTCCTTCCAGATGTCATAGGCTTCGTCGTCTTCGAAGTAGACGGTGACCCAGAGGCGCTCTTCCGGGAGCTTGTAGACCGTGGTAAGCAGCTCCCAGGCCCAGTGGATCGCCTCGCGCTTGAAGTAGTCGCCGAAGCTGAAGTTCCCGAGCATTTCAAAGAACGTGTGATGGCGCGCGGTGTAGCCCACGTTGTCCAGGTCGTTGTGCTTGCCGCCCGCGCGGATGCACTTCTGCGCGGTCGTCGCGCGATGCAGCGACTTGTCCAAACCCAGGAAGTTGGCCTTGAACTGGTTCATGCCGGCGTTCGTGAAGAGAAGCGTCGGGTCGTCCTGAGGCACCACCGGGCTTGACTTCACCACCGTGTGGCCCTTGCTCTCAAAGAATTTGAGGTAAGCCGAACGAATCTCGGCTGCCGTCATGTAAGTACTGGGTTTCATAAAACTCGAAAATCTTTCGTCTGTTTGATTGCCTTGGGCGACGAGGCGCTCTGTCTCGCCGCCGAAGGAAAAAGGCGGAATCCCGCAAAAAGGACGCCGCCTTTTTTGTTGAATCTGCCGCAAAAACGGCGATTTTACCGCGTTCAGACCGTGAGGGCGTCCGCCACTTCAGCCGCCGTCATGCGCGCGAGATCGCGGTCTTCGGCTTCCGTCATGATGCGAAGAAGGGGCTCCGTGCCGGAGGGACGGATGAGAAGGCGCCCGGTCCCGGCGAGCTTTTCTTCCGCCGCCTTCACGGCCGCCATGAAGCGCTCGTTCGCCTTCCAGTCATAGCCGCGCTCGATGCGCTTGTTGATGAGCACCTGCGGCATCATGACGAGCCCTTCCATAAGTTCCGAGAGGGTCCGCCCCGTCTCCTTCACGGCCGCCAGAACCTGCAGGGCGCTCACAATGCCGTCGCCCGTCGTCTGGCGATCGAGCGCAATGAGGTGCCCCGAGGATTCGCCGCCGAAAAGCCAGCCGCGCTCCTTCAGCGCTTCCATCACATAACGGTCGCCCACCTTGGCGCGCACAAAGCCGATGCCGTCCCGCGCGAGGCGCTGCTCCAGAGCATAGTTCGTCATGAGCGTCCCCGAGACGCCCTCGACGGGGCCCTTTCGCTGGCGGTCGCGCACGATGACGTAGAGGAGCTCGTCGCCGTTGTAGAGGCGGCCACTGGCGTCCGCCATGATGAGGCGGTCGGCGTCGCCGTCAAAGGCGAGGCCGTAGTCGCAGCCCGCTCTCGCCGTGCGCAGCGCCAGATCATCCGTGTGCGTCGCGCCCACGCCGTCATTGATGTTGAGGCCGTCCGGCGCCACGGCGTCGGCGACGACGTCGGCGCCGAGCTCATGAAAGACGGCGGGCGCCACGTGGTAGGCCGCGCCGTTGGCGCAGTCAAGGTAGAGCTTGAGGCCGCGAAGATTCGCGCCCTGCGGGAAGGTGCTCTTGCAAAACTCGATGTAGCGGCCCTCGGCGTCGTTCAGACGCCGGGCCTTGCCGAGGCCTTCGCTCGCCTCGCACGAATAGCCCTTGTCAATTTCAGCCTCGATCTCGAGCTCCATCGCGTCCGGGAGCTTCGTTCCTTCGCCCGAGAAGAACTTGATCCCGTTGTCGCGGAAGGGGTTGTGGCTCGCGCTGATCACGACGCCCGCCGTGAGGCGCAGGGCGCGCGTGAGATAAGCAACCGCCGGCGTCGGAATCGGTCCGCAGAGAACGACGTCCACGCCCGCGGCGGAAAAGCCCGCCTGCAGCGACGCCTCCAGCATGTAGCCCGACACGCGGGTGTCCTTGCCGATCAGCACCGCGGCGCGTCCGTCGGGCGTCGCGCGGCGCAGCACGCGGCCGGCGGCCTGGCCGAGCAGCATGACAAAGTCCGGAGTCATCGGGAACGTTCCCACCGTAGCGCGCACCCCGTCGGTGCCGAAATAGCGTCGTGACATTCAAATCTTCCTAGTAGCGCCGGCCTTTCGCCGGCCAATCTTTGAATTATGCCGCTCGAGCGTTTTTCACCGCAAGCCACACGTCCAGGGCTTCGCGCGTTTCCTTCACGTCGTGCACGCGCACGAGCTGCGCGCCGCGCTCCACCGCAAGAAGCGCCCCCGCCACCGATCCCGTCACGCGGCGCGCGGGCTCCGTCACGCCCGTCACTGCGCCGATCGAGGACTTGCGGGAAAGCGCCATCAGGTAGGGACGGCCAAGTTCGACAAATTCCTGCGTGGCGGCGAGCAATTCAAAATTCTGCTCCACGGTCTTCCCGAACCCGAACCCCGGGTCAAAGCAGATCTTGCCGGGGGCGGCGCCCAGTCCCAGAAGATGCGCTTCCTGCGCGAGCAGAAAGTTTCTCACCTCCTCCACCACGTTCTCGTAATGCGGCGCCGCCTGCATCGTGCGCGGCGTCCCCTGCATGTGCATGGCGATGAGCCCGGCGCCCGACGCGGCGGCCGTAAGATCCGCAAGCGGCTCCTGAAAAGCGCGGATGTCGTTCAGGATCTCCGCCCCCGCCTTCACCGCCTCCTGCATCACGATCGCCTTGCTCGTGTCCACGGACACGATGACGCCGTCCGCCGCAAGCGTCTCCACGACGCCGATCACGCGATCCAACTCCTCCTGCAGCGACACGTCGGCCGCGCCGGGGCGGGTCGACTCGCCGCCCACGTCAATGATGTCGGCGCCGTCGGCGACAAGCTGCCGCGCAAACGCCACCGCCGCGTCCTTGGTCGCATGAAGCCCGCCGTCGCTGAAGGAATCCGGCGTCACGTTCACGATCCCCATGATCCGGGGCTCCGTGAGATCCATCGTCTGGGTTCTGAGCTGCCACGATTTCGCCATCGGCATAGTGCACTCCCAAAAAGAAAGGACGGCAGGCGCCAGACCCACCGTCCTGTTGATTGTCGCTTTCGAAGCGCCCTCCGTCAGGCGGCAGGCTTCTCCGGATCCGCGGGCTTCGTTGCTTCCGCCGGCTTCTCCGCCGGAGCTTCCTCGGCGTCAGTCGCTTGCGGCGCTTCCGAAGCTTCCGGCGCCTTCGCTTCAGAAACAGCGTCCGCCGCGGGCGTTGCTTCCGGCTTCGCAGTCTTCTTGCCGCCCTTCACGGGCTCGACCTGATGCGGCTCGCGCGGGGGCTTGCCGGCCATGATGTCGTCGATCTGATCGGCGTCGATCGTCTCCCACTTCAGAAGCGCCTGCGCCATCGCCTCCATCTTGTCGCGGTTCTCTTCAATGAGCTTACGGGCGATGCCGTACTGCTCTTCAAGAATGCGGCGGATTTCAAGGTCCACGGCGCGCATCGTCTCTTCAGAGATGTTGCTCTGGCGAGGCATGGCGCGGCTCATGAAGGGATCGGTCTCGCTTTCGACGTAGACCATGATGCCCATCTTGTCGCTCATGCCGTAGCGCGTCACCATGTCGCGGGCGAGCTGCGTCGCGCGCTCAAAGTCGTTGCTCGCGCCCGTCGTCATCTGGTGCATGAAGATCTCTTCGGCGATGCGGCCGCCGAAGAGAATCGCGATGCGGGTGAGGAGATACTGCTTGTCGTAGGCGTAGCGGTCTTCTTCCGGAAGCTGCATCGTGACGCCCAGCGCGCGGCCGCGCGGAATGATCGTCACCTTGTGCACCGGATCGGACTTCGGCATGAGCTTCGCGACGAGGGCGTGACCGGACTCGTGGTATGCGGTGTTGCGCTTCTCGTCTTCGTTCATCACCATGGACTTGCGCTCGGCGCCCATCATGATCTTGTCCTTCGCGAGCTCAAAGTCCGCCATGCTCACGACGCGGCCGTTGCGGCGCGCCGCAAAAAGCGCCGCCTCGTTCACGAGGTTCGCGAGATCGGCGCCCGAGAAGCCCGGCGTGCCGCGCGCAATGACGTCCGGCTGCACGTCGGTCGCCACCGGAATCTTCTTCATGTGAACGTTCAGGATCTGCTCGCGGCCGCGGATGTCCGGAAGCGGCACCACCACCTGGCGGTCAAAGCGCCCCGGGCGCAGCAGCGCCTGGTCGAGCACGTCCGGACGGTTCGTCGCCGCGATCACGATGACGTTCGTGCCAGTCTCAAAGCCGTCCATCTGCACGAGCATCTGGTTCAAGGTCTGCTCGCGCTCGTCGTTGCCGCCCATCGCGGCGCCGCGCTGGCGGCCCACTGCATCGATTTCGTCGATGAAGATGATGCAGGGAGCGTTCTTCTTCGCGTTCTCAAACATGTCGCGCACGCGAGCCGCGCCCACGCCGACGAACATTTCCACGAAGTCAGAGCCGGAGATGGAGAA
>CAVJUB010000005.1:47211-61744 GCA_963652545.1 Hallella faecis | reverse complement strand
ACACCGCAACGTTGATGAGCCTCGGATCGTCCGTGAAGGCTGTCGGCCGGTTTCTCACGGTGTTGAAGATCACGACCTCCTTCTCGCGTCCCTGGAAGCGATGCACAGTGTCCGCGAGACGGCCGATGAGCGCGGCGTGCGCACGGTACGGCGCGATGACGCCGATGTCCGACGCCGCCACGCCCTGCGCTTCGAGTTCCGTCAGGAGCGTCTTCGTCACCGCCGCCTGCCGGGGGCTTGCGACGCTCCCCGCCTCCCGCACCACGGCCTGCGCGCCGGGATCGACCCAGACCAGCGCCGGCGGCCTTCCTTCCGCCGTCGTGCGAGCGATGAGCGCCCCGCCGTAAAAGCGCCGGCTGCAGAACTCGATGAGGTCGGGATGACAGCGGTAATGCTCCACGAGCATCGTGCGCTGCGTCGGAAAGATGGCAGACAGTCCTTCAAGAAAGCTGCGGTCCGGACGAAAGGCTTCCGGACAACTCAGCGGCGGCGTTCCGCCTCGAAGCACAGCGGCGAGCTGCCGCACGTCGCCCGCCGCCGTGACGGATCGAGCGCACGACAAGGCCGCGGCCGCCGTCGGCCAGTCCAGCTGTCCCGCCTCATCCAGAATCAGCGCGTCCCACAGACGGCCCTTGGGCGACGCATAGACGAGCGACGCCGCAGACGACGTCACCACCGGAAAACGCTCGTAGAAAGCGAGGTCCGATCGAAAGTCTTCCGCCCTCGCGCTTGATGCATCGACTCTTTCGTACCGCTTCACCAGCATCGCCCGAAAATAAGCCTCGGACAGCCGTCGAAACCTCGCCTCCGCTTCGTCGCACAGCCCTCGAGCCCCAGAGAACTTTTTCACCGCTTCCGCGAGCTCGGCCTCTCGTTTTTTCGCCGAGAAATGAAAGAGCGCCGCGGCCAATTCCGCCTCGCCTTCGGCCCCCGTTTCAAAACCCAGCCAGCGCAAAAAGAGGAAGACGCCCGCCCACCGCAGCCCCCGCCATCGCGACCGGGTCCACCGCAGCGCCTGGCTCACGGCCGACATCGCTCGGTGCGAGCAGGAAGCGAGCCTAACGAAGGCAGGCGATCGCTCCGCATCGCGCCCGGCGCCTCGCTCCTCTTCGAGAAAGACCTTCAACTCAAAGCGCAAGCGCTTCAAGTCTGACTCCGCCTTCAGTCCGCGTTCCGCCGCCTGCTCCCAATGCGCGAGCTCCTGCGCGGCAATGTCGAGCGCCACGCGGCTCGGTGCCCGGCCTGCGTTCGGAAGCGACAGCGCAGGAGGCGACGCAAAGAAGGCCTCCCGCCGCTCGCGACTGCCCAGCCGCGCCACGAGACTGCCGAAGCCCGCGGCTTCGAGCTTCTCCGCCGCATTGTCCGCCGCGGCATTCGCGGGCGCCGCCACCGCGACGATCTTGCCGCGGATGAGCAGATTGGCGATGAGGTTCAAAATGGTCTGCGTCTTCCCAGTGCCGGGCGGCCCTTCGATGCGCCAGACGGAATGCGCGAGCGCCTCCCGCACGGCGTCGCGCTGCGCGGCGTTGCTCCCGAAAGGAAAGATGACGGGCAGGTCGTCGGTCGGCGTCTTCACCGACCGCCCCGACATGACGTCGGAGAGCGCCGAAGGCGGGAGCGGCCGGCGCCCGAGCCTGTCCAGCGCCGCGGCGACGCCGGCAGACGCGGGACTAGCCTCTGCGCGCACGATGTCGCGCCAGCCGGCGATCACGGCGCGGATCTGACTGGAATTGAGGTGAAACGCTGAAAGGAAGGCGGCGGATGCGCCGCGCGTGGTGTTGACGTCTGTCCGGAAGTCCCCGTTCATTGCTCTCGTCCCGTTGAATGTCGCTTAATAACCCGAACAGAATCCGTGTGAAGGCTTCTGCTTGCTGTGTCGCATTGTATCGCGAAAGGCGTCCGCCGATCAACCGCGTCGGCCGGCTCTTCGATGCGTCGTGCGAAACACTGGCGAACGGCGTATTGTTCACCGTCACTTCAATTCCGGGCTCGTCCCAAGGAAACCGCCATGCGCCAGCCTCTCATCGGCGTCACCGCCGACCTCACCGACAACATGATCAATCTTCGGCGCCAGTACGTCGAATCCGTCCACCGCGCGGGCGGCCTCGCCGTCGTGCTGCCGGTGGCGGCGTCCGACGCAGACCTCGCTCAGCTCGCCGCGCATCTGGACGGCCTCCTCTTCATGGGCGGCGCCGACATCGACCCCGCCTGCTACGGCGAAGCGCGGCATCCCGCCTGCGGCGCCGCCAAGCCTGAGCGCGACCGCACCGAACTCTTTCTGATGCGGCTCGCGCGCGAAAAGCATCTTCCCGTTCTCGCCATCTGCCGCGGCTGCCAGGTGATGAACGTCGCCTGCGGCGGCACGCTCGTGCAAGACATTGAGACCGAACTCGGCCTCCCCGCCGCCCGCCACTCGCAGGTCGAGGACTACGCCGTGACGACGCATCAGGTGACGGTGGTGCCGGGATCGCTGCTCGCGACCGTCACGGGCCAAGCGGTGCTTGACGTCAACACGAAGCACCATCAGTGCGTGAAGACGCTGGGCGAAGGACTCGTAATCGACGGCCGCTCCGCAGAGGACGGCCTCATCGAGGCCTTCCATGATCCGAAGGAGCGGTTCTTCCTGGGCGTGCAGTGGCACCCCGAGATGCTCTCGCACTTGAAGTCCGACGCCGCCGCGCTCTTTTCAGCGCTCGTCGCCGCGGCCCGCGAAGACGCTTGAGATTTCCTCACGCCCAAGGTGGAAACGGCGGTGGATAACCCGCCCTTTCACTGCAAAAACAGCAAGCTGCACGACGTGCTTAAAATTTAAGCACTCGCCGCTTTCACGGGCAGCGTCATCGCAAAGACGGTCTCGGCGGCATCCGACTTCACCGCCACGTCGCCGCCGTGCAGTCGCGCAATCGACGCCACCATTGCGAGCCCGATCCCCGTGCCCCCATCCTGCCGGTTGCGCGACGGATCCGCGCGATAGAAGCGGTCAAACAAATGCGGCAGGTGCTCGGGCGCAATGGGCGAGCCGGGATTGGCGACCGCAATGCGCGCAAAGTCGCCGCCCGGCTGCAGCGCCACGTTCACCGTGACGGCGCCGCCCGCGGCGGTATGCTTGGCGGCGTTCGTGATGAGATTCGTCACCGCGCGGCGCACCATCAGTCGGTCGGCGGTCACCCAGAGCGCGTCGCCCGTGACGCGAATCGCCACGCCCCGCTCGTCGGCCCAGTCGGAAAAGAAGTCCGTGAGATCGGCGATGTCGGCCTTCAGCTCAAACCGCTCCTGCTCCGTCTTCTGCGCCGCATTGTCGATGCGCGCGAGAAAGAGCATGTCTTCGATCATCTTGGAAAGTCGCCGGTACTCTTCGAGCGAGGAATACAGAATGTTTTCGAGCTCCTCGTTGCTGCGCGGGCGCGCAAGCGCCACTTCCGTCTGCACCGTGAGATTCGTGACCGGCGTCTTCAGTTCATGCGCAATGTCGGCGCTGAACTGCTTTTCCCGCACCAGCACATCCGCAATGCGCGCAAGGAGCCGGTTGAACGCCGCCGCAAAGCCCGAGAGCTCCGAAGGCACCGCGGCCTCGTCCGCCGCAGGCCCCAGACGATCCGCGGTCATTTCATTCAAGCGGCGGCTGAGCGCCTCCACGGGGGCGAGCCCCCGCTTCACCGTGAACCACACGGCGGCAAGCACCGCCAGGATGAGAATCACGAGCGCCGCAAAAAGCTGCAGCTTCAACGTCTGATGAAACGCGAGATGCACGTCCATGGGCGTGAGGCAATAAAGAATCGCGCCGTTTTCTTCCGTCGTCCGCAGGCCCCGCCACTGGCGGCTGCCGTCGGTCAACGTAAAGAGGCCGTCCTTCACAGGCGCGCTCCGGGTGAGCGCCGCAGGCACGCCGTCCCCGCGCACCACCAGGCGTCCGTTCTTTTCGAGAGCGACCGCGGCGTCCGGATGCTCGCGCATCACGTGCGAAAGCGCCTCGGTCGCCGCGCCCCCCTCAAAGAGAAACGCCGTGCGGATCTCGCGAAGCGTCAGTTCGTCCAGCTCTTCAAAGTGATGCGACATCGCTGAGAGCACAATGCCAGAAAAAATCACCATGGCCGCTGCAGTGACGACGCCGATCACGGCCATCATCCGCAGCGCCATCGAATGGCGGCGCGCCCCCATGGCTAGATGTCCCAGTTGGCGGCAGGCTCGCTCATGCGATACCCGATGCCGCGCACGGTTTCAATGAGATGCACCGCAAAAGGCTGGTCGCACTTCGCGCGCAGGCGCTTCACGGTGACGTCGATCGCGTTGGTGCCGCTTTCAAAGTTGATGTCCCAGACTTCAGAAGCGATCCGGGAGCGCGGCAGCACCTCGTCTTTGTGGCGAAGGAAGAATTCCAGGAGCTTGAACTCCCGCCCCGTGAGCGTGATTTCCGAGCCGCCCCGCATGACGCGGTGGCGCACCAGATCCATCGTGAGGTCGGCGCAGGAAAGCGTCGTCTGCACGGCCGCCGCAGGCGCCGCCGTCGCGCCGCCCCGGCGCAGGAGGGTCTTCACGCGCGCGAGAAGCTCCGTAAAGGCAAAGGGCTTGCCCAAATAGTCATCCGCCCCGAGTTCGAGCCCCTTCACGCGATCCTCCACCGAAGAGAGGGCGGTGAGCATCAGCACGGGGAGCGCGCTCCCCGACTTTCTCAAAAGCCGCACGAAGTCAAAGCCGTCCACGCCGGGCAGCATGGCGTCAAGCACCACGAGGCTGTAGCCGCCCGTCAAGGCCGACTTGTAGCCTTCCACGCCGTCCGAGCGCCAGTCGCAGGCAAAACCCGCCTCTTCGAGGCCCTTCTTCAGGTACCGGCCGGTCTTTTCTTCATCTTCCACAATGAGTATCTTCATGCTGCCTTCTCGCTAAGGGAGTCCGTCAGCCGGCATTGTGGCAGGCTCTGACACCATGCGTAACCGCAAATGACAAAACTGTCATCTGCGCGACCTGCCAGACGAGGCGGCGCGTCGTAGGATGCGCGTCGGAAAGATTCCCGTACCTGAGGTGGCACGCGTCTTCTTTCCTGGCGGCCCGCCTGAAGCCTTTGCACTTTCCGCGGCGCCGCTCTGCAGTCGATGCAGCTTCATCGGCCGGGCCGCTCGCCCGGCCGCTTTTTTTCAGCGCGGCGTCACCGTGACGCCTTCGGCTTCAGCGTGCATCGCGAGCTTGTCTTCGTACATGCGGCGGTCGGCGAGGATGCGGATTTCCTCGGGCGACGCGCTGTCCGTCGGACACTTCGCAAAGCCGCAGCTCGTCGTGACGCGCAGCTCGCGGCCCGCGAGCCGGCAGGGCTCGGCCACCGCCGACTTCACGCGATCCACGATGCAGAGGCAGTCTTCTTCAGAAGGCGTCCCCGTCGTGATGAGGCAGAACTCGTCGCCGCCCACGCGAAAGACCATGTCATCAACTCGCACGCAGCCCGCCAAGCGGTCCGCGACGGCTTTCAAGAGCAGGTCCCCCACGTCATGGCCGCAGGAGTCGTTCACCGTCTTGAAGCCGTTCAAATCGAGGTAAAAGAGCGCAAACGGCTTTCCCTGGAGCCGCTTCAGAGTCGCCGTCAGATTCCGCGCGTTGTTGAGCCCCGTCAAGGCGTCCGTGTTCGCCAGCACTTCAAGAGCGTGCTTCTGCGAGCTGTCTTCGCTCACGAGCATCACCTTCGTCAGCACGCCGTTCACCCACTCCACGGGCACGACGGAGAGCACCATGAAGGCCGACTTGTCCTGCGTGCAGTAGTCAAAGCGATAAACGTCGTCCTCGTGGCGCAGGAGCCGGCGCAGGCTCGCGGGCGTCAAGAGTTCCGACATCGAGCGCCCCGCGTTGTCTCCCAGCGTCGCCATCGTTTCGTCCATGCGCGCGAGGATCTCCACGTAGCGCCCCTGCGCCCGGTAGCGCCGGTCGTTTTCAAAGGAGTAGTACTGATAGACGCCGCTTGTGAGGTCGCAGACGATGAAGCGATTCACCATGCGCGTCACGCCGCGCAGGAGCTGGTCAAGCCCGGCCTTTTCACGGGAGAGCGCCTTGCGCTCGGCTTCGCGCATCTTGGAGATCGTGATGTCGCGCAGATAAACGAGAACGTGGGTCATGCCCCGGCTGCCCGCCTCGTCCGCGGGCAGCGCGGCGCAGCGCACCCAGACGACGCGTCCGTCCGCCACAAGCTTCAGTTCGCCCGAAACGCCGCCCGATCCCGCCGGCAGGCTCTCGCGAAGGTAGCGCCGGCTGCAAAGGCGCCGGAAGTCCTCCTGGAACGCGCCGTCCACAAGTTCGACCGCCATGCGCTCCACAAAGGCGTCCCAAGAGCCAGCCGCTTCCGTGAGGGACTTCAGAACGTCGCTCGTCTTGAAGCACTCGAACGCGTCCTTTTCGATGTCCACGTAGAACTCGCAGAGGTTGCCGGCGCTAAAGGCGCGAAGCACCGTCTCATGCCGCAGCTCGCGCGCCGCCTCCGCCTTCTCTTCGTCAATGCTGTAGATGACGCCCGTCGCGCGACAGACCGTGCCGTCGGCGCGGCGGATGAGAAAGACGCTCGAGCGAAACCACTCCCAGCGATCCTTGATGCGCAGCCGGCATTCGATCTCGCGGCTGTCATCTCCCGGGCGCGCTTCCGGCAGACGCTTCAAAAAGAACGAAGCCACCGACGCCCAGTCATCCGGGTGCACGATCTCGCGAAAGCGCGCCATCCGGTCCACGGTCTCGCCGTCCGCCTGGCCGAAGAGCTGCTGCAGCTTCTCGCTCCAGCTTGTGGTCGACATCCGCCCCGCTTCGTCGTAGTCCGCCGTCCAGTAGGCGTTGTCAAAGAGACGGTTCACGAGCGCCAGGTTCTGCGAATGCGCGTCGCACCGCAGGGACATCACCCAATGGAGCCGGCCGTCCTCCCCCGTGATGTCGCGCTTCACGGCGTACATGAGGCGGGGCGTGCCGTCCGCAGCGCGCATGTAAAAGACGCTTTTTCCCTTCAGCGCTCGGAAAGTCTTTTCCGTAAAGGGAAAGAGCGACGACTCCACCATGAGGCTTTTCAAGGACATGCCGGTGCGCTCGGCGAACGTCTCCGGCGCGTAGCCAAGGCCGACGACAAAGTAGTCGCTGAAGGACGTGATCGTGAAGGCGTCGTCGTACTCGCCCGCGGCGACCCCCACGGGGTTGTTTTCGCGGAGCACCTCGTTGGCGGCCTGCGCAAGCGCGAGCGAGACGTTTTCCTGCGTCGCGCCGTGCGTCATGTGCAGCTTCGTGAGAAGCGCCTTCTTCTGCGTGATTTCGTTCGTCATGCCGCGGCTCCGCACGGGGCGAAGCAGGCAGCGGGCGCGACGAAGCGCAAGCGAGGAAGCAATGTGAAGCAGCTGGCTACCATGTGAAAGGCCCTTTAGCTTTGCGTCACCGCCTTTCGGCGGTTTTGCCAATTGGGTGGATGGAAAATAAAAAGCGCGTTATTTTACTGTCATGCCACCCGCTGAGTCAATTTTTTCTTGCATTTTCATTGTGTTACAGCAAAAGTATTACCACCAAAGTGACATGGCCGCCACGAGACGCGGCTTTCCGGGCACGAAAAAACCGCCCGAAGGCGGTCTTTCGGCGGGGCTCGCTAGCCCCGCCGGCGTCACGCGCAAAGCGTCAGAGCGCGAGCAGCGCGTTCAGTTCGCGGATGAAGCCGTTCGGATCCTTCAAGGTGCCCTGCTCGGCGAGCACGGCCTGATCAAGGATCACCTGAGCCCAGCGGGCGAACGCCGCCTCGTCCCCGGCCGCCGCCTTTTCAATGAGCGGGTGCGTCGGATTGATTTCGAGGATGTAGCGCGCTTCGGGCACGGGCTGGCCCGCGGCCTCGAACATGCGGCGCATCTGAGCCGAGACGAAGCTGCCGTTTTCAGCGACGACGCAGCTCGGCGAATCCGTGAGGCGGGTCGTCGTGCGAACGTCCGTCACCTTGTCGCCCAGCGCCTTCTTGAAGCGCTCGACCAAGGGCTTCGCCTGCTCGGCGACTTCCTTCGACTTCTTCTCCTCTTCCTTGTCGGCGAGGTCCCCGAGCTGCAGGTCGCTTGCGGTGACCGAGACGAACTCCTTGCCTTCGAACTCAAAGAGGTTGCCCATCAGCCATTCGTCGATGCGCTCCCAGAGAAGGAGGACTTCCACGCCCTTCTTCTTCAATTCTTCAAGGTAGGGCGACGTCGAAGCCGTCTGCCAGCTCGTCGCCACGAGGTAGTAGATCTTCTTCTGGCCCTGCGGCATGCGGCCCACGTAGTCTTCGAGGCTCACGCTCTGATCGTCCGTCGCGTTGTGCGTGGACGCAAAGCGCAGGAGCTTCAGCACCGCGTCGCGGTTGGAGGAATCCTCCACCGGGCCTTCCTTCATGACGCGGCCGAACTGCTTCCAGAAGTCGGCGTACTTCGCGGGATCGTCCTTCGCCATCTTTTCGAGCATGGTGAGCACGCGGTGCGTCAAGGCCTTCTTGAGCTTCTTCGTCACCGGCGTCTCCTGCAGCATTTCGCGGGAGACGTTCAAGGGCAGGTCGTTCGTGTCCACAAGGCCCTTCACAAAGCGCAGGTAGTTCGGAAGGAACTGCTCGGCCTTGTCCATGATGAAGACGCGCTGCACGAAGAGCTTCAGGCCGTGCTCGTTGTCGCGGTTGTAGAGATCCCACGGCGCGTTCTTCGGGATGTAGAGCAGCGACGTGTACTCGAGCTCGCCCTCCACCTTGTTGTGCGACCACGCGAGCGGCTCGTCGTAGTCGTGCGTGAGGTGCTTGTAGAACGCCTTGTACTGATCGTCCGTCACTTCGCGCGGCGCCATCGTCCAGAGGGCCTTCGCGTCGTTCACCTGCACCCAGTCAAAAACGGGCTCCTTCTTTTCGTCCGCCTTCTCGCCTTCCTTCGGAGCCTCGACCTTTTCTTCCCAGAGATACACGGGCACCGCGATGTGGTCCGAGTACTTCGTGATCGCCGAGCGCAGCGTCCAGGTCTCAAGGAACTCCTTCTCGTCCGCCTTCAAATGCAGGACGATGTCGGTGCCGCGGCCCGCCTTCTCACACGCTTCCGACGTGAACGTGCCGCTGCCGTCGCTCTCCCACTTCACGCCTTCAGCGGACTTCGCCGAGCGCGAGTAAACCGTCACCTTGTCGGCGACGATGAACGCGGAGTAAAAGCCCACGCCGAAGCGGCCGATCAGCTGCGAATCCTTCGCCTGGTCGCCCGTGAGGTTCTTGAAGAAGGCTTCCGTGCCGGAATTGGCGATGGTGCCGAGGTGCTGGTTCGCCTCCTCGAGCGTCATGCCGATGCCGTTGTCGGAGATCGTAAGCGTGCCCGCGTCCTTGTCCGCCTTGATGCGGATGCGAAGAACGGGATCGTCCCCGAGCAGCTGGGCGTCGGTGAGCGAAAGGAAGTGAAGCTTGTCAATTGCGTCCGAGGCGTTCGAAACGAGCTCGCGCAGGAACACTTCCTTGTTGGAGTAAAGAGAATTGGCCAGAAGGTTCAGAAGCTTGGCGACTTCCGTCTGAAACCCGTGCACTTGAGCAGCCATGAATTGCGTCTCCCAATAAAAAGAACCGCGCTCGGGCGGTTCTCAGAAACCATCGATGCCCCCTATATGGGGACGAGTCGACGTTTTTCAAGCGGAGACTATTCGGCGGTTTCCGGGAGCGCCCTCACGCCGCCAGAGGAAGACGGCTTCTTCGCGTCCGGCAGCTCGCCCGGAACGTAGAGGTTGCCGCGCTTCGGCACAAAGATGCGGCCGCCCTTCGTGAGGTTCTCCTCGGTCTCCAAGGGCGGCAGCTTCGCCTTGTCCTGGCCCGTGGGCACCAGGCGAAAGAGCGCCTCGTCGCTGCGGATCATCCCGAGCCGCATGCGGGCGCGCTCCTCGACGGCGGCGCCGTCATTTTCGAGGGACTCGATTTCCGCCGCCACCGCGTCGTTTTCCGCGCGCAGACGGTCGTTCGCGGCCCGCACGCTCGACAGCTCCGCTTCGAGCTCCTGCATGCGCAAGACGCCGCCGCGCCCGAACCACAGCGGCCACTGAATGGCGACCGCGAGCCCAAGCGCGATGAGGCAGGCCCAGTGACGAAAAGCCACCGCCGCTCCTTACTTCCGAAGGTTGTAGAACGCCGCGAGGCCCGGGTAGACCGCGGACTCGCCCAGACGCTCTTCGATGCGCAGGAGCTGGTTGTACTTCGCCATGCGGTCCGAGCGGCTCATGGAGCCCGTCTTGATCTGGCCCGCGTTGAGGCCCACGGCGATGTCGGCGATCGTCGCGTCTTCGGTTTCGCCGGAGCGGTGGGAGACGACGGCGGTGTAGCCCGCGCGCTTTGCCATCTCAATCGCTTCAAACGTTTCGGAAAGCGAGCCGATCTGATTCACCTTGATGAGGATCGAGTTCGCCACGCCCTTTTCGATGCCTTCCTTGAGGATCTTGGGGTTCGTCACGAAGAGGTCGTCGCCCACGAGCTGCACCTTCTTGCCCAGACGGTCGGTGAGCATCTTCCAGCCTTCCCAGTCGCCTTCTGCCATGCCGTCTTCGATCGAAATGATCGGGTACTTCGACACCCAGGCTTCGAGCTGGTCGGCCCATTCTTCGGCGGTGAGCGCCTTGCCGCTGCTCTTCTTCATCACGTACTTGCCGTCTTCAAAGAATTCGCTCGAGGCGCAGTCAAGGCCGAGGAAGAAGTCCTTCCCAGCTTCAAAGCCCGCTTCCTTGATGGCCTGGAGGATGAGCTCGATCGCCTCTTCGTGGCTTTCGCACTTCGGCGCAAAGCCGCCCTCATCGCCCACGGCGGTGCTCATGCCGTGCGCGTTGATGATCTTCTTCAAGGCATGGAAGACTTCCGCGCCGTAGCGCACCGCTTCCTTGAAGGTCGGGGCGCCCGCCGGGATGATCATGAATTCCTGGAGGTCGAGGTTGTTGTTGGCGTGCGCGCCGCCGTTGATGACGTTCATCATCGGCACCGGGAGCTGCACCGCGCCCATGCCGCCGAAGTAGCGATAAAGCGGCAGGCCCGACTCTTCGGCCGCCGCGCGGGCGACCGCCATCGACACCGCGAGGATCGCGTTGGCGCCCAGGCGCGACTTGTTGTCCGTGCCGTCCAGGCGGATCATCGTCGCGTCGATGAATTCCTGCTCGCTCGCTTCAAGACCCAGGATCGCATCGGCGATTTCGCCGTTCACGTTCGCCACAGCCTTCAGCACGCCCTTGCCGTTGTAGCGCTTCTTGTCGCCGTCGCGCAGCTCGATCGCTTCGCGCACGCCGGTGGAGGCGCCGGAGGGAACCGCCGCGCGGGCGACGACGCCGCTTTCGAGATAGACCTCGGCTTCAACCGTCGGATTGCCGCGGCTGTCCAGAACTTCGCGGCCGATGATGTCAATGATGGAACTCATGTTGTTTGTCCTCGTAGGGGTGGCATCCGGAGGATGTCAGGAAAAATCGTTTTCAAGGTAGGGCGCCGACTTCACGAGCCGGTCGATTGCCGTGAGCTGCGTGAGAAGCGCCTCCATGCGCGCGAGAGGCACCGCGTTGGGACCGTCGCTTTTGGCGTGCGCAGGATCGGGATGCGTCTCCATGAAGAGGCCGTCGATTCCGACCGCGGTCGCGGCGCGCGAAAGGACCGGAACAAAGCGCCGGTCGCCGCCGGAGCTCGTGCCGTTGCCGCCGGGAAGCTGCACCGAATGCGTCGCGTCAAAGACCACGGGGGCGCCCGTCTCGCGCATGATGGCGAGGCTTCGCATGTCGGAAACCAAGTTGCCGTAGCCAAAGCTCGCGCCGCGCTCGCACACCGTGAAGGCGTCGGCGTCAAGCCCCGCCTCCAAGGCCGCCTCGCGGGCCTTCTTCACGACGTTCACCATGTCGTGCGGCGCCAGAAACTGGCCCTTCTTGATGTTCACGGGCTTGCCGCTCATCGCGCAGGCGCGGATGAAGTCCGTCTGCCGGCAGAGAAACGCCGGCGTCTGCAGCATGTCAACCACTGCGGCGACCTCGGGGACTTCCACTTCGGTGTGCACGTCGGTCAAGACCGGCACGCCGATCTGCGACTTCACTTCCGAGAGAATCCGCAGGCCCTCTTCGAGGCCCGGGCCGCGGAAGCTCTTTCCGCTCGTGCGGTTCGCCTTGTCAAAGCTCGCCTTGAAGATGTAGGGAATGCCCAGCTTCTGCGTGACTTCCTTCATGTGTCCGGCGATGTCAAGCACCATCGCCTCGCTTTCAATCACGCAGGGGCCGGCGATGAGAAAGAAGGGGCGTCCGCCGCCGATCTCAAATCCGCAAAGCTTCATTCGTCGTCTTCCTTTCAAGAAAAAGGGCGACTCCCGCCCGCCCCCGGACGCCGCAGCGTCCGAAGCCGGCCTGAAATCGCCCGATTGCCGATCACGGGAGGGATCGCTTAGTGCTGCGCCTTTTCGGCGTGGAACTTCAGCGCGGCCTTCACGAAGGCTTCAAAAAGCGGATGGCCCGTGCGCGGATTCGACGTGAATTCCGGATGGAACTGAACGCCGAAGAAGAAGCGGTGATCCGGCAGCTCCATCATCTCAGGAAGGTTCTCGCTCGGGGTGCGGGCGGAGATCTTCATGCCGCGGGACTCGAACTGCGGAACGTACGCGTTGTTCACTTCATAGCGGTGGCGATGACGCTCGCACACCGTGTCGCCGTAGATTTCGTGCGCAAGGGTGCCGGCTTCCACCGGAACCTTCTGGCTTCCGAGACGCAGCGTGCCGCCCAGGTCGCTCTTTTCGCTGCGGGTCTCCACCTTGCCCGTCTTGTCAAGCCACTGGGTGATGAGCGCCACCACGGGATGCGGGGTGTCGAGATCAAACTCGGTGGAGTTCGCGCCGCCCAGGCCGCAGACGTGGCGCGCGAATTCGATCACCGCGGTCTGCATGCCGAGGCAGATGCCGAGGAACGGAATGTCGTTCACGCGAGCGTACTCGATCGCGCGGATCATGCCCTCGGTGCCGCGCTTGCCGAAGCCGCCGGGAACGAGGATGGCGTCCAGGCCTTCGAGAACGCCGGTGCCGTTCTTCTCAATGCCTTCGGCGTCGATGAAGCGCGTCTTCACGCGGGTCTCGGTGCGGATGCCGGCGTGCGTCAGGGCTTCGTTCAGGCTCTTGTAGCTGTCGGCGTAGTCGATGTACTTGCCGACCATGCCGATCACGACTTCCTGCTTCGGATTCTTGATGCGGCGCACGACTTCCTGCCACTGCGACAGATCCGCGGGCGGCGTCTGCAGCTGCAGCTTTTCGCAAACGAGGTCGTCCATCTTCTGGGCGTGCAGCATCAGGGGCACTTCATAAATGGTGCTCGCATCGGTGACGCTGATCACGCAGTCCATCGGGACGTTGCAGAAAAGCGCAATCTTGGCGCGCTCGTTTTCGGGAATTTCGCGCTCGGCGCGGCACAGCAGCAGATCCGGGTACACGCCTTCTTCACGAAGCTTCTGCACGGAATGCTGGGTGGGCTTCGTCTTCAATTCGCCCGCCGCCGCCACCCACGGGCAGAGCGTCAAGTGCACGAAGCAGGCGTTGCCGCGGCCCACGCGGAAGCTCATCTGGCGAATGGCTTCAACGAAAGGCAGGGACTCGATGTCGCCCACGGTGCCGCCGATCTCCACCACGGCGACGTCGCATTCGCCGCCGCAGGAGTTCTTCGCGCCGCGCTGGATGAATTCCTGAATTTCGTTCGTGATATGGGGAATGACCTGCACGGTCTTCCCGAGGTATTCGCCGCGGCGCTCCTTCTCGAGGACGCTCTTGTAGATCTGGCCCGTCGTGAAGTTGTTGAAGCGGTGCATCTTCGACGAGATGAAGCGCTCGTAGTGGCCGAGGTCGAGGTCGGTCTCCGCGCCGTCTTCGGTCACGAACACTTCGCCGTGCTGGAAAGGACTCATCGTGCCCGGATCCACGTTGATGTAGGGATCGAGCTTGATCATCGTCACCTTGAGTCCGCGGGACTCCAGAAGCGCCGCCAGAGAAGCGGCGGCAATGCCCTTGCCAAGGCTCGAAACAACGCCGCCCGTTACGAATACGTACTTAGTCATGTTTTAACACTCGCCAGAAGATGTGCTGTATCGCGAAAGGTCTGATGAAGGGGGAGAAAAGTCCTCCCTCCCGCTAAACCGAAGGGCGAATGAAGCATCCGCCGCGCCGATCGACCGATTCAAACTAAGCTTTTAATTTTAGCCGTTCAAGGCGACATTTCCAAACGAGAAAAGCGGCCGGCGCCTCGTGGAATCTCGGAAGCGCCGTGAGAAACCTGACGCCTGCCTTGCCGCCACCTCAAGCGACATTCAATGATTTCGCAATTTCTGCAAAAGTAAAATATAATATTTCGTGAGTTTTATCCGGCACCGAAACAAAAGGAGCCATAGACGCCATGGGCACGCTCGAAGAACATTTCATCAACCAAGGACTTCAAAAAGGACTTCAGCAAGGTCTTCAAAAAGGTCGCCAGGAATGCCTTGTGGAAGTCGCCGAGAAGATGATTGCTCAGAGGTTCTCGTTGGAACTCGTGCAAAAATGCACGGGCTTGACGCCGACAAAAGTTCAGGAGCTGGCCG
>CAVJUB010000005.1:0-47201 GCA_963652545.1 Hallella faecis | reverse complement strand
ACATAGGACGTGTCAAGGAATATCTGAAAGGTTACACTGAGTGCTACCAGAGAGCCTACCTAAAAGGCTTTCTGGAGAGCACCGTGAAAGTAGCCCGAAAGATGCTTGCTCCAAGTGTCTCTTTGGAACTCGTGCAAAAATGCACGGGCTTGACGCCGACGAATGTTCAGGAGCTGGCCGAGTCTCAAGAGCAGACAACTGCCGCCAAGCCCGCCCCGTAACGGGACGCCAAATTCAGCGCTCAGCTCCGACTGCGCCTAATATTCCGCGATCTTCAGACTTTCTCCTCGTTTTTCCCGAGGCGAACTTATGAAAAACGCTTTCCTCAGCCTGCACCTTTCCATTCTTCTTGCCGGCTGGACCGGCATCTTCGGCAAGCTGATCGACCTCTCCGCCTACCTCGTCGTCTGGTGGCGCGTCGCCGTCGGCGGCCTCGTCCTCTGGGCGATCGTCGCCGTCTTGAAGAAACTGCAGGCGACCACGTGGCGCGAGCGGCTGGGCATGCTCGCTCTCGGCGCCTTTCTCGGCTTTCAGTGGATCGGCTTTTACGCCGCCATCAAAGCAAGCAACGTGAGCATCGGCGTCGTTTCCTTCTCAACCGTGGGATTCTTCACCGCGCTCTTTGAGCCTCTCATGGAGCGCCGCCGTCCCTCGCTCAAGGAAATCGGCTTCTCGCTCCTCACCATTGCCGGCATCGCGCTCATCTTTCATTTCGACTCGCGCTACCGTCTGGGCATCTTCTACGGCGTTCTCTCCGCCGCAGGCGCCGCGCTCATCGCCATTCTCATGAAGCGCTGCCAGCGGCGCCACAATGCCCAGACCGTGCTGCTCTGGGAGTTCGCCGGAGCCTTCGTCGCCTTGACGGCCGGCCTTCCCCTCCTCTTTCACGCCGCGCCCGACACTGTCTTCTGGCCCACGTTCTGGCCCGACGCGCTCTGGATTCTCATCTTCGCGACCGTCGTGACGATCGGCATGTACCTGCTGCAGCTCGCGGCCTTGAAGCACGTCTCCGCCTTCACGGTGAACCTCTCCTACAACCTGGAGCCCGTGTACTCGATACTCATCGCCATGGTGCTCTTTGACGAAGCGCACGACCTCAACGCCGCCTTCTGGGGCGGTCTCGCCCTCATCGGCCTCTCGGTCGTTCTTCAGACCGTCTCCGTCTTGAGAAAGCGCCCTTCGGAGCCGCACGAAGTGCCGATGAAGCGCTGAAGCGTCCTGCCAGCGCCAGACTCTCAGACACTGTGTCCAGATGCGCGAAGGGACGGCCACAGCCGTCCCTTCGCTGTCGTTTTCCAACGAAGCGCTAAACCAAAAGCGTCAGGAGCGCCGCCGCCGGAAACACGGCCTGCGCCGAATCAAACCGGTCATAGAAGCCGCCGTGTCCGGGAAGCAGATGGCTCGAATCCTTCATGCCCGCCTGGCGCTTTTGCGCGGACTCAAAGAGGTCGCCCGCAATCGACATGGCGACAAGCAGGAACACCGTCGCAAACCCCGCCACGTAGCCCAGCCGGTCAAAGACAAGGCTCGTGAAGATCTCGCTTCGCGGCAGAAACTCAAAGGCCGCCGCCGCAAAGAGAAACACGAAGACCACGGCCCCCGCCGCGCCCGCCCAGGTCTTCCCCGGGCTGATCGCGGGCGCCATCTTCGTCTTTCCGAAGGCGCGGCCGCAGAAGTAGGCGCAGATGTCCGCCAGCCACACCACGGCGAAGACGGAGAGCATGAAGACAAGCCCCCTGCCCATCGTCACCAAGAACCCCAGCCATGTCGCAATGGGAAAGATCCAGGCAAGCACCGCCGACACGGCCTTGTTCATGCGAAAGCCCGTCTCGCGGCGCGCGAAAAGCACCGCCGTGAGCGCGATCCACGCAAGCGTCACGAGCCCGAGCGCGATGACGAGCACGTCCGCCGGCGGCAGGAGCCCCGTGAACGTCACGACGCCCGCCAGCAGCGTCGTCGCCGCGCCGGCCCCGATCGCCGTGAGGCGCGAGGCGCCCAGCATCCGCAGCCATTCCGCCAGCGCCGCCATGAAGGCGCCCGCCATCAGCGTTTCAAAGAGAGGCAGCGAAATGAACCAGGCCGCCGCAAAGACCGCGAGCAGCACCGCGGCCGTGATGATGCGTGTTCCGAGCATGAGTCCTCTCCTTACGGCTAGCCGCCGTTCTTCACCTGATCGCCCGTCTTTCCGAAGCGCCGCTCGCGCCCCGCAAACCACGTCATGGCTTCTTCGAGGTCCTTCGCGTCAAAGTCGGGCCACAGCACTTCCGTAAACCACAGCTCCGCGTAGGCCGCCTGCCAGAGAATGAAGTTCGAGATGCGCTGCTCGCCCCCGGTGCGGATCATCAGATCGACGGGCCCCGCCCACGCCAGGTTGAGGCTCTCGCTGATCGACTCGGTCGTGACGGGGCGGCCCGCGGCGATGAGACGGTTCACAGCGTCCGTGATGTCCCAGCGGCCGCCGTAGTTCGCGCAGATGTTCAAGGTCATCGACTGGCAGTGCGCGGTCGCCGCCTCGGTTTCGCGAATGGTTCGCTGCAGCTCTTCAGGGAACGCCGTCGTGTCGCCCACGACGTGCAGGCGAATGTCCGTTTCCAGAAGCAGCTTCTTCTGCTCTTTGAGCCCCATCACGAAGAACTTCATGAGGGCGTTCACTTCATCGGCGGGGCGCTTCCAGTTCTCGCTGGAAAAGGCAAAGACCGTCAGGTGCTTCACGCCCGCGCGGCGGGCGGCTTCGGTGAGGCGCCTCAGGGCCTGCATGCCCCGGCGGTGGCCTTCCACGCGCGGCATGAAGCGGGCCTTGGCCCAGCGGCCGTTCCCGTCCATGATCACCGCAACGTGCTGAGGAATAGACTGAGTCATGAATTCATCAAAAACATATAACAAAAACCCCGCAGAAAGCGCTCTTCACCTCCCGCGGGGCTCGTCATGAAGCAATCACGGACTAGACCGTCATCACTTCCTTTTCCTTGTCGGCGACGGCGGCGTCCACGAGCTTGATGAACTTGTCGGTCAAGGTCTGGATGTCCTTTTCAGCGGCGCGGCTTTCGTCCTCGCTCACTTCCTTCGCCTTCTCGAGCTTCTTCACCTGCTCGTTGGCGTCGCGGCGCAGATTGCGGATCGCGACCTTCGCTTCCTCGCCTTCAGCGCGCACGACCTTCGTGATTTCACGACGGCGCTCTTCGGTGAGCGGGGGCAGCGGCACGCGGATGAGATCGCCGCTCGTCGCGGGATTCAAGCCGAGGTCGCTCGTGAGGATCGCCTTTTCGATGATCGGGATCATCTTGCGGTCCCAGGGCTGCACCGTGAGGGTGCGGGCGTCGGCGACGCCCAGGTTCGCCACCTGGGAAAGGGGCGCCATGGAGCCGTAGTACTCCACCTGAACGTGTTCGAGAAGACCGGTGGAAGCGCGGCCCGTGCGCAGCTTCACGAATTCTTCCTTGAGAGACTCCACGGAGCGCGTCATCTTGTGCTCGGCGGTCTGACGGATTTCAGCAATAGTGGTCATGATGGCCTGATGTTTTTACGTAAGAGATTCGCCCGAAGGCAGTCTGTTGATTATAAGTGAACGAGCGTGCCTTCGTCTTCGCCCATCACGACGCGGGCCATGGCGCCCTTCTTCAGGATGGAGAAGACCTTGATCGGAAGCTTCTGATCGCGGCAGAGCGCGAAGGCCGTGGCGTCCAGCACCTTCAGGTCGCGCTGCATCGCTTCGTTGAACGTGATGTCGTGGTAGAGCGTGGCGTTCGGGTTCTTCTTCGGGTCTTCGGAATAGATGCCGTCCACCTTCGTCGCCTTCAGAACGATCTCGGCGCCGATTTCCGCGCCGCGCAGGGCGGCCGTCGTGTCGGTCGTGAAGAAGGGGTTGCCCGTGCCCGCGCCGAAGATCACGACGCGGCCCTTTTCCAGATGGCGCAGCGCGCGGCCGCGGATGTAGCGCTCCGCGACCTGCTCGATCGTGAGGGCGCTCTGCACGCGGGCCTCGACCCCGGCGTTGCGAAGCGCGTCCTGCAAGGCCATGGCGTTCATGACGGTGGCGAGCATGCCCATGTAGTCGCCCGTGGCGCGGTCCATGCCGGTGGCGCCGAGCGCCACGCCGCGGAAGATGTTGCCGCCGCCCACGACGATGCCCACCTGAACCCCGAGATCAAGCACTTCCTTGATGTCTTCCACGATCGACGCCAGCGTCGCGCGGTTGATGCCGAAGGCGTCCTCGCCCATCAGCGACTCGCCGGAAAGCTTCAGAAGAATGCGTTTGTACTTGGGTTCACGCTTGGCGTCGGTCATGACCGTCTCTCCTCTCGATTCTTTAGTCCGCAAAAAAGGAACGCGCCGGGTGTCTCTCAGCTCGCTCCTTCCAAAAAAATTTGGTGCGGATGATAACGCGAAACGGCAGGCTTCGGGCTCCGGGAAAACGGCGAGATTGAGTCTCGTTTCGAAGCCGTCGGATTTTCCAAGTCCCCGTTTTGCGCACGCCCCGCAAAGAAAAACGCCGCCTCCGCCACCTCCTTTCGGAGAGCGGAAACGGCGTCTGCACAGAAGCCGGGAAACCCCCGGCTCAGCGCCTCAATTAAGCCTTGCGAGCGGCGGCCGTCTGGGCGGCCACTTCAGCCGCGAAGTCGTCCTGACGCTTTTCAATGCCTTCGCCCACCACGTAGAGAGCGAAGTCAGCGACGGAAGCGTTCTTGCTCTTCAGGAGCTGAGCGATCGTCTGCTTGTCGTCCTTCACGAACGGCTGGTTGAGGAGCGTGACTTCCTTCAGGAACTTCTGCACGGTGCCTTCGGCGATGCGTTCGAGCATGGCTTCGGGCTTGCCGGCTTCCTTCGCCTTTTCGATGGCGACGCGGCGTTCCGTGTCGATGAGGGCCTGGTCGATGCCGTCCTTGTCGAGAGCCTTCGGCTTCGAAGCGGCGATGTGCATCGCCACGTCGTGAGCGAGCTCGTCGTCGCCGCCCACCACGTCAACGAGGGCAGCGATCTTGCTGCCGCCGTGCACGTACTGGTGCAGCTTGCCCTGAGCTTCCATGCGCTTGAAGCGGCGGAAGGTCATGTTTTCGCCGATCTTGCCGACGAGCGCGGTGCGCACGGCTTCAAGGGTCTGGCCGTTCAATTCGAGGGCGGCGAGCGCAGCCACGTCAGCGGGGTTCTTTTCCGCAACGAGCTTGGCGGCGTCAGCGGCCATCTGGAGGAATTCGGGGTTCTTCGCGACGAAGTCGGTTTCCGAGTTGACTTCGAGGATCGCGGCGGTCTTGGCATCGGGAGCGATGTAGACGGCCACGACGCCTTCGGCGGTGACGCGGGCGGCGGCCTTGCTCGCCTTGTTGCCGAGCTTCACGCGCAGGATCTCTTCGGCCTTGGCGGCGTCGCCTTCAGCTTCCGTGAGGGCCTTCTTGCATTCCATCATCGGGGCGTCGGTCTTTTCACGAAGCGCCTTCACCATCGCGGCAGTAATAACAGCCATTCTTTAGAACTCCTATCGAGTCGGAACCGGCCCCAAGCCGATTCCCTGAGAAAATTGGGTAGCAACATGAAAAAAGGCGCAGTCCGGGACTCGCCGGAAGCGGGTCAGAAGGTGCGCCTTTTTTGCTGAGTCAGCAGCCGAAAGAATTAGGCAGCGGGGGTCGCTTCGACTTCCACGAATTCTTCCGTCGCTTCTTCAGCGCCCGTGGCACGGTCGGCCTTGCCGGCGAGCACGGCGTCGGCGATGCCGGCGGCGTAGATCTTGACGGCCTTGGAGGAGTCGTCGTTGCCGGGGATGACGTAGTCAACGCCGTCCGGGCTGCAGTTCGTATCGACCACGGCCACGACCGGAATGCCGAGCTTGTTGGCTTCGGAGATGGCGATCTTGTGGTAGCCGACGTCAACGATGAAGAGGGCGTCCGGGAGGCTCGTCATTTCCTTGATGCCGCCGATGGACTTGTTGAGCTTCTCGATTTCACGGGTGAAGTCGAGGGCTTCCTTCTTGCTCATCTTCTCGAGGCCGCCTTCGGCGATCGTCTGCTCCATGTCCTTCAGGTGACGGATCGTCTGCTTCACGGTCTTGAAGTTGGTGAGCGTGCCGCCGAGCCAGCGCTGGTCAACCCAGCCGCAGCCGCAGCGCTGCGCTTCTTCAACGATGATTTCACGGCCGCCGCGCTTGCTGTCCACGAAGAGGACCTTGCCGCCGCGAGCAGCGAGTTCACGGATGAACTTCGTGGCTTCGTCGAACTTTTCAACCGTCTTTTCGAGGTTGATGATGTGAATCTTGTTGCGGGCGCCGAAGATGTACTGAGCCATCTTCGGATTCCAGAAACGGGTCTGGTGGCCGAAGTGGCAGCCCGCTTCGAGCATTTCACGCATGCTGGTCATTTGAATAACTCCAAGTTTTATCAGTCTTACGCCGGCCGCGGGGTTGTCTCAATTGAGCCACCTGGATGTCGTCCGGCGCGCTATTTACCGAGTCCGCCGCCTACCAAAGCGGCCGACCCAACCGTTTGACGAAAGGGCGAATTTCATCCGTCCCATCGGCAAAGACGCGGGATTATATCGAAAGCCGATTGGTTTTACAAACATTTTTTTCGCCCCCGTCCGTGCGGAAGGCCGCGCCGGCCTCGCCAGCCGATGCGGCTCTTCGCCCAGCCATCGAACTTCGGCTACTTCACCCGAGCGTCCGCCAGGAGCTTCGTTTCAATCACGGCCGCCGCCTCATAGCGGTTCATGAGGTCGCGCGCAAAGAGAAGGAAGTTCAAGTAGAGCTCGCAGCCTCGAATCGAGAGCTGGCCCGCCGGAATCTCCCGCAGGAGCTCGGCCTGGAGGCGGTCGATCTCTTCAATGATCTTCGGCGCGGCCGCCGCGAGCTTCTGAGGATCGGCCTTTCCGTCGTCGCGCAGCGCGGTGGAAAGCAGCAGCTCCGAGAGCCCCGTGAGGTTCGTGCGCAGGCCGCCCGCGAAGACGCGGTGGCGGTTGGCGACATGATCCAGCGTCTGCTTGGAGAGGTTCTGCAGGCCGCGGCCTACTTCACGCAGGTTCGTGCAGATGCGGTAGTAGCCGTAGCGGGCGTCAAAGTCCTCCTTCTTCGCCTTCACTTCCGCGTTCGCCATCTTGTAGTAGACGCTGCGGTCGCGGCTCAAGTCGTCAAAGAGCTCGCTCACCTCGGCCTTGTTGCGGCGCAGCTTCGTCTCGCTGTCGGCAAAGAAGTCGTTCACGAGGCCGTAGAAAAGGGAGAGCGTCGAAAGCAGCCGCGTCTCCGCCTTCTCGCGAGCCATCGCCGCCACGGTCTTTGCATCGAACTTCGTGGACATCGTCTTGCGGATTTCCTCATCGTCCTTGCCCGCCTTCAAGTTCGAGCGGATGAGCAATGCGATCGCCACCACGGCAAGAATCACCGCCACCGCCTTGCCGCCCCAGAGCACGGCGCAGGCGATGACCGCCGCGAGCGTGCTTGCCGTGAGCGCCGTGACAAACCACCCCGAAATCACCGTCAGCACGCCCGAAATGCGGTAGACCGCGCTTTCGCGATCCCAGGCGCCGTCCGCAAAGGACGAGCCCATCGCCACCATGAAGGTCACGTAGGTCGTCGAAAGCGGCAGCTTCAAGCTCGTCGCCGAAGCGATCAGAGCGGCGCTCACCACGAGGTTCACGGAGGCGCGGACGTAGTCAAAGGGCAGCGGCACTTCGCCCTTTTGCAGCGCCACCGGCGCAAAGCGCGAGTTGATCGCGCGGTTCACCGGCATCGGAATGATCTGATGGACGAGGCGGCCGACGCTCATCGCGCCGCGAACGATCATGCGCCCGGGGAGCGAGGCGCCGAACTGCTCCTGCTCGCCGGAATTCGTCGCCGACAGGTTGATCGAAGTCTGAACGACGCGGTAGGCCTTCTTCGAGAACCAGAGCGTCAGCACCATCACGAGGCCCGAGCCCAGCAAAAAGAGGGTGGGCGCCTGGCTCGGCTTTAAAAGCCCCGCCATCAGAAAGCCTTCCGCGGGCGTTCCCGACGCGCTCCACTCCTGCCAGCTCTCCCAGGCCGCGAGCGGCACGCCCACGAAGTTCACGAGGTCGTTGCCCGCAAACGCAAACGCGAGCGAGAACGTGCCGAGCAGAATGATCACCTTGAAGATGTTCACCTTGAAAAAGAGGATCAGCGCTTCAAAGAAGACCGTGAAGCCCGCAAAGAGCGCGAGGACGATCGCCCCCGTGTTGTCCGCCATCCACCGGATCCACTCCGGCCGCATGAAGCTTGCGCCCTTGGCGCCCTTCATCACGAGGAAGTAGACGATCGCCGTCACCGCGACGCCCGCAAAGAGCGCGCCGAACTTCTTGTAGGCGTTCTCCACGTGAAAGGAGAACACGAGGCGCATCACGAACTGCACCACGGCGCCCGTCACGAAGGCGACTGCGACCGAAATCAAGATGCCCGACACGATGGTGAGGGCCTTGGAGCTGTTGATGTAGTCCGCGACCGCCGACCAGTCGGCGCCTTCGCTCACGAGCTTGAAGACCGCGGCGGCCACGGCGCTCCCCAGCAACTCAAACACGATGGAAACCGTGGTGGACGTGGGCAGCCCCAGCGAATTGAAGGTGTCGAGAAGAATGATGTCCGCCACCATCACCGCAAAGAAGATCACCATGATCTCCGCAAAGGAGAACATCTGCGGGTGAAAGACGCCCGAGCGGGCGATTTCCATCATCCCCGAGGAGAAGGTGGCGCCCAGCATCACGCCAATCGAAGCCACCCACATTGTGGTGCGGAAGGAGGCGATCCGGCACCCCAGGGCCGAATTCAAGAAGTTGACGGCGTCGTTGCTCACGCCGACGAAAAGATCAAACGCTGCCGTCACCCCGAGGAAGATGAGCAGCACGACATACCAGTCCATGAAAGGACTCCCTTTGGTTGAAATGAAACGAGCGTGAGTCTGAGCGCCCTCTGTGACGGTTCGACCGTGAAGCCGTGACAGCCCCGTGACGCCGGATGACGCTTTGATGACAAGGCCGCCCCCTTTGCGCGCCGGCCGCCTCGCCTACGCAAAACGCCCGAAAGGCCGGCATTTCAAGAACCCTGCGTCCTTCTACACTCGACAGCATTCGATTCACTCTGAGCGGTCCTCGCCGCCGTCCTTGTCATGAAACTTCTCTCAAAACTCACCGCCGCCGCGACGGCTCTCGCCGGCTTCACCTCCGTCTTCGCCGCGGACATTCCCGTCCAGGCCTACGACGCCGAACTCGCTCAGGCGCTTCCCGCCGCCATCCGCGAAGCGGGCGTCTTGAGAAACGTGGTCACGGGGAGCTTCGTCCCGTACACCATCGCCAATCCGGACAACTCGATTGAAGGCGCCACCGCCGACTTCGCGAAGGCCGCCGGCGAAGTGCTCGGCCTCAAGGTCACGCACACGGTGGCTCAGGGATTCGCCGCGATGCTCCTCGGCATCCGCGCCGGGCGTTTTGACGTGTCGATCGAGCCGTGCGGCGACTTTCCCGATCGCGAGGCGCAGAACGACTTCGCGGACTACGTGCAGGAGTACGTCATCTTCGCCGTCGCCAAGGGGAACCCCAAGAAGGTGAACGACATCGCCGACACCTGCGGCCTGCGCGTCTCCGTCATGTCGGGAGGCTCCGCCGAGCGCACCATCCGCCGGCAGTCGGAAGCCTGCGTGAAGGCGGGCCAGCCCGCCGTCCAGGTGATGAGCTTTGAAGGCCAGGCGGCGCCCTTGCTTGCCGTCCGCTCGGGCCGCGCCGACGCGTTCTTCTCCTCGCAGGCGCCGCTCTCGCACTTTGTGGGAAAAGATCCCGAACATCTCGAACTCGCCGCCGTCGGCCGCAAGAACGGCTTCGCCGATCTCTATCAGGGCGCCGTGGTCGCCAAAGGCTCCGCGCTCGGCCCCGTGCTCGTGAAGGTCTTTGAAAAGCTGCACGCCAACGGCACCTACGACCAGATCATGGAGAAGTGGGGTCTTGTGAACAACAAGCTCGCCCGTCCCGGCCTCAACATCGCGACGCAGCAGTGACTTCTGGCACGCTTCTTGCGTAGAGAGGGACACTCAACCGGCGGCCCGCCCCTGCGGCCGCCGAAAGAATCTTCTGGGAGAACCACATGCAGTCGCTTGCCAAATCCTTTGCCGCCGCGATGATGACGCTTGCCGTCGGCTCGGCCGTCGCCGCCGACATTCCGACGCAGACCTATGACGCCGCGCTCGCCGCGCGCGTCCCCGCCGCCATCCGCTCCTCGGGCGTCCTGCGCAACGCCGTGAACGGCACCTTCGTTCCCTACTCGATCACGAAGGGGAACAACGAGCTTGACGGCGCCACCGCCGACTTCTCAAAGGCGATCGGCGAACTGCTCGGCCTCAAGGTGGTTCACACGCCGCTTCAGGGACTCTCCGCCGTTCTCCTCGGCATCCGCTCCAACCGCTACGACGCCTCGATCGCGCCCGTGGGCGACTTTCCGGACCGCGAGCAGCAGAATGACTTCGTGGACTACGTGCAGGAATACGTCGTCTTCGCCGTCGCCAAGGGAAATCCCAAGAAGGTGAACGACATCGCCGACACCTGCGGCCTGCGCGTCTCCGTCATGGCCGCGGGCTCGGCGGAGCGCACCATCCGCAAGCAGTCGGAAGCCTGCGTGAAGGCGGGCAAGAAGCCCGTCAACGTCCTTTCCTACGAAGGCCAGGCGGCGCCCTTGCTCGCCGTCCGCTCGGGCCGCGCCGACGCGTTCTTCTCCTCTCAGGCGCCTCTCACCTACTTCGTGAACCAGGACAAGGCGCACCTTGAAATCGCCGCCGCAGGCCGCAAGAACGGCTTCGGCGACCTTTACCAGGGCGCCGTGGTCGCAAAAGGCTCGGCGCTCGGCCCCGTGCTTCTTGACGCCTTCAAGATCCTGCAGAAGAACGGCACCTACGAAAAAATCATGAAGAAGTGGGGATTGGACAACAACATCCTCGCCGAAGCCGGCATGAACAAGGCGGGCGCCGCGGCGAAGTGATTCCACTTCCATTTTCGCCCCGTTCTTGAGCATGCGCACCAAGTCAGTGCCAACAACGCTCAACAACGGGGCGACTGACGCTCCATTCTTTCAAAAAATCTGAAACCTTAAGGAATTGCATCATGGCTACACCGCTTCACATCAAGTTTCGCGACTGGGATTTCTGGACGCCGCTTCTGCTGGGCGACGTGAAGTCCGACCTCCTCGACGTCAAGGCGACGCGCGTCAAGTCTTTGATCGACAACGTCGCTGACGACGCGGAAGCCGACGCCGCCGAAATGAGCCTCTCGCGCTACAACCTGCGCGTGGACCAGGGAACGGCGCAGGGCATCGTCGCCGTGCCGTTCTTCATCATGCGCGGCTTTCGCACCCGCAACATCGTGACCACGAAGGAAAGCCCTCTCGCGTCGCTCAAGGAGCTCGAAGGCAAGACGATCGGCCTTTCGGGCTGGCAGGATTCGGGCAACACTTGGACAAGGGCCCTGCTGCGCCGCGAGGGCGTCGACTGCGACAAGATCCGCTGGATTCTCACCCGCTGCACCTCGGCTGACGCGATCGAGCCCAACCGCGGCAAGCAGTTCTGGAACGGCACGAACGTCACGCACGAACCCAATGAGAAGCCCCTTGTGGACATGCTTCACGACGGCGACATCGACGCCATGTTCCAGGCCTTCATGCCGCGCGGCTACTTCACGCCGGGCGTTCTCGACCTTCGCCCCGTGGTGAAGGACTTCAAGGCGCATGAAGCGGCCTACTTCAAGGAGACGGGCTACGTGCCGGGCATCCACATCCTCGCGATGAAGGAGAGCTTCGTGCGCCAGAACCCGTGGGCGGTGAAGGCGCTGTGCGAGCTCCTTGACGCCTCCCGCAAGATGTGGCGCGAAAAGCGCCGCCGCTATGCGGAGACGACGCCCTGGATCATCAAGGACCTGATCGACGAAGGCGAGCTGCTGGGCGAAGACTACGACGCCTACGGCTTTGAAGCGAACCGAAAGATGGTGGACGACTTCTGCCGCGAAGCCTACGAGCAGCACCTCACCGCGCATCTCAACACCGCTGAAAAGCTCTTTCCGAAGGAGTTCCGCCTGTGACCGCCCTCAAGATCGCCCTCGCCCAGTTCTTCGTGCAGGAGTCGGGCGAAGAGAACCTCGCCATCGTGAAGCGCCTCATTGACCGCGCCCACGCCGCGGGCGCGAAGCTCCTGGTGCTGCCCGAAGGCATCATCGCCCGCAAGCCCGGCGTCGGCAGCTGGTCGCGGGACCACGCCGAAACGCTTGACGGCCCCTTCGTGACGGGGCTCGTGAAGGCAACCGAAGGCAAGGACATCGCCGTCGCCGGCACCGTGCACATCCAGGTGCCGGGCGAAGCGCGCGTGCACAACGATCTCGTCGTCGCCCGCAACGGCAAGCTCGAGCTCGTCTACACGAAGCTGCACCTCTACGACGCCTTCAAGGGAAAGGAGAGCGACAACGTCGTCCCGGGCGACCAGGTCCCGGGACTCGTCAAGATCGGCCCCTTCACCGCGGGCTTCATGACGTGCTACGACGTGCGCTTTCCGGAGCTCGCCCGGCGTCTCGCATTGGACGGCGCCGACCTTCTCGTTCTGCCCGCCGCCTGGGTGAAGGGGCCCTTGAAGGAAATGCACTGGGACCTCAACGTGCGCATGCGAGCGCTGGAAAACACGTGCTTCGTCGCCGCCGTCTCCGAGTGCGGTCCGGTCAACATCGGCTGCTCCAAGGTCGTGAATCCCCTGGGCGTCGTCACCGCGCAGGCGGGCGTCACGGACGAGCTCCTTTTGGCGGAGATCGACCATGACCTCGTCCTCTCCGCCCGAAAGGCGCTCCCCGTGCTTGAAAACCGTCGCTTTGCGGCCCCCGAGCTCGCCTAACCTCAGCCGCGGCCTTCGGGCGCCCGCTCCCCGCCGAGCGCCCGGGCCGCAGGAGTGACCCCATGTTCACTACGCCTGACCTCAACGAAAAAGTTCTCGAAGCCCGCGCGAAGAACGTCGCGCACGCGGCGCCCCGGCGTCATCCGGTGCGCTTTGCCGTCACGATCGTTCTCTCGTTTCTCATCCTGCTTCTGCTCTACCTCTGCGCCGTCAATCCCAACTTCGGCTGGAGCGTGGTGGGCCAGTACCTCTTTGACGCCTCCGTCCTGCACGGCATCGGCGTGACCCTTTCGCTCACCGTCGTTTCGATGCTCCTCGGCATTGCGCTCGGGCTCGTGTGCGCCGTCGGGAAGCTCTCAAGGCTGCGCTTTTTCATGGGCCTCTCCGACCTCTACCTCTGGTTCTTCCGCTCGACGCCGCTTTTGGTGCAGCTCCTCTTCTGGTACAACCTCTCGGCGCTCTTTCCCGTCCTCGGCATTCCGGGCGTCTTCTCGGTGGACACGAACTCCGTCATCACGCCCCTCACCGCCGCGGTCGTGGGCCTCTCCCTCAACGAAGGCGCCTACATGGCGGAAATCATTCGCGCGGGCCTCATGTCCGTCGATCCCGCGCAGCGCGAAACGGCGGAGGCGTTCGGCATGAGCAAGCGCCAGATTCTCTTTCGCGTGCTGCTCCCGCAGGCGATGCGCGCCATCGTGCCGCCCACGGGCAACCAGGTGATCAGCATGATCAAGGCGACCGCCATGGTCTCCATCATCGCCATGGACGACCTGCTCTACTCGGTGCAGGCGATCTACAACCAGAACTTCCAGATCATTCCGCTGCTCATCGTCGCGGTGATCTGGTACCTCGTCATCACTTCGGTGCTCACCGTCATTCAGGCGCGCATCGAAAAGCGCTTTGCCAAAGGCGAGCGCGGCGCCGCCCCTGCAGCGCCCGCCCAGGCCTGATACCTTCGGAGACAGTCAATGACAGCTCAAACTTCCGCCGGCCGCCGCGAAACGACGGTCTCGCCCATCACCGAAGGCCCCGACATCGTGGTGCTCGCCCGCAACGTGCAAAAAAGCTTCAACGGCGTGCAGGTCTTGAAAGGCATCGATCTTGAAGTGCACCGCGGCAAAGTGGTGGCGATTCTGGGGCCCTCGGGCTCCGGCAAGTCCACCTTCCTTCGCTGCATCAACCACCTTGAAAAAATGGACGCCGGCTCCATTCAGGTGGACGGCGTGCAGATCGGCTACGTGGAAAAAGACGGACAACTCGAAGAAGCGCCCTACAGCGTCACCGCCCGGCAGCGCAGCAAGATCGGCATGGTCTTTCAGAGCTTCAACCTCTTTCCTCACATGACGGTGCTTGAAAACGTCATGGAGGTGCCAGTGCGCGTGCACGGCGAAGATCCCGACATCGTGAGAGAGCGCGCCTTGAACCTCCTTGCGCGCGTGGGACTCGCGCAGAAGGCGAATGAATACCCGAAGCGCCTTTCGGGCGGCCAGCAGCAGCGCGTCTCAATCGCTCGAGCGCTCTGCATCAAGCCCGATCTGCTCCTCTTTGACGAGCCGACCTCGGCCCTGGACCCGCAGCTCGTGGGCGAAGTGCTGGGCGTCATCCGCCAGCTCGCCGACGACGGCTTCACGATGGTCGTGGTGACGCACGAAATTCCGTTTACGCGCGAAGTCGCCGACTGGGTGGTCTTCATGGCGGACGGCCTCGTCGTTGAGCAAGGCAAGCCCAAGGATGTTCTCGTTCATCCGCAGAAGGAGCGCACGAAGGAATTCCTGAAGCGCTACCTTGCGCAGGCGGCGGAAACATCCGGCGCGGCGGCCTGACCGCCGATCTTCCGACGAAAAAGCCCGGCTGGCCGCAAGGCGCCGGGCTTTTTGCTGATCAGCTGAAGGACGTTTAGGCGGGCTTCAGCGGCCCGTAGAAGTAGCTCGCCGTGGCGCCGCCGTCGATCAGAAAGTCCGACCCCGTGATGAAGGCGCCCGAGCGCCCCAGCATCAGCTGCGCGAGCTCCGCCACTTCGTCCGCGGTGCCGGGACGTCCCGCCGGACACTTTGCGAACATGTTCCGGTAGAAGCCGCCGCGCGGTCCGTTGAATTCGTCCACCGCGAGCGGCGTCACGATGATTCCCGGCGACACGGAGTTGAGGCGCGCGCCTCTTGCGCCCCATTTCACCGCCTCCGCCATCACGCGCTTCACGTTGCAGCGCTTTGCCATCTGGTAGGCGTGCAGCGTGTCACGAATGGCGCCGGGAGCAAGCATCGGCAGCGCCAGCAGTTCGTCCGCCGGCGTCGTCGCAAGAAGCTCGTCCTCTTCGGGCGTGAGCTGCTTCATGCGGTGGCCGGACTGGCTTGAAACCGTGATGCCGGCGCCGCCAGCAGCAATCACACGGCCCACTTCTTCCAAAAGCACCGCCGTGCCGTAGAGATCCACCTTGAGAATCGTCTCGACAGACGCCTGGCTGGGCGACACGCCGGCAGCGTTGACGAGCATCGTGATGTCGCCGAACGTCTGTCCCAGCGCAATGAAGTCCTGAATCGAGCGGCGGCTTGCCAGATCCGCCGTCGTCGGCGTCGCGTCAAACCCGGCGTCCGTCAAAAGCTTCGCGCCGGCCGCGGCGTTTTCTTCGCGCTTGTCACCGACAATCACTTTCATGTCCTGCGCCACGCGGCGCACGATGGCAAGGCCGATCTGACCCGCGCCCATCAAAAGCAGCACCGGCTTCTTCATGAGAAGACCTCCTTCGTGAAAATTCAACGAAGGTCATTATTGGCAAGGCCGGCCTCACCGCTCCGCCGGCCCGCTCTGATCGCGAGAAAGCGGCAGCATTCCGCTTTTTTCGGGCAAAGCCTCCGTGGACGACAGGAAAGATTCTTTGCCGATCAAACACTTGCCGAGAAAATGACATTTTCAGCAGCAAACCCCTGGAAAAAGCCTCGATCCTCTGTATAATGCGCATTCTTCGCAGGGGACACAGCGCTCCGCCAAGCTCAAGAAAACCTGAGCAAGGCTCAAATGCGAGGCCATCTTGGAAGGGTGGCAGAGTGGTTGAATGTACCGCCCTGGAAAGGCGGCGTGTCCAATAGGGCACCGAGGGTTCGAATCCCTCCCCTTCCGCCAGAATTCAAAAAGCCCGGACCTGTTCCGGGCTTTTGTTTTTCAAGCCGTTGCAGCCGACATTTACTTATCGATTCAAACGAAAAAGCCGGACTCGATCGCTCGAAATCCGGCTCTTTTTCCACCTTCACAGGCTCATCGCCACGCCACGGCGCGCACGGGCGAGCCGTCCGCTCCCTCCCACCGCAGCGGCAGCGCCGCAAAATTCCACAAGCCCGTCTCGAGCAGCGCGAGATCCTTGAGGTTTTCGAAAATAAGCGTCCGCTCCGCAGCAAAGAGCTGCCGGTGCGCCTTTTCAGTTTCGTCGCCGACGCGATCGGGACTCGGCGTATCAAGCCCCACGCCCTGGAATCTCCCCGACGCCGCAAGCGCCAGCACCTCGTCGTCCATCACCGGAAAGTCCTCAAAGTAGCGCGGCGATCCCCAGAACTGCGACCACCCGGTGGAAAGCAGCAGAAACTCCGCTTCCTTCGCATGCGGCAGCGCCGGCCCCAGCATTTCCATCGTGATCCGCCGGTCTTCAGAGAAAGCCGCCGCGCGGCAGTCAACCACCAGCGCCCGCCCCATGAAATGCGAAACGGGATAGTCGGCGAGCCTTCGTCCGCCCGCCACGAGATGTGCCGGCGCGTCAACGTGCGTTCCGCAATGCGACGGCATCGTGAGGCGCGTCACGGCATAGCCGTCCTGCGCCACGGTCGCCGCGGCCTGAATCGTCGGCGACTCGTCGCCGGGATACACCGGCATGCCGGGGCGCACCGTGTGGGTGAGGTCAATGATCGTTTGAGCCAAAGGCATGAGGGCCTCCAAAGGACCTCGTCATTTTGCCGCGAAAGCGTTCAGGCCGCCGAGCGCGCCGGCTTTACGAGCGGCGCCTGACGGTTCTGCACCGGCCGGTCAGGGCCCGTCCACTTCTCCAGCGTCACCCAGCCGCCCGACGCGATGTTCCCGCACGCAAGCGCCGACGTCGGCTCGTCCTGGGTGAGCATGTTGGCGCAGCCATGGTTGTCAATGAGACCCTTTTCTGTCTCCAGGGGCTCGCACCACGCGCCGTGCGCCACGGCGACCGCGCCGGCCATCACGTCCTCCGTCACCTGCGCCGCAAAAAGCGCCGCGCCGCGTTCGTTCGCGAGCTTCACGGTGTCGCCGTCGGCGATGCCCCGCGCCTTCGCGTCCGCGGGATGGATGCGGCAGCGCTCGCGCCCCCGGGCGCCGGGATCGTCCTGCACGCCGTCCAGCTGGCTGTGAAGCCGCATCAGAAACTTAGGGCTCAAAAAAGCCAGCGCTCCCGCGGGCCGCCCGCCCTTTTCAGGCAGATAAGAGGGCAGCCCCGGGCAGTCTGGGTAGTGGTACGACGCAATCGTCGGAGAATAGAGCTGAATGCGGCCGCTTTCCGTTTTCAGAGGATGCGCCGCAGGGTCTCGGCGATAGTCCGCCCACGGCACGAAATGCCGGTCCGCCTCGCGCCGCTCGTAAAAGAAGGCGCCCTCGCGCCAGAAGTCGTCAAAGGCCGGCAATTCGACCCCCATGGCGCGTCCGGCCGCCGCCGTCTCGTCGTAGATCGTCCGAATCCACTCGTCCATCGTGCGACCTTCGGTGAAGGCCGCCTCGACGCCAAGCCGCCGCGCAAGCCCCTGCAGGATCTCGTAGTCGCTGCGCGCCTCGTCCGCGGGCGGCATCAAGGCCTGCATGGCCGCCACGCCGTCGTTCGTGTAGGTGCCGATGCCGGTGATGTCGTTGTGCTCGAAAACAGTCTGCGCCGGCAGCACAATGTCCGCGTGACGCGCCGTCGCCGTCCACACCGAATCCGCCACGATCACCGTCTCGGCCCGCCGCCAAGCCGCCATGAGACGCGCCGTCTGCGGCTGGTGCGCAAAGGGATTGCCGCCCGCCCAGAAGACGAGCTTCACGTCGGGGTATGTCACCCGGCGCCCGTTGTAGTCAATCGTCTTGCCGGGATTCAAGAAGCAGTCCGCAAACCGCGCCACCGGAATCACCGGAAGCGCCCCCGTGTCCTTGAAGGCGCGCGCCGGCGCCACTTTTTCCGTGATGCCGCGCACGCGGGGCCCGGCGCCCGCTGGACACCCACCCTGCGAGTAATGCGCATTGAAGCTCACGCCGCCCCCGGGGAGGCCGATCTGTCCCAGCACGACCGCCAGCGCCGTCGCCATCCAGGGCATCTGCTCGCCATAAGGACGCCGCTGCGGCCCCCAGCCCATCACGATCTTCGTGCGATGCGTCTGCCAGTCCCGCGCGAGCGACCGGATGACGTCTTCGGCGATCCCCGTCTCGCGCGCAGCCCACGCCGGCGTCTTCGCGACGCCGTCCGCCGCGCCAGTGATGACAGCCTTCAATTCATCCCAGCCGGAGGCAAGCCGCCGGATGAGGTCTTCGTCGGCGCCGTTTTCAAGAAGCGCATGCATCACGCCCAGCATCAGCGCCGTGTCAGTGCCCGGCTGGGGCGAAAGCCAGCGGCTTTTTAAAAAGCGCGCCGTCGCAGGTCGCAGAGGATTGATGCAAAGGGTTTCGATCGACGAATCTCGCAGCGCGCGGTAATAAGGCGCCGCGTTGTGCAGCGTCGTCGTCCAGTCGATGTCGTTCGTGATGAGGGGATCGCACCCCCAGAACACCACGCGCTCGGCGTTTTCGAGCACGCTCTCCCACGCTTCGGAGCGCGGATCCTTTTCCCCCAGCACGTAAGGGAGGATCGTCGCAATCGCCGCCGTGGAGTAGCTGTTCGTCGTTCGCACAAACCCGCCGCAGAGGTTTAAGAGCCGCTGCAGAAGCGTGATGGAGGAATTGACGAGCCCCGTCGACTTCCAGCCGTAGGAGCGGCCGAAGACGGCCGAGGGACCGTAGTCGCGATAGACGCGGTCCAGTTCAGAGGCCGCCAGATCAAGCGCCTCGTCCCACGTGACTTCAACAAAGGGCTCGCGCCCCCTCGCCTCGCCCGTCGTGCGCCGTCCCGCAAGAAACCCCTCGCGCACCGCGGGCTTTCGAATGCGGGAAGCGCTTGTCGCAAGACGCGCGAGCTCTCCCAAGACCGGACTCGGCCTTGGGTCCGCCTCATGCGCAACGAAGCCCGCCAGCCGGTCGTTTTCATACACCGGTCTGACGAGCCCCCAATGCGTGGCGGTCATTTTGCGGGACATGGTCCTCCTGCCTGCTTTCCAAAAGAAGCGACAGTGTACCGACCGCGCCGGCGTCAGAACGCCGGGATCACCGTGCCGCCGTAGTGCTTCTTGATGAATTCCGAAACTTCCGGCTGCTGGTAGGCCTCGATGAAGGTCTTCACCCAGGGCTTCGTCTTGTCCTCGTCGCGCACCACGATGTAGTTCACGTACGGGCTGTTGCCGTCTTCGACGAGAATGCCGTCGCGCGTCGGATTGAGACCCGCGCTGTTGGCGTAGTTGCCGTTGATCGCCGCGGCGTCAAGGTCCGAGAGGGAGTGCGGCAGCTGGGCGGCCTCAAGCTCCACGATGCGAATGCGCTTCGGATTCTCCTTGATGTCGAGCACCGAGCTCATGAGGTTCTTGTTGTCCTTGAGCTTGATGAGGCCCGTGGACGCCAGGAGGATGAGCGCGCGGCCGCCCTGCGACGGATCGTTCGGAATGCCCACGCGGGCGCCCTTCTTGAGGTCCTTCCAGGACTTCACCTTCTTCGAGTAGAAGGCCATCGGGAACGTGAACGTCTCGCCCACGGGCGTGAGCTTGTAGCCGCGGTCGCGGCAGGCGGCTTCAAGGAAAGGCTTCGTCTGGAAGATGTTCAGATCAAGGTCGCCGTCGGCGAGCGCCGCATTGGGACGCACGTAGTCCTGAAACTCGTAGACCTTGAGCGTGAGGCCGCGGGCCTTGGCAAACGGCACGACCTTTTCGAGGATTTCCGCGTGAAGGCCGGCCGTGACGCCAACGCGAAGCGTGGTGCCGGACGCCGCCTGCGCCGTGCCGGCGAGGCCCAGAATCGCCGCGGAGGCCGCGGCGGAAAGCAGTGTTCTGCGAAGCATGGGATGTCTCTTTCTTGTCGGTTGGGTTCTTGTCAATGTCGCCGTTTTGCTGGGCGAGTGACGACAGTGTAGAGAGCCTCTCAAAGACAAAGGTAGGCAATACCCCAAGCTTTCAGGAAAAAGCGGCGGTTTCTGACAAAACTGTCATCGCTCCCGCCCGTTCTGTCAGAAAAGCGACATCCGCCGGCGCCTCACTCAACCTCCGCCGACGCGGGCGAATACGCTTCGCCCCGCTTTCGCTCCCAGTCCACGTACCCGTGCGGCCGGCAGAGAATCCGCGCATCGCCTCGCACATAGTCCGACGGATTGTGCAGGTGCCCGTGGCACCACAGGCGAATCTGCGAGTGGTCGAGCATCAGGTCGTCGTCCGCGGAGCAAAAGCCCGTGTTGGAGCGATCGAAAGCGCGCGGGCAGGATTCAAAGGACGGCGCGTGATGCGTAAGCACGACGACCGGCCGGTCGCTCTCCTCAAGCCCGGCTAAAAGCGCCGCGCGGCTTTTCTCGTGCAGGGCGGTCGTCAAAGCCGCGCCGAAGCGCTCGCCTTCGGGCGCGATCGTCTTTTCGTAGTCCTTCATGTAGCCTTCCATGAAGAGCTCGTCGGCGGGCGCGATGCGCGACCACCACGTGGCGCCGAAAAGCCGCGCATCCCCCAGATCCAGCCATTCATTTTCAAGAAACGTCACCTGAGGATGCCGCGCCGCGGCCGCCCGCTTCATGTCGCTGTACGGCCGCACTTCGCTCCAGTAGTCGTGGTTCCCGAGCACCGCGATCACTTTCTGCCAGCGGCGCGCCGCCTCGGTGAAAAGCCACTCGGCGTGCCAGGACTCGCGGCCCAAGTCCGCCGACAGATCGCCCGCCATGAGAAGCACGTCGGCGCTTTGCGCGTCCATCACCCGAGTCCAGTAGTCCCGAAACGCCTCGTCCGTGAAGCGATGGTGAAAGAACTCCAGATGCAGATCGGAAACCAAATCCAATTTCATAGCGCGCCTCGCAAAGCCGCGGCATTTTCTCGATAGAAGCGGACGAACTCGGCGGCATTTTTGGAAAGCCGCGTCTCGTCCGACGGAATCACAAACTGAGTGAAGAGCCTGGCCCACGGCTCGTCAATGGGAACGATCCGAATGGTTTCCGCATAGTCCTTCAATCCCTTCAGGAACGTGATGACCCAGCCGCCGGTGACGCCCGCCACGTGAAGGGCCGCCGCGAGCGTCGGAAGCCGCGTCGCAATCGGCAGCCGCAGCCCCGCCTTTTCAAAAAGACGCTCGATGTGGCTCTGCATGAGAACGTTCGGACCCAGCGCATAGATTTTCGTCATCTTCGCAATGTCGCGCTGCGTCACGCTCCTCGCGCACCCTTCGGGCAGCGTCGCGCCGGAGCCCGCCGGCGACGCGAGCACCCACGCATCCTCGTTCATCGGCAGGTACTGGACGCCGAAGTAGTCGATCGGAAAACTCACGGCGCCGAGATCGGCGCGGCCGCTCGCCACCGCCTCGATGACGGCGTCGGTGTGCTCCGTCACGAACTCGAAGTGAATGTCGGGGTGCGACTTCAAAAAGGGTCCCATGTAGCGAGGGAGGTGATTCACGGGGCACATCGAAGCGTGCAGCCTCACCGTGTCTCGCGCGCTCGCCGCATAGGGCGCCATCCGAATTTCAAGGTCGGAAGCGGCCTGCATCACCTTGAGCGCCTCATCCCGCAGCTTCAGGCCCGCCGCCGTAAGCGCCACGCCGCGGCTGCGTCTTTCAAAAAGCGGCGCCGCAAACGCTTCCTCCAGCTTTTTCATTCGCAGGCTCACCGCCGGCAGCGTCACCGAACAATCCGCCGCCGCCCGCTTGAAGCTGCCCAGCTGCGCCACGGAGAGAAAAACGCGCAGGTCGCCGAGATCAAATCGCATGAGTTAAGTTCCGCTAAACCATGGTTAGAAAAATACAAATTGTTAACCAGTATAGACCGGCCTATTCTTCACGCCGCTAGGGGCCTGCCGATCGAAAAGACCGATTGTTTCGAAGCCGGAAGCTCGTAGTTGATTTTACCTACCTTAACTCCAAGCCATCTTCCTTCCTCGGACGGGAGACGACCAACAAGAACAAGGGGAACTTTTCTTTATGTCCATCGGTATTGACTTCTGGCTGCAGCTCGTCGTACTGCTAGCCTGTCTTTTCTACGCCGCTCCGAAGGGCGGCATGACGCTCGGCCTCATGGGCGGCATCGGCCTCGTGATCTTCACGTTCGGCTTCGGCCTGAAGCCCGGCAAGCCGCCCGTCGACGTGATTCTCACCATCATGGCCGTCGTGTGCGCGAGCTCCGCGCTGCAGGCCGCGGGCGGCCTTGACTGCCTCCTGCAGGTCGCCGAAAAGGTGCTCCGCAAGCATCCCCGCGCCGTGTGCTACCTCGCCCCGTACCTCTGCTGGTTCCTCACGGTTCTCTGCGGCACGGGCCACGTGGTCTACACGATGCTGCCGATTATTTATGACGTCGCCATCCGCAACAACATCCGTCCGGAGCGTCCGATGGCCGCTTCCACGATCGCCGCTCAGATGGGCATCATCTGCTCGCCCGCGGCCGTGGCTTCCGTCTCCATCATCGCCCTCATGGACGGCCAGCTCGTGGGCGGCCGCCCCTTCGGCTTCGTGCAGCTCTTCGCGGTGGTGATCCCGTCGGCGATCTTCGGCCTCTTCCTCGTGGGCACGTTCTCCATGTTCCGCGGCAAGGACCTCGACAAGGACGAAAAGTTCCAGGCGCTCATCGCGGATCCGGAACAGAAGAAGTACGTCTACGGCGAAACCTCCACCCTGATCGGCGTGAAGTTCAACGCGAAGCAGTGGGGCTCCCTCTGGATCTTCCTCGGCACCGTGGCCGTCGTCGCTGTTCTGGGCTCCATGCCTGAGCTGCGCCCGCTCGTGGGCAAGAAGCCCCTTTCGATGACCCTCGTCATTCAGATGCTCATGCTCCTTGCCGGCATCCTGATGGTCATCTTCTGCCACGCGCAGAAGATCAACAAGACGAGCGTCTTCAACGCCGGCATGGTCGCCATCGTCTCCGTCTACGGCGTCGCCTGGATGGCCGACACGATGTTCTCGAGCCACCTGCCCGCCCTGAAGGCCGCTCTCACCGAATGGGTGAAGGCCGCTCCCTGGGCCTACGGCGTCGTGCTTCTGCTCGTCTCCAAGCTCGTGAACTCCCAGGCCGCCGCCATTGCGACCGTCACCCCGGTGGCTCTCGCGATCGGCACGCCTCCCGGAATCATCGTGGCGATGGCTTCCGCCTGCTACGGCTACTACATCCTGCCGACCTACCCGTCCGACCTCGCGGCCATCACGTTTGACCGCTCCGGCACGACCCACATCGGCAAGTTCGTGATCAACCACTCGTTCATTCTGCCCGGCCTCATCGGCGTGCTCTCCGCGACCGCCTTCGGCTACCTCCTCGGCATCATCTACGGGTACATCTAATCACGGACGCGACAACAACTAGAACATCGCACCGTCTTTCCCCTGGGTAGTCACGGCCGGCGCCGCCGGCCGATTCTTCCCAATTCTCCCCGTCCGAGCCCGCCTCGGACGGGGCTTTTTTTCGTCCTCCGCCCGGCCGGCTAGCCTCACCTTGAAAGCCGCCGGCTATCGGCCCCATAACCTTTGCCAGCGAGCGGTCTTCCGACGTTTTTCGGCGGTATAGACTATCGAAAAGAAACGAGCCATGCATCCTTTTTATAACACCGCCGGCCGTTTTCCTTCAGGAGAAATCCATGACCCACCATCAGCCGCAGTCCGTGCGCGTGGCGATTGACGACGACAATCCGTCCGTCGAGCGCATTGAATCCCGCTGCGTCGGCTGCCGCCTCTGCGCCAAAGTCTGCTCAGAAGCGATCGGCGTCAACAGCGCCTATTCGCTCGAAAAAACGAGCGGCCGCTCCGTTTGCATTCACTGCGGCCAGTGCATCGCCGCCTGCCCCGTGGAGTCCCTTGTGATCCGCTCCGACGCAGACCGCTTCCTCGCCGCCTGCGCGGATCCCGACGCCGTCGTCATCGTTTCGACGAGCCCTGCGGTGCGCGTGGCGCTCGGGGACGCCTTCGGCCTGGCGCCGGGCGCCTTCGTGGAAGGCAAGCTCGTCACGCTGCTGCGCCGCCTCGGCGCCCGCTACGTGCTCGACACCAACTTCGCCGCCGATCTCACGATCCTTGAAGAAGCGTCCGAACTCATCGAACGGCTCACGAAGAAGACAGCGCCCCTGCCGCAGTTCACGAGCTGCTGTCCCGCGTGGGTGCGATACTGCGAAACCTTCCATCCCGAGTGCCTGCCGCTTCTTTCCACCGCGAAGAGCCCGCTTGGCATGCAGGGCGCCACGGTGAAGACCTATTTTGCGAAGGCTGAAAAGCTTGATCCCGCGCGCATCGTGCACGTCGCCGTCACGCCCTGCACCGCGAAGAAGGCGGAGATCGCCCGAGACGAAATGAACGCCGCCGGACGGCATCTGGGGCATCCCGAACTTCGCGACACCGATCTCGTCATCACAACGGCGGAGCTCGCCGAGGTCACCCGCCGCGCGGGCATTGACTTCACTGCCTTGCCTGACGGCCATTACGACGCCCTCATGGGCGAAGCAAGCGGCGCCGGCGTCCTCTTCGGCAGCACAGGCGGCGTCACCGAAGCGGCGCTTCGCACCGCCTGCCGCCTCCTCACGGGAAAGGTTGCGCCGGCAGACTTCTACAACCTGCAGCCCGTCCGCGGCTTGAAGGAGCGCCGCGAAGCCGTGGTGACCATCGCCGGCAGAAAACTGCGCGTCGCGGTGATCTACGGCACGGCGGCGGCCGGGCGCTTTCTTGAAGAACTCCAGGCCGGACGCCTCCCGAATGACTACGCCATGGTGGAAGTCATGACGTGTCCCGGCGGCTGCCTCTCGGGCGGCGGCCAGCCTCGGCTCCCCGCCACCGGCGCTGACGACGTCCGCCGCGCCCGCATGGCGTCGCTCTACAAGCGCGACGCGTCAATGGCCTGCCGCACGAGCCTTGACAACCCCGAAATTCAAAAGCTCTATGAAGCGTTCTACGACCGACCGCTTTCGCCCCTGGCCGAATCGCTTCTTCACACCCATTACACCGACCGACGTCGGGATTTAGGAGAAACCCACATGTCCTATCGCTGCAAAGTCTGCGGCTACGTCTACGAAGGCGACGAGCTGCCCGCTGATTACGTCTGCCCGCTCTGCCATCAGGGGCCGTCCGCCTTTGAGAAAATCGATGACGCTCCGAAGGAGGACGCCAAGCCTGAAGCCAAGAAGCCCGAAGCGAAGAAGACGCTCGCCGGCACCAAGACCGAAAAGAACCTTCTCACCGCCTTTGCGGGCGAATCGCAGGCTCGCAACAAGTACACGTTCTTTGCGCAGGCGGCGCAGCAGGAAGGCTACGAGCAGCTCGCCGACATCTTCTTGAAGACCGCCCGCAACGAGCAGGAGCACGCCCGCCTCTGGTTCGCGCTTCTCGGCAAGCTCCAGTCCACCGCGGAAAACCTGAAGGCCGCCGCCGAAGGCGAAAACTACGAGTGGACCGACATGTACGCGACGTTCGCCGAAGACGCCGAGGAGGAAGGCTTCCCGGAAATCGCCGCCAAGTTCCGCGCAGTGGCGGAGATTGAAAAGGCGCACGAAGCCCGCTACCTGAAGCTTCTGCACAACGTCGAGATGAAGCGCGTCTTTGAGAAGACGGGCGTTGCGATGTGGGAATGCCGCGTGTGCGGCCACCTCGTCGTCGGCCGCAAGGCGCCGGAAGTCTGCCCGGTCTGCGGCTACCGCCAGGCCTACTTTGAAGTGCACGCCGAGAACTACTGATTCTCCGCCGCGGTCCCGGTCGCCTGACCGGGACTCTCGAACAGCGCCGTCCGACGAAGAGGCTGGACGGCGCTCTTTTTCCGCGCTCGCCCGACGCGCTCACTCCCCGATCAGTCCGATGCCGAGCGCCGCCATCGTCACGGCGATGATCGCATCAAGCACCCGCCACGCCGCGGGCTTGGCAAAGAGAGGCCTCAAAAGCGCCGCGCCATAGCCCAGCGCCAGAAACCAAACGACGCTCGCCGTCATGGCGCCCGCAGCAAAGCCCCAGGGCGACGTCCGCTGCGCGGACAAGCTGCCCAGCAGCACCACTGTGTCCAGGTACACGTGCGGATTGAGAAACGTGAACGCCAGGCACGCCGACAGCACGGCGCCCGCGCTCTTCACGGTCTCGCCCGCCGTCGGCATCGCTTCACCGCCCGCAACGGCGCGCTTGGCGGCCTGAAAGGCATAAACCAGCAGAAACGCCGCGCCGCTCCAGCGAACCACGGACAAAAGCGCCGGATGCGCCGTCACCAGCGCGCCCATGCCCGCCGTGCCGGCCGTGATGCACAGCACGTCGCCCAGAATGCAGCACAAGACGACGAGCCCGACGCATTCGCCTTTGAGTCCCTGCCGCAGCACGAAGGCGTTCTGCGCGCCGATCGCCACGATGAGCCCGGCGCCCGTGAAAAATCCCGCCGCGGCGCTCGAAAGAAAGCCGAGATCCATGCTTGCCTCTCCGACGAAAAGAGCCGCCCGAAATCGCTCCGAGCGGCTCCTCTGCAGTGAATTCAACCGATGCGCGCTACTCTTCGTCGTCCTTCTTGGGCGCGGGCTTCTGGCGCGAGGCCTCGAGCCGGTTCAGATAGGCTTCGTCGATGTCGCCCGTGACGTACTTGCCGTCAAAGCAGGAGCAGTCAAACGCCTTGATCTCGGGGTTGAGGTCGCGAAGGCTGTTCACAAGCCCCTCCTCCGTCTGGTAGATCACCTTGTCGGCGCCGATCGCGCGGGCGACGTCGTCCGCCGTCTGGCCGTGGCCGCAAATGAGCTCGGAGCGGGTCGGCATGTCGATGCCGTAGACGTTGGGGAAGCGAACGCGGGGCGCGGAGCTTGCCACCCACACCTTCTTCGCGCCGGACTCGCGGGCCATGCGCACGATCTGAGACATCGTCGTGCCGCGCACGATGGAGTCGTCCACGAGAAGGATGTTCTTGTCCTTGAACTCGACGGGCATGGCGTTCAGCTTCTGGCGAACGCTCTTCTTGCGGGTCTGCTGCCCGGGCATGATGAAGGTGCGGCCCACGTAGCGGTTCTTGATGAACCCTTCGCGGTAGCTGATGCCGAGCTTTTGCGCGAGCTGCTGCGCCGCGGGGCGGGCGGAGTCGGGAATCGGCATCACGCAGTCGATTTCAGAAAGATCGATCGTCTTCGCGACTTCGTCGGCGAGGTATTCGCCCAATCGCAGGCGAGCGCCGTAGACGCTGATGCCGTCGATCACGCTGTCCGGACGCGCAAAGTACACGTACTCGAAGGCGCAGGGATTCAACACCGGCTTCTCCGCGCACTGCTCGCAGAAGAACTCGCGGTCGCAGGAAATGAAGATCGCTTCGCCCGGCGCCACGTCGCGCACGAGGTCATACTCCAGCGCGGGCATCGTGACGGATTCGGAGCTCACGAGATAGTCCGTCGTGCCGTCCTCCTGCTTCTGGGTGCCGAAGCACAAGGGGCGGATGCCGTAGGGATCGCGGAAGGCGAGCAGCCCCTTGCCGGCGATCACCGCCACGCAGGCGTAGCCGCCCTTCACGCGCTTGTGCAGGCCCCGCACCGCCTCAAAGGCGACCTGCGGCGAAAACTTTTCGCCCGGCTTCACGTGAAGGGACAGTTCGTCGGCGAGGACGTTCAAAAGCACTTCGGAGTCGCTCGTCGTGTTGATGTGGCGGCGGTCAAGAAGGTAGAGGTCCTGCTTCACCGCATCGGCGTTCGTGAGGTTGCCGTTGTGAGCGAACATGATGCCGTAGGGGGCGTTCACGTAGAAGGGCTGGCTCTCCTCATTGGAGCTCGCGCACCCGGCCGTGGGGTAGCGAACGTGCCCCACGCCGAGGTTGCCCGTCAGATCGCGCATGTTGCGCGTACGGAACACGTCGCGCACGAGGCCCATCGCCTTGTGCATGTGAAAGATCTGGCCGTCCAGCGTGCCGATGCCCGCCGCATCCTGGCCGCGATGCTGCAGAAGAAGCAGCGCATCGTAGAGCCGCTGGTTGACCGGGCTGTTGCTTACCAATCCGACTATGCCGCACATGGTCGTTTGTCCTAAAGAGTTGAAAAATAGCTTTGGTAAAAAAAGGAAGGCTCCCTCTTTACGAAAGAACCTTCATCCGAATTCTTGTCAGTGCACCTTGAACTTGCGGCGCATGTCCGTGATCGTCTGCGGCATGTAGGGCATCGCAAAGTCGATGATGTTCTCACAGGGAACGATCAGCACGGAGTTGCGCCACTGGCCGGTGCGCACGGCGGACGTCATGCCGAGGAGGAACACCGCGGCGCAGACGATGAGAATGCCGCGCACGAAGCCGAAGACCGAGCCGATCGCCCGGTCCTCAAAGGAAATCGAGGCCGCCGCGAGAAGCTTGGCGCAGAGCTTGCCGAAAAGGCCGCAGGCAAAAAGCGTGAGCACCACGATGAGAATGCCGGCGATCGCCGTCCTCACATACACCCCCATGCTCTCCAAGGGGATCTTCTGGCCGAGCTCGGGCGCAAACTTCAGCGCGAGAAAAATCGCGATCACCCAGCCCACGATGGCGAGGATCTCCCGCACGACGCCGCGGGAGACGCCCACGACGGTCGAGACGAGGAGCACGGCGCAAATGACAAAATCAGCTTCATTCATAGGGCTTACTTCTTTTCCGGGGCGAGCTGGCTGATGCCGCCGTTGCTTTCATTGAGGCTCGCGAGCATGTCGCGGGCGGCCCGAGCATCGCTCATGCTGCCAAAGCGCCCCACGCGCACGCGCCAGAGATCGGTGCCGCGGCGCTTCACCGGCTCAACGTAGGAGGGAAGCCCCTGCTTCACGAGCTGCTTCACCTTGTTCTCGGCCGCCGCCTTGTTGGCCGTGGCAAAAATCTGAATGTACCAGCGGCCGTTCGGATCCGCCGCAAGCGCCGTCCTCTGCGTCATCTCAGGCTTCGCGGCGGGCTTTTCCGCCTTCGCCGCCCGAGCGGGGTCCGCCTTCTCGGGCGTCTTCACGGACTTGGCGTCCGCCTTCACCGCGGGCTTCACGGCCTTCGCGGGCGTCTTGTCAATGAGCGAGCCGATCGGATCCGTCATCTCGCCGTCGGCCACGCCCGGCGCCTCCGGCGTGCCGGCGGAGACAGGATTCGCGGCCGACAGAGCCTTCGCCGTGGAGCGAACGCTCTTTTCATCGGCCGTAGGCGCAGCAGCCGGCTCGTCTTTTTCGGCGTCCGCCGCAGGCTTCACCGCCACTTCCACATCAGGCGTCACGCCCTTCATGGGCGGAATGACCGTCAAGGCCGTGCGGTCCGCCGTCGCCATGTCGGGCTCAAAGAAAGCAGGCGCAAGAATGAGGACGAGAAGCACGAGCGCGAGAACGCCCAGCACGCGACGGCGCGTGGTGATGCGGGCGATGCGGCGCCGCTGCACTTCCTCGTTCACGTCATCGGTGAACGACGGCACCGCAGAGGCCGTCACCGGCGTCTGCGCTCCGAAAAATTTCTGAAACTTCTCTTTCATCCGAACTGAAGCGGCCCGCCGGCCGCTGTGCCTGACTCTCAGGGATAGACAGCGAGGGACTTCGTCGCGCGGACGGCTTCAATCAAGGCCGAAACCGTCACAAACGAACCGAATCCTATGATTCTAACAGGGCGAGGCAGAATCTTCGCCGCCGCGGCTTCAGCGGCCGCCAGCGCCGCCGCCGGGCTTTCGGCGTCCGTGATGCGTTCGTCCGGAACCCCCGCCTTCGCCATCGCCTCGCGCAGCACCGCAAGCGCCGCGCCGCGCGCCGTTCCGAGCCCCGTCACAAACCAGGCGTCCACTTCGGGAGCCACCGTCTCCACAACGCCCGCCATGTCCTTGTCGGCGAGCATGCCGAGCACGGCGTACGTCGCGAGCCCCTCGGTCTTCGTGTCATGAAGGTTCGCAGCGAGAGAAGCCGCCGCCTGCGGGTTGTGGCCCACGTCAAAAATGAGCGCCGGCGCCTCGGTGCTCCCGTGGCGCACGGTTTCAAAGCGGCCGGTGATCGTGACCGACACCAAGCCGCGGATGATCGCTTCGCGCGTGACGGGGAGCTTGTCGCGCATCATGCCGAGCGCGGCGAGAACGCCCGCCGCATTGTCCGTCTGGTGGCGCCCGGGCAACGCCGAATGCGGCAGCCCGTGGCGAATCCAGTCGCCCATCACGAAGTCAAAGGTGCCGTCACCGTTTTCCTTCACGTCAAAATCGATGCCGGCCAACTTCAGATCGGCGCCGATTTCGCGGGCGTGCGCCACGAGCGTCGCGGGCGCCTCGCGGTCCGCGCAGATCGCAGGCTTTCCGGCGCGATAGATGCAGGACTTCTCGTAGCCGATCTTTTCCCGGGTGTCCCCGAGGAAGGCCACGTGATCGATCCCCACGGCGCAGACGATGCCGCAGTCGGTGTCGATCGCGTTCATGGCGTCAAGACGGCCGCCCAGACCGATTTCAAGGATCACCGCGTCGGGCTTTTGCTGCATGAAGAGCCAGAGGATCGCGAGCCCCGTGAACTCAAAGTACGTGAGCGGCAGGTCGCCTCGAGACGCCTCCACCTTTTCCATCGCAGCCGCAAGCGCCTCGTCCGTCGCCTCGACGCCGTTCACCAAAGCGCGTTCGTTGAAGCGCAGCAGGTGCGGCGACGTGTGCATGCAGACCTTGTAGCCCGCATGGCGCAGGATGCGCTCGGTGAGCGCGCAGGTGCTCCCCTTGCCGTTCGTGCCCGCCACCGTGAAGACGGGGCAGTCAAAACGGATGCGAAGACGGTCGATCATCGTCTTCATGCGCTCAAGCCCCATGTCAATGGGCTTGGCGTTGATGTTTTCGGCGTGGGCGAGCCACGCCGCAAGGGAGGCCCCTGCCGCAGGCGCGGCGATGTTCTGGACGTTAGGCATGGGAAAAAGTGCCGGGAACAGGTGATAACGGCCGCATTCTGCCTCAATTCCCCGCCGCGGGCTCTAGGCGAAAAGCCTCAGGCGTCCCGGGTAGAATGACCGGCTTCGCCGTCACAGGACGCTTGTCATGACCACCGTCTATTCGCCCGCCGCCCTTCTCATCATCACGCTCTCCGTGCTTCTCGTGCTCGTCATCCTTCTGACGCTCGCGAGCTTCTGCTACTACGTCGCAACCGGGCGCCCGCTCCTTCGCCTCGGCCGCGACCGGCGCGAGAATCCGACCGTTTTTGCGCTCCAGGAAATGTGGCGCCAGTCCTACTGGTGGGTGAACGCCAACTGGACCGTGATGACCGATCTCGTCAAAGCCGGCGCCGTGAAGCCTGTGGCCGACTGCCGGCCGATGAAGTCCGTCGATTTCCTCGCGTGGCTGCGCGAGTCAACCGATCCCAAGGTGACGGCCTTCGTGACGCTCGCCTCCGAAAAACGGCACTTCGCCGCGACGTTTGCCACAGAAACGCCCGAGGGCCTCGTGGAGCTCGCGGGCGTTGAAAAAGCGGGCTACACGCTGCCGCTGCTGCAGCGCGCGTTGACGAACCGAGAGTTTGCCGACCTGAAGGCGATCGTCGCCGCTCTCGACGCCCAAAGCCTTTCCCCCGTCATCCCGGTGAAGGAACTGATGGCGGACGCTCGGCATCGCTGGGTGGCGCGCCTCGCGCACCGGCTGCGCGGCTGAGGCCGACGTTCGGCCTACGCCTTCCGTCCTCCGCCGCTACGCCTTCAGGCTACCTACTGCGGGAGGTATCGAAAGCGCCGGCGCCTCGTTAATATTCGCTTCGAAATCAAGGAAACGAATCTCGAAAGTTTCTAGACGACTTCCGAAGACTCCATTCGCTTTCTTGCTTATTTCTCTCTCCTTGTTTTGTTTGTCGCCCTGACGGCTTTCCCCGTCGGGGCGTTTTTTTCGTCCGGCCGCCGGTCCTTCCGGCAATCCGGACGCAAGGAGCCGAGGCGGCCGGCTACTTCGAAAGCACCGGCGGCTTCACGCGCGGCTTGATGCCGGACGGATCCGCGTACTTGTCGCCCAGACGTCGCAGGAAGTCTTCAACCCCCATGCCGCTCCAGTCCACGTAGCCCCGCACGAAGCCCACGAGGTTGCCGCGGCCGTCAAAGAAGAAGGCCGTGGGCACCACGTCCGACGGGATGACAGAGAGCATCGACTTCTTGGGATCAAGCCACGTGTCGTAGCCCTCGAGCTTGTGCTCCTTCAAGAAGTCCGCCACATCCTCGCTGTCTTCGTCAATGCTCACGGAGACGAACTTCACCTTCGCCGCCTGGTCCTTCGCCAGGCTCTTCTGCAGATCGAGAATCAGCGGAATCGTCCGGATGCAGGGGCTGCACCACGTCGCCCACATGTCGACGATGAGCAGATTGCCGCGGTAGTCGGAAAGCTTGTGCGTCTTGCCGTCAATGCCCTTGAAGGCAAGATCGTCCGCAGGGTGCGCGCCCGCGAGCTCCTTGAAGTCCACGAACGCCATGGGGCGGTCGGCGACGGGCTTGCCGGTGTCATAAAGCGGCTTGTCAAAGATGGACGCCTGAGAGGCGGTCGAAAACGCCGCCGCGGCGCACATCGCCGCCGTCAGCACCGTCCGGGTGAACCAATTCGTCATGTCGAATTCCTTCATTGTTGTGTTCTGTGTCATTTCAAGCGGCGCCGGCGCCGCATGAAGGCCGCCGTCCCCGCAATCGCAAGCAGCAGCCAGGGCGCGACCCAGAGGGCGGCCGTGGACGTCTTCATCGCCGGGTCGTAGCGAATCGAGTCGCCGTAGCGCTCGGCAAAAAATTCCAATACTTCCTCTCGGGTCTTTCCTTTGGCTAGCTGCGCGTAAATCTCCGCCTTCAGTTCGCCCGAAATCGAGCTCTCGCTTTCATAAAGCGTCTGATTCGCGGACGACGGATCCCGCAGCTCTTTGGAAAGTTCGATCGCCAGCTTGCGGCGCGCCGCGCCTTGCTCGGCGGTTTCCGATCTCGCCGTCCCGGCCGCCGCCGACGCAACGAGTCCTGCGAGCCAAAGTCGTCGTTTCACTTCGTCTTCTCCTTTCGGCGCAGCGCCGCGAGTCCCCCCAGGAGCATCACAAGCGCCCCCGCCCAGATCCAGCTCACCAAGGGCTTCACCGAGAGCCGCACCAGGTATTCGCCCTGCCCCAGGTCGTTTCCCATCGAAACGTAGAGGTCCCGCCAGAGACCGTGCTGTATGCCCGCCGCGGACATTGACTGGCCGTTCACCTTGTAGACCTGGCGCTGCGGCGTGAGAAGACCGATCGGCTCCTCCCGCTCGTTCAACACCAGAATCTGCGCTTCCTTCGCGCGATAGCCGCGCGTCTCCACGTCTCGGGTTTCATCGTACACAAAAATGACGTCCGCCACGGGCTTGCCCAATCCCGGCCCCATGCGCACGAGCGCATCCGTTTCAAAGTTTGCGACGCCGGTGACGCCTGCGATGCTCACCGCAATCCCAAGATGCGCGAAGACGGCCGCCTTGGCAAAGCCTCCGCGCCAGAGCGCCGCGAGCCCGGTCACCGCAAGCCAGACCGCTGACGCGGCGCCCGCCGCCGGCCAGAAGGGCGCGTCCGTCTTCAAAAGCATCGCCGCAGCGCCCGCCGCCAGCGACGCGACCACCGCCGCCGTCTTTTCCACGCGCGTCAGGCGCCGCGCCTGCAGCCAGCCGATCATCAGCGCCGCCGCCACCGTCATCGGCGCAAAAAAGGCGTTGAAGTACGGCACGCCCACCGAGAGCGCGCCCCACCCCATCACCTCAAAAAAGAGCGGATAAAGCGTCCCCACCAGCACGCTCGCCGCCGCGGCGAGCATCAGGTAAGCACCGGCGGTGAGAATCCCTGCGCCGCTTTCCGTCTCCGGCTCCGCCGCGGGCAGCCGGTCGGCGCGCAGCGCGTAGAGCACCGCCGCGGGTAGCACCAGCGCCAGGAAAAGAGCAAAGAGCGCCGCGCCGCGGGTCGCATCGGACGCAAAGGCATGCACGGACTGCACGATGCCGCTTCGCACCAGAAAGGCGCCCAAGAGCGAGAGCGCGAAGCCGATGAGGCACAAAAGCGACGTGAGCCGCGGCGACGCGTCCCGCGCCACAAAAAGGTGCAGCAGCGCCGTCGCCAAAAGCCACGGCACGAAGGAGGAGTTCTCCACCGGGTCCCAGAACCACCAGCCGCCCCAGCCGAGCTCGGTGTAGGCCCACCAGGATCCGAGGGCGTTCCCCGCCGTGAGAAAAATCCACGTCACAAGCGTCAGGCGCCGCAGGAGCGCCTTCACCGCCTCATCCGCGCGCCCCGTCACGAGCTGCGCCGCAGCCGCCGCGCCGAGCGCCGCGAGTCCCGCGTAGCCCGCAAAAAGCAGCGGCGGATGAACGATCATGCCGATGCTCTGCAGGATGGGGTTCAAGTCCCGGCCCTCGGACGGAACGTCCGGCAGCAGCCGCTCAAAGGGATTGGACACAAAAATGAGAAAGACCGCGAGCGCCGCGAGAATCAGGGCGCCTGCCGCAGCCTCCGCCCCTTGGAAGCGCTCGTCCTTCGGACTCCAGCCAATCGCCGTCGCGAGCGCCAAAGCCGAAAGCAGCAGCCACAAAAAGAACGACCCTTCGTGCCCCGCCCAGAAGGCCGCGAATTTGTAGACGGCCTCAAGCCCCGTGTTTGCGTTGTAGGCGACGTACTTCACCGAGAAGTCGTCCGTGAGGAGCGCATAAAAAAGACAGGCGGCGGACAGCACGAGCGCCGTGACGCCCGACGAAAGACCCGGCCGCCACCAGGCGGCAAGGTCATTCGAGCGCTTCCAAAGACCGGCGCCTGCCGTCACAGCCGCGGCGAAAAACGACGCTCCCGAAAGCGCGAGAAGATAAAGGCCCAGTTCTGGAATCATCATTCGTCCTCAAAGCGTGAGCCGGGCCAGCCGCCGCATCGCCGCAACCGTCCCCGCCGCGATCCACGCCACCAGCACCGCCCACAAAACCGGCGCCGGCACCGTGAAGTCCGCCGCGCGAGCGGGCGTCAGCAGAAGCCGGAAGGCGTCCGCCGCATTCACCGTCATCAACCCGGCAAAAAGCCAGCGCGGCGCTTCGCCCGCCAGCGCCACGGCGCCTGTGAGCAGCGCCAGATCCCAGAGAAACACCACGGCAAACCAGAAAAGCAGCAACCGGGACAGCGCCTGCGCCTTCGTCGCCGCCCCGAGGCTCACGACGCAGCCCGCGGCCGCAAACCCCAGCCCGTAAAGCCACGCAGCCAAGAAGAGCTTTGCCAAGCCCGCCGCCGTCTCGCCCCAGCCCCAGGGCAGGGGGAGCGAAAGCCGCAGCGCGAGAAGGAGCAAGGCCGCCGGCACCAGCGCCGCCGCGAGCGCCGCCGCATAGGCCGCGAGTTTGGCGAGCACCCAGACGCTGCGCTTCACGGGATAAGTGAGCATCAAGAGAAGCGTCCCCTGCTCGCGCTCCGCCGCAAAGGCGTCGCTCACGGCGAGCACGGCCATCAAGGGCATCACGTACATCAAAAGCGACGCGAGCGCCGCCGACACCGTCGGAAAGTCCCGCCAGACGAGGCTGCCGCCCACCGCCGCCGTGCCAAAGACCACGGCCGCCGCGAGAAGCCCCGACACCCAGGCGCCCGCCGCCAGCCATCGGTTGCGCCGAAGCACCAGGAGCTCTTTTCTCACCAGAACGGAAAAGACCATCAGGCCGCCTCCCGATTGAAATGCGCGTAGAGAGACGCGAGGTCCGGACGCACGATGTCAAAGTCCCCGCACCCCGCGGCCGCCAGCGCCACAACAAGCGCCGGCGCCGCGGCTTCCGCCGCCTCAAAGCCCTCCGGCGTCTCGCGCACGCCTGCCGGCAGCTTCAATCCGGCGGGGCGATTCTCGCGAAGCACCACGCGCACCGAAAGCCCCGACGCCTGGCGCAGCGCCTCGATCGTCGCCGGGCCAGCCACAAGCCGCCCCGCCTTCACCATCATCACGGCGTCCGCGTATTTTTGCGCGAGCGCGAGTTCATGCGTGGAAAGCAGCACCGCGCAGCCCGAGTGCGCGAGTTCGGTGAGAAGGCCGTAGAGCTCACTCACCGTCTGAGGATCGAGCCCCGTCGTGGGTTCGTCCAACACCAGAAGCTCGGGGGCGGCCAGCACCGCCTGCGCGAGCCCCAGCCGCTGGCGCTGACCCTTGGAGCAGTCGCCGGGACGCTTTTGCGCGAGCTCCGTGAGCCGCAGCCGCTGAGCGACCTCGTCTCGTCGAACATCTGACACGCCCTTCACGCCCGCAAAAAACGCGAGATGCTCCGCCACTGTCATCGTGTCGTAAAAGCTCACGTTTTCCGGAAGGTACCCCACCTTGAGGGGCTGAGCTCCGGGTTCGCCCCCCAGGACTTCCAGCGTGCCGGACGCGGGCGTCACGAGCCCCAGAATGAGCTTCATCAATGTCGTTTTCCCGGCGCCGTTCGTGCCAATGAGCGCCGTGACGCGCCCCGTTTCCACGGCAAACGTCATGCCGTCCACAACGGCGCGGCCGCCCCGCAGAAAACGCAGATTCTCCGCCTTCACCGCCAGCGTCATGGCAGCTCCTCCTCCGGCGCCCCGTACCAGCGGGGCCGCACCGTAATCGGTCGTTCGTCCGTAATGCCCTTGCCTTTGTCAAGCGCGAGGCCCTTTGTCAATCGCCTCAAGAGCATCACGACGGGGCTCTCCGCCAGAAACCGCGCCTCGGGATAAATCCAGAAGAGGCGGTCAAGCGAATCGTTGGGCTGATACGGCTCGTCCCCATAGCCGTCGCCGTCCAGGTCCGGCACGACGCCCTCGCCCCAGAAATTGCCGTCCTCAAACGTCCACACCAGGGGCTTCACGCCCACATAGCGCACGGGAACGTCGTTTCCAGTGATGACGTTGTCGTACACGCGGTTCTCCTCCACTCCGACCGCGACGTCGATGCCGATGTCGTTTTGCTCAATCAAGTTGGCGGCGATGTCGTTCACCCCCGGGCCATAGAGGAAAACGCCCTTTCCTTCGCTGTTTACCGCCGAGTTCGCCTCCGGATTGCGAATGCGGGAGAAGGTGTTGTTCGTGAGAACGCAGCCGCTGGCGACATTCAAAAGAGCGCCGAACTCGGTGCCGTCCGTCACCAAGTTGCCGGTCGAGCTCACATGGCGCGTGCTCATGACGGCGATCCCGCCCGCGGAATGCCGCACGCGATTGTGGTGCGCCTCCACGCCCTTGGCGTACATGAAATGAATGCCGTACTGCAAGCCTTCGAGGCGGTTGTAGTTCGCCGACGAGCTTTCGGTGCTTTCAAAGTACACGCCGTCGCGGACGTCAGAAATCTGGGATCGCACCACTTCAACGTTCTGCGCTGACTTGACATAGACCCCGTCGCCGCGGCTCGTGACGGGACGCGACTTGTCGCCTTCGATGACGCAGTCCGTGAGCTTCACATTGCCGACGCCTTCGCCGTAAAAGCCAAAGGCGGGGCTTTTCATCGTCACCCGCACGAGCGACGCGTCGTGCGCAAACTTCTTCATCCACACCGCAGCGTGCGCCTCGGAGAGCGTGCGCCCCGTTCCTTCAATCGTCAGATTTTCCAGCGTCACGCGCGAAGCGGCGATCGTCACCGCCCGGTCGCCGCCCCGAATGACAGCGCCTTTTTCCGCCGTCAGCGTCAAAGGCTTTTCCATCGTCACGGGACCAGAGTAAACGCCTGCCGCGAGCGTCAGACACCCTTTTCGCGGCGCGGCATCCAACGCCGCCTGCAGATTCTCGCCGGGCGTCACGAGCCGGCACGCCGTCTCGGGCGCCACGGCGCTCCAGACGGGCGCAGACGCCGCGAGCCACAGGCCGAGAACGAGCCGCTTCACGCAAGGTCCTCCAGCGCAAGGTCGGCGAACGTCTTTCGGCGCCCGCCCATTTTCTCGATGAAGCGCTCGGCCGCCTCGGATGTCGAGAGCGCCGCAGGCTCCGCGCCCATCACGCCTTCAAAGCGGCTGCCAATCACAAAAACGACGCTTTCCGCGTCGAGAAAAGCCGGCGCGCCGTCCGCGGTCTGCACATAGAACGCTTCCAGGCGCCGGCGATTTTCGGGCTGCAGCAGAAACGACAAACCGTCTCGAAGCGAGCAAAAGACCGCGGGGCGCTCCACGCCCTTCAAATAAAGCTCGGCCTTGGGGCCTTCGTAGTTCGCCACCACCATGCCGCACAAGGCGCAGCGAGCGTCCGCCGCGGGCGCAAAAGCCGGGCGCTTCTTCGCTTCGCCGCAGCCGGTGACCGCCAGAAGCGCCGTCCCCAGAAAGGCGGCGCCGAGATACCGCCGATACCGTCCGCTCGCGTTCATGAATACCCTCCGTCGCTAGTTGTGCGCCCGGCACCCGAGGATGCCAGTCGTGAGTTCATCATAGCGATAGAGCGTCCCGCCGTTTTCCTTTTGAAAGGCGCGCGCCGCCGCTTCACTGGAAAACGGCGCAAGGCTCGGCCCCATGACCGCCTTTTTTCCGGACGCATACACATACCAGGCGGATGCCGCGTCAATGAAGGCGTCGTCCTCAGGCTGCGCCCAGTCCGTCCTTCCGGCGTCATGCACCCAGGCGCCTTGGGCGCTCCCTCGGGCGAGCGCGTCGCACACGAGAGCACGCGCCGAACAGAACGCGCGATGCCGGCCGTCTTCCACGACGCCCTTCGGGCCCGGGTATTTGGAAACGATCATGCCGCAGGACGCGCAGGCGTCCGCCGGCTCCACCACCGGATGCGCCCCAGCCGGGGACAAAGTCAAAAGGGCGAGCGCGGCCGCCAGAACACTGTTTTTTGCTGCTTTCACCATTTTGAATTTGTCTCCTTGAACACGGAAAAACGGGTGCCCGGAGGCATCCGCTTTCCCGAAAGAAATCCTCTCGGGCGAAGCGAAAGAACGCTTTCGCTCCGCCTTCATCGCCTTACAGAACGAACGTCTGGCCGGCGTAGAGGATGAACAAGCGCAGGCACATCATGCCGACGATGGCGCAGAGCGCCCCCGCCGCCATGACGGCGCGGCTCTTCACAAAGGTGGCCGCAAACGGGAGCACGAAGCCCAGGCCGATCACACCCCACCAGAAGAGCTTCGCCCAGCAGCCCGTCGTGAAGGCCGCGAAGGCCGCCTGCTGCGCGGCGTTGCCGAGCACCATGGCCGCGGCGATCATGAAGAGGCACGCGAGCTCCACGGCCATCAGCGGATACTCCGCCTTGTGCAGCGCGTGGATCATCGGGCTCTCTTCGCTCTCCCCGAAGCACGTGACGGACAGCAGCTTCACCGCCGCCGCGCCCGCGGAGAGGCCGGACGCCACAAAGAGCGCCGGCAGGACCGCGGTGTTGATGAGGGGATAGCGAACGAGCGCCGAGATGAGAAAGCCCGTGTAGGCGCAGATCGCCAGGGCGAGCACCAGCACCACCCAGTAAAGGGCGCCCTGCAGGGGCTTCACGATCGCCGCCGCCTTCGCGCAGACCGAGCACTTGTCGCCGAAAGACGTCACCATCAGCACGAACACCAGCGGGATGTAGCAAAGGAGCGCAATGACGCCCAGGCTCATCACCGAGGTGAGGTTGTAGTTGATGAGGATCTTCCAGAAGTCAAAGGGCTTGGTAAGGTCCGCCACGAGGCAGAGCATGCCGAGCGCAATGGTCACGAAGCCCACGACGGACGCAGCCTTCACCGCGGGCGTCGCTTCATAGCGCTTTCCCCAGATCGCCGCAAAGAGCGCCACCGCCACCGCGCCGCCCGAAATGCCGGCGAGGAAGAGGTAGACCGCAATGGGCCAGGGCCACTGGATGCCGTGGGAGAGTCCCACGTTGAAAAGTAAACTCGCTTCCATGGCTTACGCTCCCTTTTTGACGATGGGGATGTAGCGCAGGCTCGGCCGGGTGCCGAGCTCGGGGCGGATGCGCACCGAGTCCTTCACTCGAAGGAGCTTGCTCACGTAGCTCGTTTCGTCCGAAACGTCGCCGAAGACGAGCGCGTCGTACTTGCAGCTTTCAACGCAGCCCGGCGTCGGATTGCCCTTCTTCAGCCGGGAATCCAGGCAGAAGTTGCAGTTGTCCGCCGCCTTCGTCTTTTCGTTGATGAAGCGGACGTTGTACGGGCAGGCCACGATGCAGTACTTGCAGCCCACGCACTTGTCCGGGTTCATCGTCACGATGCCCGTCGCCGGATCGCGATGCGCGGCGCCTGTCGGGCAGACCTTCACGCACGGCGCGTCTTCGCACTGCTGGCACGAAACGCGCACGTAGCGACGGTCGCTCGCGTAGCCGCGGGGCGCGTCCTCCTTGGGGCAGATCGCCTTGCCGTCCGTGCCGCAGGTGAACTGCAGCGTGAGACGGGCCTGGCCCTTTGCCAAGTCATTCACCTTGGTGCAGGCCGTCTTGCAGTCGCCGCAGCCCACGCACTTGTTCTGATCGAACACCATGACGTAGTGCGGCCGCTTTTCGCCGCCCGCGCCGCCGTCCTTCGCGCAGCCGCCCAGCTGAATGAGGGCGAGCGCGGAAAGACCTGCGCCGGCGACGAATGTTCTCCGGTCAATCTTTTCACTCACGATTGTCTCCGTGAAGTCTCGGACGATTTGTCGCCGCCTCGTCCGAGGCTTCCTTATTGGTTCGTCTTTGAAGACTGGGCCTGGCGGCTCCGGGCCTTGGCGATCGCGTTTTCAATGGCGCGCTCGCGGCCCCGCACCGCCCCCGAACGAAGAAGGAACTCCCACTCGGCGATCGCCTCCTCCCAGCGCTCGTGCAAAAAAGCATCGTTCGCCATGAGAAGCCTTGCCGGCACGTGATACGGATTGGCGGCGAGCGCCTCGTCCAAAAGCGCCTTCACCTCCCGGGACATCACGCGTCCGTCCCGGTAGTAAAGCGCCTCAGCTTTCAAAACGGCCGACTCGAGGCTGCGTCCGAAGCGGGCTTCAGCGTCTTCCACCGCCTTCACCGCGTCGCCGTAGCGCCCGGCGTCGTAGTTCGCCTGCGCGAGCGCAAGAAGCGCTCCCGCGTCAGCGTCCTCCGCCTTCGCCGCGCGCCGGGCTTCGGTGAGACGGGCCGCCAGCTGCCAGTCCGTCGCCTCGTCCGTCGTGCGGTTCATCCAGTCGCTCCAGCGGCCCGCGGCGCCGTAGCCCGCCGCCGCCAGAGCAATCACCGCCGCGACGCCCAGCGCACTTCCAAATGACGCCGCGCGACGCAAGTTCCGCACCGACGCCGCAGCCGCGGCCGCCGGCGCGAGCGTCGCGCCCGCCATCACCCAGAAGAGTCCGTTCATCGCGTCCTGTCCTTTCTTGGTTCGAAAAGCTATGAGCTTGAAATGAATCCCTTACTTGTGGGGATTCATCATGCCGCCCATGCCGCCCATCATGCCTTCATGTCCCTTGACTTTTTCAACCTTGACGAGCTCAACTTCAAACACCAGCGTTGCTTCCGGAGGAATCTGCGCCACGCCGTCGCGGCCGTACGCAAGCTTTGCGGGAATCGTGAAGCGGTACTTCGAGCCCTCGTTCATCATGAGGAGGCCCTCTTCAAAGCCGGGGACCACGCTCATCACGACGAGGCGCGCGGGCATGCGGCCGGCGGTCGTGTCAAAGACCGTGCCGTCAAGGAGCTTGCCCTCGTAGTTCACCGTCACGATGTCGGCTTCCGTGGGCTTGGCGCCCTTGCCGCTCGCAAGCACTTCATACTGCAGGCCCGAGTCCGTGGTCTTCACGCCCTTTTTCTTCGCGTTCTTCGCGAGATAGGCCGCGCCTTCCTTGGCGTTCTTGTCGCGCTGGGCAGCGATCGCCTTTTCTTCCAAGGCGTTCAGCTTGTCCTGGCGCGCCTGAAGCGCCTTCAGAATCTCATCCGTCGTGAGCTGGGACTTCCCCGAAAACGCTTCGGTGAAGCCCTTCAAAACACTCTCCTTGTCGCTCGAGAGGCCGAGCTCCTTCTGCTTGATCATCTGAGCGGAAAGGTAGTTCGCCACGGAAGCGCCCATGCTGTAGGACTCGCTCTGAACGTCCGTCATCGCCGCGGCGCTGGAGGCAGCGGCAAAGACGGCGAGAGCGGCGGCAAGCATGGTTTTCTTAAGGGTCTGCATACAAATTCAATCCGATAGGGGTGTCTGGTTGAGGCAAAGAGGTCGAGCTACGGACGCTCCGTGGGATAGCCGTTCTGGCGCCAGCCGTAGATGCCGTCAGGCATCTGCCGCACGTGGGTGTATCCGAGACGGATCACCTGCCGCGCGGCCGCTTCACTGTTTTCGCAAAGGCGATTGGCGCAGTAAAAGACCATCGGCGTCGACTTGTCCGCGGGCAGCAGGCTCTTCCAGGCGCTGTAGTTGAAGTACACCGCGCCCGGAATGAAGCCGTCCGCCCAGAGTTCGAGCGCGTTCACGTCGTAAAAGCGCACGCCCTGCCGGAAAAGTTCAGCGCCCTCCAGAAGCGAAATCTTCACGAGGTGCTCGTTGTCGGGATCGGCGGGCACGATGGGAGCATCGGCCCCCGCCATCGCAGAGCTCATCGAAAGAATCGCCGCCAGAGCGGCCGCAGCCTTCATCATCTTCATTGCCGTTGTCTGTTGTCAGTTCGTCTTTCTCCGCCCGGGCGTCCCTTGACGGGGCGCCCGGACGGAGCCAGGTCTCGCAAGTTACTTGGCAGCCTTCGTCTTCACGAATTCGCCCGCATCAAGGAGCTTCTGAGCCTGCGCGAGGTAAGCCTGCGCGGTCTCGGTGCGCTGCGCCATGTAGTGCGGCGCGTGCACGCCCCAGGAGCCGTCCTTCTTCACCTGGTCCACGATGTCCTGCGCCTTGTCGATCAGCATCAGAACTTCGGTCTTCGACTCCGCCGAGAGCTTCGTAATCTCAAGGAGCTTCTGGATGCGGTCAAGCGACTTCACCGCGGCGTCGTAGCCCGCCTTGACGGGGTTCTGCCACTTCATGACTTCGTCGTAGATGACCTTCTGGTCGGTGTACTGCAGACCCTTTTCGAGTTCGCTCAGGAACGCGCTGTGGCAGCCCTTGTTGTCGGTGACTTCCTTCTCAGCGTTCGCCGTGCGGGCGCAGGACCACATCAGGTCGAGGTAGCCGTGGCCTTCCTCATCCTTGGCGATGCGCCAGCCCTTCGAATTCGAAGCGCGGGACTGGCCTTCGGCCGGGTTCATCATCTTCGCGGTCGGATCGACCTTGATGTTCCAGACGTGAGAGCGACGGACGGCGTCAAAGCCGGCGAAGTCCGGACGCTGGATGGCCGTGAAGTTTTCGCAGCTCATCGTAAACGGCATGTGGCAGCCGATGCAGTCCACCTTCGCGTGGGTGTCCGTCTTCGCAACGACGTCGGCCTGGGTCTTGTGGCAGTCCTGGCAGGTCTTGCGGATGGCGGGCTTCGTGTAGTACGACTTCCAGTCGTTGCTCGTCACTTCATGCGGATCGTGGCAGGTGACGCAGCGCATGCCCTTTTCATAGTGCTTGGACATCATGAGCTGCGAGCCTTCCGTGCCGCAGGACGGGCAGGAGGACTTCGTCTTCACGTTGAAGCCGGTTTCGATCTTCTTCACGCCGTCCTTGTCGGTGACCACGGTGTCGGCGACGAAGTTGGAGCGCTGGTGGCAGCGTTCGCAGTTCGTTTCAAAGCCGTTGCTCACGGCGCCGGTCAAGTGGCCGCCCGCGCCATGGCATTCCTCGCAGGCGACGCCGCGGGAGATGGTGTGCTTCTGCAGTTCCTTCGGATTGCCGAGCGCGGCGAAGAACTCTTCCTTGTTCTTGAAGTCAAACTTGAACGAATGGCAGACTTCGCAGTAGGACGTGGCCGGCTGGAAGAGGAACTGCTTTTCGTAGGAGGCGCCGTAGCTCGTCATGCCCCACTGATGGGAGCCGGAGCCGCCGAAGCCCTTCATGTCGGTCGGGAAGTCGGGAATGACCTTCTTGATTTCCTGAGCGCGCTCGGGGGTGAGCCACTGAGCCCAGCCGCGGGAGAACTGGTTGCCGCCGGCGACCACCGTGCCCGTGCCGTCGCGAAGCAGGCCGTCGCGGATGTGGTAGGAGCCGCGGGCGAGCCAGGCGTCAATGTAGCCGTACTTCGTGCGGGGCGTGCCGAGCGTGGCGTAGATCACGTCGGGCGTGATGCCGTCAGCAAGGATCGAAGCCTGAGAGCCGTAGAGCTTCTTCTTGAGGTCGTTGTCCACTTCGGGGTGTTCGCCAGGGAAGCGAACGGTCTGCGCATGACGGCTGCGCTTCCACTTCTGGTACTGGACCGCGTGGCACTGGCCGCACTTTTCCGGACCCACGAACTTCGTCGGGAAGTCGAGGATGGACGTCTGCGGGAGGCGATACTGGGAGGCCTGGGGACGGTCCTTTTCAGCCGCCTTGGTGTAGCCCTTGGCGTTGCCTTCGCCCAGGTATTCCGAACCGCGGCTCGACACCTTGTACATGCCGACGATGCGGCCTTCGGACGCGTACTTGAAGACGGGGTGGTTCTTGAACATCCAGTCCCAGAGCTCCTTTTCCTCGACGATGTAGTCTTCGAGGGTGCGGACGCCGTTCTTGGGAAGCGTGAGGTCCGGGTTGTCCCAGACCGCCTGCGTCGTGGAATTCATGTTGGGGTTGCCGTCGCCGGGAGCCGCTTTGGCTTTTTCGGCAGCGATCGCACCTGAGGTGGCAGCCATCATGGCCGCGCAAAACAGACTTCCAATGACTGTTTTAGCTGCATTGACTTGCATTATTTTTCTCCTTGAACCCTGCCGTCGAACCGCTGTCGATCCTTCCTGCAGGGACGCCGCGGCGTGCAAAACGAGCGCGCTCCGCGGCACCGTTGGAGATTACGTGAAGCTGAAGACCGTCCCCAAATTTCTTTCTTAATTTTTCATGACGGTTTTGTCAGGCAGCACCGCCTCCGGCCTAGTTCAGTCGAAGGAAGATTGAGGGTTTTTACCTAAGAAAATGGTAGTGCATGGAGAGCCTTTTCCACTTTCCGGAACATCCTTCGGGTATCCCCACGCTTTTTTGAATTTAGTTGAGAATGACTCTCATTTAGGTTGCTGCGGCACTAATTTTCAACCCTGTAAAAGAGTGTGACCAAAAATGACACACTCTCCCGCGCCTCAGGAGCGCACCGAGCGGCAGCCCTCGAGCAGCAAGCTTCGAAACCACTGCATCGCCGGATCCGCATGACTTCGATCGTGCCAGATGAGGCGCGGCCGGAAGCTCTCCTCCAGACAACCTTCCACTGGGAGAACGCTCAGGAGGCCTTTGGGCACGAGCCATTCGCACATGGCGTCCGACATGAGGGCGATCAGGTCGCTCGCGGCGACGAGCCGCACGGCGCCGAAGAAGTACGGCACGCGCACGGCGACGCGCCGGCGGGAGAGCACCGCCGCCTCTTCGCTCTTCATCTGCCGAAAATAAGTGCTCGGCCGATAGACGACTTCCACAAACTGGTACTGCAGCAGCTCTTCGAATGAAATCCGACCGGTTTCCTTCAGACGTTTTTCCAGCGGATGCCCGGGGCGAGCGATGACGCAGTTCTTCGCCTCCCGCAGCGTGAGGACGTGAAAGCCTTCAGGCAGCGTCTCCAACGGACTCACGGCGACATCGACGCCGCCGTTTTTCAATTCCGACTGCCAGTCGTCCGTGAGCGGCTGAAAATTCACCGTCGCCCCGGGCGCCGCCTTCACCGCCTGCGCAACGCCCGGCGCCAGAAACAGCATGGCATGATCGGCGCAGGCCACGCGGAACTCGCGCTTGAGGGACGCCGGGTCAAACACCCGGTCCGCCAGCAACCGGTCGTAGCCCGCGAGCAGCTGCTCCACCACAGGCATCGCCTCCTGGGCGCGCCAGTTGGGCGTCAAGCCCGTGGCGCACCGCGTGAAGAGATCATCGTCGAAGGCGCCGCGCAATTTGGAGAGCATCCGAGAGGCTGTCGCCGCCGGCACCTGCACTTCGTTGGCGGCCGCCACGAGATTGCGCGTCTCATAGAGCGTCTTGAAAAAGGTGAGCAGCTCCCGGTCCAGCGTCTTCGTCATGGCATGCCCTCCGGCATTTTTTGAACTTCTGCCGAGAATATCACGCCGGCCGGCGCTGTCAAACCGACGGAACTCAAGCGCCGCAGGGCTTCACCGGCGTTTTTCCCAAAAAGAAAGAACGGGGTCGCTATTCCATAATGGAATATTCAAATGGAGAATAACGCTCGGTATTCATTGGATAAAACCGTAAATCTTTGCAACAAAGTTGCATGAAGCGACGAAGGGATGCTAAAGTGCCGTCCATCGAAAAACAACGCGGCCGACGCGCCGCCGAATTCCACATTAGGAGACAAAAATGAAAATTTCCGCCCGCAACTGCATCGAAGGCAAGATCGTTGACATCAAGGAAGGCCCCGTGTCCTGCGAAGTGACGATCGAAACGGCTTCCGGCCAGCAGATCGTTTCCTCCATCACCACCACCTCCGCCAAGACCCTCGGCCTCAAGGTGGGCGGCAAGGCCTACGCCGTCATCAAGGCGTCCAACGTGATGGTCGCGGTCGACTAATCGGCTGACATCTTTCAAAAAGCGCCCGCTCGTCCCGCAAGGGATCGGCGGGCGTTTTGCTCTCCGGCGTCCGCGTAGAATCTCCTCCGACTTCGGACGCCCCCCATGCTCAATCCTTCGCTGCTCTTCGTTTTTCTCGCCGTCGCCGTGCCGACGATTCTCACGCCGGGACCGGGCGTGCTGATGTCGGTCACGAACTCTCTGCGGCTGGGACTAGCTCGCGCCACGCCCGGCATCATCGGCGTCGCGCTCGGCACGCTCGTCATCGCAGCGCTTTCCGCCACCGGCCTGGGCGTCCTGCTCTCCACCTCGCACACGGCCTACCAGCTCGTGAAGACCGCCGGCATTTTCTTTCTCTTCTACCTGGGCTGGAAGCGCTGGACGGCGCCCGCCGTGCTCTTTTCAGCCGCCGCAAACAGCGCCGGAGCCGCGTCAGCCCGCCGCCTCTTTGCCGAAGGCGTCGTGCTGCAGCTCTCCAACCCGCAGCTCATCATCTTCTACGTCACGCTCTTTCCGCAGTGCATTGATCCGGCGCTTCCTTACGAGCCGCAGTTCGTGATGCTTTCGGGCCTCTACACCGTGCTCGTCTGGGCGATCCACTCGGTCTACGGCTGGACGGCGCACCGCGCCGCTCGCCGCTTTCTCTCCCCCGGCGCCGCCCGCCTCATCAACCGCGCTTCCGCCGTCGCCTTCTGGGCCACTGCGCTCTGGCTGCTCGCTTCTGTCTCCGCGGACGCGCTCGCCTGAGCGCCGCCCGACGGCCAGAAAAACGCGGCGGCCTC